>DASTMZ010000190.1:0-42346 GCA_035713725.1 Micromonosporaceae bacterium
GTGTCCCTACCAGGCCGACTTCTCGTCGGTCGTCAGCGTGGCCGTCGGGCCGCAGATCGTCACCGTCGTATGGATCTTCAGCCAGGGCGCGGCCTCCGCCTCTGAACTGCACTTCACGGGTACGGGCCCGCAGTCGGTCACGATCGGCACCAGTGCGGAGATCAACGGCCTGTCGTTGGGCAGCAAGTTCACCGCGCGCGTTTCCGTTCCGACGGCCGGCGGCACGACGACCGCCCCGGCGAGCGTGACGTGCGACCTGCCCAAGCAGCCGTAGCCAACGCGGCGCCGGCCATCACGTGGCTATGCCGGCCCGCTGCAAGCGTTCGGCGGCCTCGTCCGGCTCCAGCGCGATGACGCCATCCAGCCGCCACTTCTTCTCGTTGAACGCGCGCAACCACAATCCCGCGGCCCACGCCGCTTCGACGGCGTCGACCGGCCATGTTCGCGAGGTCGCTCGCTGGTACGCATCGAGAAAGGCGGCCGTCTGATCAAGCGACGCGAACGGCCCGGCACCGGCTGGCCAAGCGGCAGCGGCCAGCCCGACAACGATCGCCTCGGGTGCCACGATCACGCTGTCCCAGTCGTGCACGGCGACGGGTTCGAGACCGCGCCACCGGACGTTATGTGCCTCGAAGTCGCCATGACCGACGACCACTCGGACGGGCCCGTAGTCGGTGAGCCGACGTTGCACCGCGGCGCCGATCTCGTCGAGCCACACCGTGTCTGGGATCGCGTTCAGATCATCGGGCCGGTCGTCGGCCGCCGGCCACACTCCGGGGCCGGTGTGATCCCACGCCGTCCATGGTGGACCGGGTGTCATCGATGTCACGCCGGCGACCGGCGGCGCGAGGCGGATCATGCGTGCGAGCAGGCCGGCGTACGCGTCCACCGCACCCGGCACAGCCGCCGCTAGGACGTCTCCGCCGGGCATATGCGTCTCCGCGCTGGCCACCAACCCGTGCACTCCCCCACCGCCGAACGGCACCGGCCCGACCAGCGGCTCCGGACACGGGAACCCGACCCGCCACAGTCGCTCGTGGACGTACGCACAGCCGGCGAGCCGGGGGTGGTCCGGCCGTACCTTGACGACGACCCGGCGTCGATCGGCGAGCACCACACCGGTGACCTGAGACAGGTGGCCGGAGCTGAACAGGGTGTCGACCGGCCGGGCACCGAGCCACATCGCGCACCAGTCCGCGAGCGCGCGCTCCTCCGAGGTCGGCACAGCGTGAACCTACCGTTGCCGTGCGACATCGGCGACGTCGTGAAGCCGACACGATCGCGAACCGACACGACCACGAACCGACACGACCACGAACCGACCCGATCGCGAAGCCGACTCGACCGCGATGCGGGGCAGATCGCTTGCGGTTCGCGCCGGAAGCCGCCGGTGGCAGGATGGTCGCCATGGCTGGTCGCACCGCTGCTACGGCGTTCACCGGATTCTCCGACGAGGCGTTCGAGTTCTACGAAGGGCTCGTCGCGGACAACTCGAAGGCCTACTGGACCGCGCACAAACACGTCTACGAGGATCGCGTACGAGCACCGATGCAGGCACTCCTCGAGTCGCTTGCGGCACGCTTCGATGGCACGCCGGCCATGTTCCGGCCCTACCGCGACGTACGGTTCAGCGCGGACAAGTCGCCCTACAAGACGGCGCAGGGTGGCTTCCTCGAGACGGCCCACGGCCTCGGCTACTGGATGCAGCTGGACGCCGACGGGATCATGGTCGGCGGCGGATTCCATGCACACGACAAGGCACAGACCGCCCGCTTCCGCGCCGCGATCGACAATGGCATCTCGGGTCCCAAGCTCGTCGCCGTCGTGGGCAAGCTGGTCAAAGGTGGGTACGCCATCGGCGGCGACGCGGTGCGTACCCGCCCGCGAGGCGTGGCGGCGGATCATCCGCGCCTGGACCTGATGCGCCACGAAAGCCTGACCGTGTCACGACGGCTCGAGCCGGCCGAGTGCGTCGCGCCGGACTTCGCCACGGTGCTCACCCGCCACTGGAAGTCGGTCACGCCGCTCGTCGACTGGTGCCGGAGCTACGCCCAGCCGACCTGAGTGCCGCGGGCGGGCTCTGGCCGCGCCCGCCCGGCGTCTTCTAGAGTCGAAAGCGTGACGCAGAACGCCGAGCAGCACGTGCACACGCATGCCGACGGTTCAGTGCACGAGGGGACTCACGACCTTGCGTGCGCGATGGCACACGGCGACCTCCCACCGGAGGTGGAACCCCGTACGCTCGTCGCGGTATTCGCGGCGCCGGTGTCGTCGTACCTGATGCACTTCGCGCGCGACGCCGGCTTCCGTACCGTCCTCGTCGAGCCCGACCAGGCCAAGGTGACCGCGGACGTCGTGGCCAATGCGGACGGCGTCGCGAGTACGGTCGACCCAAGCTTCGCCGACGCCCGCGCCGACATCGTGGTGTGTGACCACGACCGGCCCGAACTCGGTGACGTGCTCACCGACGCGCTGGCCTTCCCGGCCCGCTGGATCGGTGTGATGGGGAGCCCGCGCCATACCGCGCCGCACATCAAGGCGTTGCAGGATCGCGGCGTACCCGAGGAGCTGATCGCCAAGGTGCACCGCCCGATCGGGCTGAACATCGGCTCCCACACGCCGGCCGAGATCGCTATCTCGACGCTCGCCGGGCTGATCGCCGACCGCAATGCACGCCCTGGCGGTTTCACCTTCCCAACCCCCGCCTAACGCCGCGCACACGAAGCACGCCGAACCATGGCGCCTTCCGGCACCACGTACACCCGCAAAGCCTCAACCCACCGCGTGTCGACGAACCGCGACCAGCGCGCATCGGGCGGGGCCGGCTTGCACACGACGACCTAAAACGCTTTGCCCGTCGCCGTGTGGAAGGCGGCCCAGCCCTACCCGCCCCCGAAGCGCCGGCACAACGGGACCCTTCCGGCACCACGTACACCCGCAAAGCCTCAACCCACCGCGTGTCGACGAACCGCGACCAGCGCGCATCGGGCGGGGCCGGCTTTCACACGACGACCTAAAACGCTCTACCCGTCGCCGTGTGGAAGCCGGCCCAGCCCTAAACCGCAACCGTCAACAGACCGGAAGCCGCTCCGTCAAGTACGTCTCAACCTGAGACAGCGACACCCGCTCCTGCTCCATCGAATCGCGATTCCTTACCGTCACCGCGTTGTCGTCGAGCGTGTCGAAGTCGACGGTGACGCAATACGGTGTGCCGATCTCGTCCTGACGTCGGTATCGCTTGCCGATGCCCTGTGCGTCGTCGAACTCGACGACCCAGCGCTTGCGCAGCGCGGCCGCGAGGTCCTTCGCCTTCGGCGTGAGGCGCTCGTTGCGGGACAACGGAAGCACGGCCACCTTCACCGGCGCGAGGCGCGGGTCGAGGCGCATCACCGTCCGGCGGTCCACGCCACCCTTGGTGTTCGGTGCCTCATCCTCGTCGTACGCCTCGAGCATGAACGCCAGCATCGAACGACCGACGCCCGCGGCCGGCTCGATGACGTAGGGCACCCAGCGCTCCTTGCGTTCCTGGTCGAAATACGACAGATCGACGCCGGAATGCTTCGAGTGGGTGGACAAGTCGAAGTTGGTACGGTTCGCGATGCCTTCGAGCTCACCGTATTCGCTGCCGCTGAACCGGAAGCGGTATTCGATGTCGACCGTCCGCTTCGAGTAGTGCGACAGCTTCTCCTGCGGGTGTTCGTAGAAGCGCAGGTTGTCCGGCGAGAGGCCGAGGCCGACATACCAGTCCCAGCGCTGCTGGAGCCAGTACTCATGCCAGGTCTCGTCGGTGCCAGGCTCGACGAAGAACTCCATCTCCATCTGCTCGAACTCACGCGTACGGAAGATGAAGTTGCCCGGCGTGATCTCGTTCCGGAAGCTCTTGCCGATCTGCGCGATGCCGAACGGCGGCTTCATCCGCGCGGACGTCTCGACGTTGCGGTAGTTGATGAAGATGCCCTGGGCCGTCTCGGGCCGCAGGTAGTGCAGGCCATCGTCGCTCTCGACCGCGCCGAGGTAGGTCTTCATCAGGCCGTTGAACATCTTCGGCTCGCTGAACGTGCCTTTGTTGCCGCAGTTCGGGCAGTTCAGGTCGGCGAGCGAGGTCGGCGGGTGGTTGTGCTTCTCCTCGTACGCCTCTTCCAGGTGATCGGCCCGAAAACGCTTGTGGCAGAACTGGCATTCGGTCAGCGGGTCGACGAACTCGGCAATGTGGCCGGATGCCTCCCACACCGACTTGGCGAGGATCACGGCCGAGTCGATGCCCACGATGTCGTCGCGCTCCTGCACCATCGATCGCCACCACTGCCGGCGGATGTTCTCCTTGAGTTCGACGCCGAGCGGACCGTAGTCCCATGCCGACCGGCTTCCGCCATAGATCTCGCTGGATGGGAACACGAAACCGCGGTGTTTCGCGAGGCTCGTGACGGCATCGATGCGATCGACGGGCATGGGCACCTCCGTAAGGCGCCGGCTGGCTGCCGGCGTAGCTCCGCGTTGCGGACCTGGAAACGCACTGATCCTTCCAGGCTACGGTGCCCGCCGCGCGTGCACCCCCGCATTTCCCAGCCCAAGATCAATTGATGGGTACGGTTGCACCCGCTCATTCCTCGCCGCAGACCCGGCTCGTCCCGTCCGACTCGACGATCACGACGATGCGGTCGTGCACGGTGCCACCATCGTCGAACGTGAGTTGCACCGGCACGATCGTCGCGTCGGTGGAGATCTCCGGCTGGTCGAGCCGGAACGATTCGAGCGACGGGTTGGAGAAGTCCGCGGTGAATTCGGCGAGCGTCAACCGTTCGCGCAGCGGTTCGCATTGAGCGCGGTACGCACCAGCGAAGTCGTCGTGCTCCAGATCGGTGAGGAACTCCGTGACCGCCCTCGTCGCGTTCACGCTGCGCTCGTGCACGGTTCCGCGTACTAGAGCCGCGAATCCCGCGATGCCGCCACCACAGACGAGAACGAGTACCGCCGCACCGATGCCGAGACCGGTCCACAGGCGCCGCCGGTTGCCGTCAGTCGGCGGTGCGACGAACGGCGGCCGTACGCCGGGACCGGGCGGCGGGGCCGGTACGACAGTCGGCGGCGGCATCGGCGGCGTACTCATGCGCGGTCGCTCGTCGACGTTGTCACCGTGCCGCCTGGTGCGGCGCTCGCCAGCACCTCGTACGCGGACGGCTCGTCGACGCTGCTCGCGAGCAGTGGCGTCGCGTGCACTCGTACGTCGAAGTTGCCTAGTGCCCGGCGGTACGCGCCGACCGACTCCCATTCGGTCTGCAGGCTCCAGCGTGTCGGGTCGTCGTACGCCCGGCCGAGCGCGCCGCGCACGTACCCCGGCCGGGCCGCCAGCACCTCGAGCGCCGCCGCGGCACGCTCGGCGAAGTCCGCGTGGGCAGGCTCCTCCGGCGGCACGATGAACCGGTTCACGACGAGCATCGCGGCCCATCCTCGTTGGTCGGTCGGTGGTCGGTCTACCGTATCCAAGGTCGACCGCATCCAGGGCTCCACGATATCGATGCCCCGCCGCACCGGGGCGCCGCGACGAAGGCAGGGCACATGCCGAACGGGATCTTGCAACGGCTCGCCGGTGGCGGCCGTACCGGCGTGTTCCTCGGTGCGCTGGCGGTCATCCTCGTCGCGCTGTTCCTGCCCGGCTGGACCGGTGCAATCCTGCTCTTCGCCATCGTTTCCGCACTCGGGTGGCTGCTGACGCACACCTGGCCGGTCACGCCGCCACAGACCCGCGCGATGCGTGTGATCGTGCTGGTCGGCCTGCTCGCGATCGCGGCGTACAAGATCCGCTCCTAGCCGCGGCGGCCCGTCGGACGCAGATGACAATGATTGTCATCTGCGTTCCGCCCGGATACGTTGGGAGCACGATGGACGCGACCGAATACCGGCGATACAGCGTCGCGAGCGCTCTTTTGCACGCGCTCGCCGCGCCGTTGCGCCTCGCCATCGTCATCGAGCTGGCGAGCGGCGGCGTACGGTGCGTCCACGAACTCGTCGACTCGCTCGGCGTGACGCAGCCGCTTGTGTCTCAGCATCTGCGGATCTTGCGATCCGCCGGTGTGGTTCGCGGTGCGCGGCGTGGTCGGGAGATCGAATACGCGCTCGCCGACGACCACGTCTCCCGCATCGTGGCCGACGCGATCGTGCACGCTAACGAGGGTGCGGCGACCGCGAGCTCTGCGTCCACCAACGCTTACGCCGACACCGACGACGGAGGAGACGACGGAGGCGACCATGCGCCTGCCTGACGACGCCGCCGGCCGGCAGCGCAATACCCGGCAACGGCACGCCGTGTCCGCGTTGCTGGCGGAGGTCGACGACTTCCGTACCGCGCAAGAGCTTCACGGCCTGCTTCGCGGTCGCGGCGATCGCGTCGGCCTGACCACCGTCTACCGCGCGCTGCAGACGATGGCCGACGCCGGCGAGGTGGACGTGATGCGGCTGCCTAGCGGCGAGCAACTGTTCCGGCAATGCAGCCGCAGCCATCACCACCACCTCGTGTGCCGGCGCTGCGGCCGGACCGTTGAGGTCGCCGGCCCGACGGTGGAGAGCTGGGCGGACCGCATCGCGAACGAACACGGATTCGTGGACATCAGCCACACGGTGGAGATCTTCGGTACGTGTCAGGCCTGCGCGACCGGATGATCGGAAGCCGACCGCGGCGCTACGTCGGCCGCTTCGGGATGCGGCGGCGGACATCGGTCGCGGTCGACGGTCCCGACTCCCACGACGAGACCACGTCGCCGTCGCTCGGCGGCTTGACGACACCGTCCTCCAGGAACCCGTAACGCCCCTCCGCGACGCTTCGACTGAAGGCCACGTCGCGCGCGTCGGTGTTGTTCCACAGTTCGTCGAAGAGGGTACGCACCCGCAACCGCGCCTGCCGGCAGAACAGATCCGCGAGCTCGACGCCCTCCGGTCGGCGCTCGGCGTTCGCGCGCACACAGGCCGCCGTCATCGCGAACAGCTCTGCCCCGATGTCCACGATCCGGCCGAGGAACGCCTGCTTGCGTTCCATCTTTCCGCGCCACCGCGCCATGCCGTAGAACGTCTCGCGGGCCAGCCGGCGTGCCGAGCGCTCCACGAACCGTACGTGCGGCGCGAGCGCGCCATATTCGGCGTACCCACCCTTCACCTGGCCCTTGCCCACCGCGAGCGTGGGCAGCCAGCGGCCATAGAACCCGGTGGCGGCGGCGCCCGCCTTGGCCTTGCGGCCGACGCTGGCCTCCGGATCGATGATGTCGCCGGCGACCGACAGGTGTTGATCGACGGCCTCGCGTGCGATCAGCAGATGCATGATCTCGCTCGAGCCCTCGAAGATGCGATTGATGCGCAGGTCGCGCAGCATCTGCTCGGCCGCGATGCCGCGCTCGCCACGAGCGCGCAGCGATTCAGCGGTCTCGTAGCCGCGGCCGCCCCGGATCTGGATCAGTTCATCGGCCATCTGCCAGGCCATCTCCGAGCCGTATAGCTTGACCAACGCCGCTTCGATCCGGATGTCGTTGCGGTCGTCGTCGGCCAGCATGCAGCACAGGTCCAACATGGACTCGAGGCCGTAGGTGGTGGCCGCGATGAACGCGATCTTCTTGGCGATCGCCTCGTGTCGACCGACCGGCAATCCCCATTGCACGCGCTCGGTGGTCCAGGTCCGGGCCGCCGACAGGCACCACTTGCCGGCGCCGACGCACTGCGCCGGCAGTGACAGCCGGCCGGTGTTCAGGGTGGTCAGCGCGATCTTCAGGCCCTGGCCCTCGCGGCCGATGACGTTGTCGGCCGGGACGAACACGTCGTGGAACCGCGTCACGCTGTTTTCCAGGCCGCGCAGGCCGAGGAACGCGTTGCGGCGCTCCACCGTGATGCCGGGCGAGTCGCCCTCGACGACGAAGGCGGTGATGCCGCCGCGGTGCTCGGCCGACTTCGGCACCTGCGCCATCACGACGAGCAAGGTCGCGACCGTTCCGTTGGTGGCCCAGAGCTTGACGCCGTTGAGGCGATAGCCGCCCTCCACCGGAGTGGCCGTGGTGGATAGCCGCGCCGGGTCCGAGCCGACGTCCGACTCGGTCAGCAGGAACGACGAGACCTCGCCGGCGGCGAGTCGCGGCAGGAACGTTTTTTTCTGCTCGTCGGTGCCGAAGAGCTTGAGCGGCTGCGGTACGCCGATCGACTGATGTGCCGACAGCAGTGCGCCGAGGGATCCGCTGGCCGAGCCCGCGAGCGCGAGCGCGCGGCAGTAGTAGAGGTTCGACAGGCCGAGCCCGCCGTACGACTTGTCGATCTTCATGCCGAATGCACCAAGCTCGGCGAGTCCCTGGAACACCTCGTCCGGGATGCGGGCGTCCCGCTCGATCTGTGCGCTGTCCACGTGTGCGTGCACATAGTCACTGAGCTTCGCGAGGAATGCCTCGCCGTCGGCCTGCTTGTCGGCGGCCGGCGTCGGCCACGGCGCGATCAGGTCCATCCGCAGCCGGCCGAGGAACAGCTGCTTGCCGAAGCTTGGCTTACGCCAGTCGGTTTCGCGCGCGGCCTCCGCGACCTGGCGCGCCTGACGTTCGTCGACGTGGCCGGCCACCTGTGCGGGGGCGTCGGATGCCGGGCCGCTCGCGGTTGTGGCCGTGTTGCCGGTCGGGTTATCGCCGGTGCGTGCTTCCGTCGCCGTCATGGCCACCTCCCGGATCGAAGAGCACCGCTACGCATTACCCACGTTACCCGCGGGTAGGCTCGTCCTAACAGCATCCGTTCCGATCAGATCCGGCGAGACTTCAGTCCTCGATGCGCGCGAGGATCGCGTCGGCCATCGCGCCGGGCACCTCGTCGGGGATCCAGTGACTCACGCCGGTCAGTGCGACGAACCGGTAGTCCGCCGACACGTGTCGCGCACAGCCGCGTGCCGCCGTCGGCCCGACCGCGAGGTCGTTGTCGCCCCACACGTAGGTCGTCGGGACGGTCACGTCGGGGCAGGCGAGCGAATCCCGCGACATGGCGCGATACCAGTTCAACGCGGCAGTCAGCGCGGAGCGGTCGAGCATGGGTTCGACATAGTCCGGCACCAACTCCGACGGGCAGCCGCCGAACATCGCGCGCAGCCGTGCCCCGTCGTCAGCAAGCAACACGTCCTCGGCGTGTCCGGGCTGGCGGAACAGCGTCATGTAGGAGGACCGCTGCTTCTGGTCGTCGTCGCTTGCCAGTGCCGCGCCGAACGCATTGGTGTGCGGCACCGACACCGCGGTCAACGTCTGCACACGGTGCGGATATTCGGCGGCCAATCGCCACGCGACCGCGGCGCCCCAGTCGTGGCCGACGATGTGCGCTTGCTCAAAGCCAAGTTCGTCGAGCAGTGCGACGGCGTCCGCGACGCACTCCTTCATCTCGTACGCCTCCGGCTCGGCCGGCCGGGCACCCGGCGAGTAGCCGCGTTGGTTCGGTGCGACGGTCTGCAACCCTGCCGCGTGCAGCGCCGGCAACACGCGCTGCCACTCGGTGGCGTTCTGCGGGAACCCATGCAGAAGCAGGACGGCCGGGCCATCCGTCGGTCCTTCGACCGAGACGTCGAACGTCAATCCGCGCACCGAGATCCTCATACGTTCGGACCTTATCCGAAATGGGTGAACTCAGTGGATCTTGACGGATTGGCTCACGGAGCGCAGCGATAACGACACCGGACGTCAGATGTTGGCAGGCGGCGGAGCAATCGGATTCGGGATGGCGCCGCCGAAGCGGCGGTCACGTTGCGCGTACTTCTCGCACGCGTACCACAAATGGCGGCGGTCGAAGTCCGGCCAGTAGGTATCGAGCGCGATGTATTCCGCGTACGCCGCCTGCCAGATCAGGAAATTTGACAACCGTTGCTCTCCGGAGGAGCGCACGACGAGGTCGACGTCTGGCATGTCGGGCTCGTCGAGGTAGCGCGCAAACACCTTCTCGTTGACCTTGTCCGGCTTGATCCGGCCGGCGGCCGCGTCGGCGGCCAGCGCGGCGGCCGCGTCCGCGATCTCGGCCCGCCCGCCGTAGTTCACGCAGAAGAACAAGTCGATCACGTCGTTGTCGCGTGACATCTCTTCGGCGATCTCGAGCTCATGGATGACGCTGCGCCAGAGCTTCGGCCGGCGGCCGACCCACCGCACCCGAACGCCCATCTCGACGAACTGGTCGCGACGGCGGTGGATGACGTCGCGGTTGAACGCCATCAGCCACCGCACCTCCTCCGGCGACCGCCGCCAATTCTCCGTGGAGAACGCGTATGCGGACAGGTTGCGGATGCCGAGCTCGATGGCGCCCTCGATCACATCGAACAGCGCCGCCTCGCCACGCGCGTGTCCCTCGGTGCGCGGCAACCCGCGTTGCTTCGCCCATCGCCCGTTGCCGTCCATGATGATCGCGACATGGTTCGGCGCCGTGCCAGCGGGCAGGCGCGGTGGGCGTACGCCGCTCGGATGCGGCGACGGCGGCGCGAACTCGCGGCGCGACGTCGCCCTGATCATGTCGCGTCGATCGTCGGTCGACCGGTCACGTCCGGCACCCCGACATGTCGGCCTTCTTGATCACGCGCGCTCCCGGTCGGCTCGATCAACCAACGGCAGCGAGCGTAACTCGCGCTCAAGATGCCATTGCAGGTGCGCCGCCACAAGGCCAGATGCCTCACGTCGACAGGCCGGATCGGTGCCCTCCGCGCGCACCCAGTCGCCGGCGGCGAGCGCTGACATCAGGGACAACGCGGTCGGCGACGGATGCGACGCGCCGGGCGGTCGGCAGTCCGGGCAAACGGTGCCACCCGCTGGTACGGAGAATGCCCGGTGCGCGCCCCGCGTGCCGCACACCGCGCACGCGTCGAGTGCCGGCGCCCACCCGGCCGCGGCCATCGCGCGCATCAGATAGGCGTCCAGTACGAGGGACGCGGTGTGCTCCCCGGCGGCAAGCACCCGCAAGGCTCCGAGCGTGAGGAGGTAGAGCGGGAGCGCGGGCTCGTTTTCGATCGCGGTTAACCGCTCCGCGGTCTCCGCGATCGCACTCGCCACCGTATAGCGCGGGTAGTCGCCGACCAGCCGACCACCGTACAGGTCAATGCCCTCGACCTGCGCGATGGTGTGCAGTGCGCTGCGGCCCTCGGCGATCTGCACGTCGACGTGCCCGAACGGCTCGAGACGTCCGCCAAACTTCGACGTCGTCCGGCGGACGCCCTTGGCAACCGCCCGCACCCGGCCGTGGCGTCGGGTGAAAAGCGTGACGATGCGGTCCGACTCACCGAGCTTCTGGCAGCGCAACACCACCGCGTCGTCGCGATAAAGCTTGCTGCGGAAGCCGCCGGCCACGCCGCCATTGTCACCGAACGGTGCGACGGGGGCACCGCGGCGCTCCCCAACTTAGCCTTTCCACCATTTCGATCCAAGATCGCGGATACCGTGAGGGCGACAGGACCCGGACGGGACGGGGGGACGGACCATGTCGTGGTTCTTCGACGTGCTGTGGGCGGTCATCGGCGGGGCGATCATCGGCGTCCTCGGTCGGTTGCTCCTGCCCGGCAAGCAGAACATCTCCATGACCGTAACGGTGATCGCCGGCATCGCTGCCGCTCTTGCCGGCGGATTCATCGCACACGGACTCGGGGTCGGCGATACGAACGGGGTCGACTGGATCCGGCACGGCATCCAGATCGCGCTGGCGATCCTCTTCGTCTGGCTCGCCGCGAAGTGGTTCCCGAAGAAAGGATCGAAGCAGTCGGCCACGCAGGGCTCTCCGCCGCCGACTGGATACCCGACGAACTGACCGGATCTCGCAACCGGCGGCCGGCGACCGGCAGCCGGCCGCCGAGGTTTAGAACCCGAGCCGGCGAAGCTGCTTCGGGTCGCGCTGCCATTCCTTGGCAATACGTACGTGCAGGTCCAGGTAAACGTTGCCGCCCAGCAGTTCCTCGATGCCGGCGCGTGCCCGGGTGCCGACATCGCGCAGCCGTCCGCCACGGTGGCCGATGACGATCGCCTTCTGTGAGGGCCGCTCCACGTAGAGGTCCGCGAAGATCCGCGTCACGTGCGGCTCCACTTGCATCTCCTCGACCACCACGGCGATCGAGTGCGGCAGCTCGTCGCGTACGCCTTCCAGCGCCGCCTCGCGGATCAGCTCGGCCACCAGCACCTGTTCCGGCTCGTCGGTGATCATGCCGTCCGGGTAGAGCGGCGGCGACGCGGGCAGGTGACGGCACAGCACGTCGACGAGTACGTCGAGTTGGTCGCCGGAGACCGCGCTGCACGGCACGATGTCGGCGAAGTCGGCGAGTTGGCTCACCGCGACGAGTTGCTGGGCCAATCGGCCGCGGTCGACGAGGTCGGTCTTCGTGACCACTGCCACCATCGTCGGCTTCAACTCGGCCATCTCCGAGCTGATGAAGCGGTCACCCGGACCGACCGGCTCGTCCGCGGGAATGCACAGCCCGATCACGTCGACCTCGCTCCACGTCTGGCGGACCAGGTCGTTGAGCCGCTCGCCGAGGAGGGTACGGGGACGGTGTAAACCGGGCGTGTCCACGAGGACCAGTTGCGCGTCCGGCCGGTGCAGGACGGCTCGGATCACATGCCGCGTGGTCTGCGGCTTGCTCGACGTGATGGCGATCTTCTGGCCGACGATCGCGTTCGCCAGCGTTGACTTGCCGGCGTTGGGCCGGCCGACGAAGCACGCGAAGCCGGCCCGGAATCCGCTGTCCCCCGGCACGGAGACCGAGCGGTCAGGGTCGGTCACGGAGTCACGCGACGTCCGTCGCCGGCGTCGGCGGCATCTGCGCCTCGATCGCCGTCGGGCTCATCCCCACCGATTCCGGGGTACGTCGAGACCAGGTCGCCGGTGGGAGCAGCCAAGTGGATCGGCGCCTCGGGGCTGACGTCACCGACCGCCGACCGGCCGGCGACGTCCAGCGAGCGGGAGTCGCTCACCACGGCGGCCGCCTCGACGACGGTAGCGCCGGCGCTGACCGCCGACGCAACCGCGAACTGCAGCGCGGTCAACGCTAGTGATGGCAGCTGCACGTTCGAGCCGGCGTACGTTCGACCGTCACCGTCTCGTACCGCCGCTCCTTCGAGCGCACCGGTCCGTGCTCGCGCAGCACGCGCCAGGGTGACCAACTTCGCGTCCTCGGCGGACAGCCCGGCGCCGCGATCCGTGGCTGCGTCAGGCATCGGCCGGTTGCCTCTCCTTCTGCAACGCCGGCTCGCCGTCGTCCGGTTCCGCGGTGCGCACGAGGATGGTATCGATGCGGTTGCGCCGGCCGGTCGTACCCTCGGCGGTGAGCAGCAGACCGTCCACAGTGGCCTGTGCACCCGGGATGGGTACCCGGCCGAGTGCCTGCGCCAGTAGCCCGCCGACCGTTTCCACCTCATCGCCGTCGATCTCGACGTCGAACAGCTCGCCGAGATCCTCCACCGGAAGTCGTGCGGTCACCCGGATCGACCCGTTGTCGAGACGCTCGACCGGCGGGCGCTCCACGTCGTATTCGTCGGTGATCTCGCCGACGATCTCCTCGAGGATGTCCTCGATGGTGACGAGCCCCGCGGTGCCGCCGTACTCGTCCACGATGATCGCCATGTGCGTACGAGCCGCCTGCATCTCGGAGAGCAGATCGTCGACTGGTTTCGACTCCGGTACGAAGATGGCCGGCCGCATGACGTCACGGGCGAGGTCGGTCTCCGCATGGCCCGCGTCGATCATCTTGATGACGTCTTTCAAGTAAACGATGCCGAGCACGTCGTCGACCGATTCGCCGATCAGCGGTACGCGGGAGAACCCGGACCGCAGCGCCAGCGCACGGGCCTGGCGCAGGGTCGCGTGCTCGACGAGATAGACCATGTCGGTGCGCGGCACCATGACCTCGCGCGCGATCGTGTCGCCCAAGGCGAACACGGAGTGGATCATGTCACGCTCGCCGTGCTCGACAAAGCCGCGTTGTTCCGCGAGATCCACCAGCTCGCGCAGCTCGACCTGGGACGCGAACGGTCCTTCGCGGAAGCCGCGGCCGGGCGTAAACGCGTTGCCGATCAGGATCAGCAGCGAGGCGAGCGGGTTGAGCACCCGGCCGAGCCAGCGCACCACCGGCGCCGCATAGCGCGCGACCGTATACGCGTGCTGACGTCCGATCGTCCGCGGCGCGACGCCGACGACGACGAACGTCACGATCGTCATCGAGCCGGCCACGATCAGCGCCGACAGCCAACGCGTATCCAGACTGTCGAAGACCACCAGCGCGACGAGCGTGGTGGCACCGAGCTCGCAGAAGACCCGCAGCAACAGCAACAGGTTCAGGTGGCGGACCAGGTTGTCGCCGACGATTGCCTGCAACGCCTTGGCGCCGCGCGAGCCATCGCGAGCCATCTCGGTGGCCCGCGCCGCGGAGACGCGCTGCAACGACGAGTCGGTCATCGCGAACAGGCCGCCGAGGAGCAACAGCAACACCGCGACGATGATGAGCTGAGTATCGGGGAGGCTGGTCTGTTGCATCGTGTGTCCTAGTTGCGTGCCGGGCCGGACTCGGCATCCGGTGCCGACGGCCCTGCTGTCCGGTCCGGGCCGGAGCGGTCGCCCGGCCTCGCGGCATCGCTACGCATCGGCGCTGTGTCATCAGCAGGCCGCGTGGCATCGCCGCGCGTCGGGATTGGTGGTGCGCCGACCACCGGCCGGCCGACGCTGCGCTGCCAGCCGCCCAGCAGCCGCGCCTGCAACGTGAACATCTCCCGCTCTTCTTCCGGGTCTGCGTGGTCGTAGCCGAGCAGGTGCAGCACGCCGTGGACGGTCAGCAGATGCAACTCGTCATCGGCGCCGTGGCCGGCCGTGGCGGCCTGCTTCGCCGCTACCTCGGGGCACAACACGATGTCGCCGAGCAGCGCCGGCTCGCCGACGGATTCGCTCGGACCGTGATCGACGCTCGACTCCTCCATCGGGAACGCGAGCACGTCGGTCGGGCCGTCGGCGCCCATCCACCGATGGTTCAGCTCGGTCATGTAGTCGATGTCCACCAGCAGCACGGACAGCTCCGCCAGCGGGTTGACGCCCATCTCGTCGAGCACGAAGCGAGCGACGGCGAGCACCTTGTCGGAGTCGACGGAGGCGCCGGACTCGTTGGCGATCTCGATGGACACTGGTGCAGGGCTCCTGTTAGTGATCAGCTCGCGGGCGGTGGGCGGCTCGTGTCCGCCACGCCGCCGCCTCGACGGCTCGACGGCTCGGCGCCGTCGACGGCTGGCGGATCGGCGGCGTTCGGATCGACGCCGCGCGTCGGTGGGCCGGCACCGCACGATACAGCCGACTGTAGCCGCCACGATGCCGCTACGGGGGAGTTGACGCCGTCGCTGGGCGGTTTACGCCGTAGCGACGACCGAGCGACGAAACGCCCGGTGTGGTGGGCTACCCGACCACCATGCGGCACCAGGCCGCGCCGCGAACCGTGGGTACCGTGGGGTGCCACAACCTATCGGCGCCGCCCGGCGCGACCGCTTGACGCCCGCCCGCCAGACGGCCGGTCTCGACCGCCGTCCCGGCCCGGCAACGCTCGAACGCCCTCGCCCTGCTGCTCCTCGTCCCACCGCGCGTATGCGTCGACGATGTCGCTGACCAACCGGTGTCGAACGACGTCGGCACTGGTCAGAAGTGAGAAATAGACATCCTCCACGTCCTGCAGGATCTGCTGCACGACGCGAAGGCCGCTGCGAGTGCCGGCCGGCAGGTCGACCTGGGTGATGTCGCCGGTCACCACGATCTTCGAACCGAACCCGAGACGGGTCAGGAACATCTTCATCTGCTCGGGCGTGGTGTTCTGCGCCTCGTCGAGGATGATGAACGCGTCGTTGAGAGTGCGGCCGCGCATGTATGCCAACGGCGCGACCTCGATCGTGCCGGCCTGCATGAGACGCGGAATCGACTCCGGGTCGAGCATGTCGTGCAGCGCGTCGTAGAGCGGGCGCAGGTATGGATCGATCTTGTCGTAGAGCGTGCCGGGCAAGAAGCCGAGCCGCTCGCCGGCCTCCACGGCCGGCCGCGTCAGGATGATCCGGTTGACCTGCTTGGCTTGCAGCGCCTGGACCGCCTTGGCCATCGCCAGGTAGGTCTTGCCGGTGCCAGCCGGGCCGATGCCGAAGTTGACGGTGTGCGCGTCGATCGCGTCGACGTAGCGGCGCTGGCCGAGCGTCTTGGGGCGAATCGTGCGACCGCGGCGGGACAAGATGTTGAGCGTCAACACCTCGGCGGGACGCTCCTCAGTGCCTTGCTTGAGCATTCCCACGATGCGCTGCACGGCGTCGCGTCCGAGCGTCTCGCCCTTCTCGATCAGCTCGAGCAGCTCGGCGAACAGGCGCTCTGCGAGCGCGTTGTCGGCTGGCGAGCCAGACACGGTGATTTCGTTGCCACGCACCAGGATGTCGCTGTTCAGTGACGACTCGATGAGCTTGAGCGTCTCGTCGCCGGGCCCGAGCAGGCTGACCATCAGCCGCGGGTCGTTCACTGTGATCTTGGTCTGAACCCGGGCGCCGCGTTGCCCGGTCACGGGCGTTGAGGTCGCGGTGCTCGGTGGTGGGCTGGTGGTCATGGGTCGGCCGACTGGCCTTGCCGCCTCTCGGTGCTGTTCTGATTTCTGGCTGTACGCCATTTCTGGAACACCATGGTATCCAGCCGAACCGACACATCGCCGTCAACTATCCGGTTGCGTGCGCGTTGTCCGATTCAAGCGTTTCGCGCTACGGGTGTGGTGAACTGTCAGCCGGCCGGGTCGGACCTCGTAGGCTCGCTCGGGCGCGCGGGCTGCAATGAGTCCTGGGGCGCGCTGCGCGGCGTGATCACCGGCAGGACCAAGGTCGAGTCGTCCATTCTCGGCGCAGCGGGTGGCCGCAGACCCGAGGCAGCACCGAGCGATGCGCCACCGGTTGCCGAGGACGGCGCCGGTTGCGCGCCGTCGACGACGTCGACAGCGGGAGCGTCACCGCTGGCCGCTTCGCCGTCCGGAGCACTCGCGTCATCGCGCGACGACGACGTACGACCGGATTGCATCGCGTTGCCGAGCCAGGCGATCGCCGCCACGAACACCATCGAGCCGACGCCGATCCCGATGAGATTGATCAGTACGCTGCCGTAGCCGTGCAGGTCGACATCCAGGAACGGGTACGGGTACCAGTGCACCACGGCGCCCCGGATCAGTGAGTAGAGCGCGTACCCGAGCGGAAACGCGGTCCACCACGCCGCCACGCGGAGGTTCACCTCGCGACGCGGCGGGACGAACAGCCAGTCGAGGAACACCACGAGGGGCATCAGGTAGTGCAGCACCTCGTTCACCCACGGCACTGTCGCGTCGACGCTGGCGGGTACGTCGGACAGCAGCGCGGCGTACACCAGACCGGTGACCGACATGTACGTCGCCGAGGCACCTCGCGCGCCGTCGTACCACGGCTTGCTCGGTCGCCATCGAGGCACCGCGCCGACCAGGAACACGGCGGCGGCAAGGATGTTCGCCTCGATCGCGAACAGGCTGAAGAAGTTCGCTGCACTGCCAGCCGGCGTCGCGGTGACGGCGTGGACCAGCTGGACGACAACCGCGGCGAACACCAGCACGGCCATGATCGACCGGTACGCGATCACCACGAACCGTGCCATGCGCGCGATTTAACCCCCTATTTCGGTGTACGGCCATCAGCCGCGCAGTTGAGGCACCGCATCGAGCGGCGCAGAATGCCGGGGTGCCCTCCCGATCTCGGTTGATTGCCATCGTCGCGATCGCGGTCGCGCTGACCGCTGGGTGCACCAGCGCCCCGCACCGCCTGACGAGCGGCGAACCGTTGATTGCCACCCAGCCGAGGATGGTAGCCGGCAGCGCGACTGCATCGCCGTCCGGCTCGCCGTCTCCTGGCGCGAGCAGCACACCGTCTGCGACCACTTCGCCCGGCAGCTGCTCGATCCTGCCCGCCGACAACGTCTGGCGTGCCAACATCTCGCACCTTCCGGTGTTGGCGAAATCGGCGACGTACGTGAAGAGCATCGGCTCGACCGCGCCGGTACATGCCGACTTCGGTTCCGGGCAGTATCAGGGCGCGCCGATCGGGATACCGATCACCACGGTCTCGGCCACTCAGGCCAAGACGAAGGTCACGTTCCAGTACGCACCGGAGAGCGACAAGGGTCCGTATCCGATTCCGAAGAACCCGGCGATCGAGGGCGGGCCATCCAGCACCGGCGACCGACACGTGATCCTCTACGACCCGGCGCACTGCATCGACTACGAGCTATACGCGGCGTACCCGACGAGTACCGGGTGGAAGGCAGGTTCCGGCGCGATTTTCAATCTGGCCAGCAACAAGCTGCGACCGGCCGGGTGGACGTCTGCGGACGCGGCCGGACTCCCGATCCTCCCCGGTCTCGTGACTTGGGCCGATATGAAGTCGGGACACATCGACCACGCGATCCGGGTAACCGTGCCGGACACCCAGGCCGCGTATATCTGGCCGGCGCGCCACCAAGCATCGTCGTCGAGCAACACGTCGTTGCCGCCAATGGGTCTGCGGCTGCGCCTCAAAGCGAGCGTCGACATCTCGCACCTGCCGTCACAGGCGCGCATCGTGGCGCAGGCCATGAAGACGTACGGCATCATCGTCGCCGACAACGGATCGCCATGGTTCATTTCCGGCGCGCCCGACTCGCACTTCAACAACGACGCGCTGCACGCGTTGGGCACGCTCGTCGGCAGCGACTTCGAGGCGGTCGACGAGTCCGGCTTAATGGTCAGCTCGAACTCAGGGCAGGCGCGCTAGCCAGCGCCGCGCCCGCCGCCCGGCGCGGTGCGCGCCACCCGCCGTGCCTACCAGCGGCCGAGACGCGTGGCGAGAGCGCTCAGCGCAGCGGCGCCGGCCGTCGACGTACGTAACACGTGCGGTCCCAGTCGAACCGGCACGGCGCCCACCGCCATCAGCGTGACGAGTTCCTCCGGTGCGATGCCGCCCTCCGGACCGACGACGATCACGATGTCTCCGACCGGCGGCAGCGGCACCGCGGTCAGCGGTGTGCTGGCATCCTCGTCAAGCACGAAGACGGCGCCGGGCGGTGCGGTACCAACCAGATCCGCCGTACGTGTGGCGAGCGCGGCCGTCGACATCGCCGACTCAGCGATGACGGGTAGCCACGGTCGGCGCGCCTGTTTCGTCGCCTCTCGTGCGGTGGCGGCCCACTTGTCGCGAGCCTTCACGGCGCGGTCTCCGCGCCAGATCGCCACGCACCGGGCGGCCGCCCAGGGCACGATTTCGTCGACGCCGACCTCCGTCATGATCTGCACGGCGAGTTCTGCGCGATCGCCCTTCGGGATGCCCTGCGCCACGACGAGGCGAGGGCGGGGCGGTTCGACGTACCACCGGTCATTGATCGTGACGCCGAGATCAGCTCGGCCGACGGTGGTGACCACCGCGGACGCCATGCCGCCCCGCCCGTCGCCGAGCAGCAACCGCTCCGAGACGCCGAGTCGCTGCACGTTCGCGGCGTGGTGGCCTTCGGGGCCGTCGAGCGTGTACGCGTCACCGGCCGGCAACTCCGACACGAGGAACATCGGTGGGCTCATATGGCGGGCTCGGACGTAGCCGCTACGCGTGACCGTTGAACGCGTCCCGCATGCGCGAGAAGAACCCGCCTTGCTTTGACAGCTCCGCGATATCCTCACCGCGCACCGACGCGAACTCGCGCAGCATGCGCTCCTGGTCGGCGTCGAGCTTGGTCGGCGTACGGACGTCGAGGTGCACGAACAGATCGCCGCGGCCGACACCGCGCAGGTGCGGGACGCCACGTGCCTTCAGCTTCAGCGTCGCGCCGGGTTGCGTGCCGGCCGACACGTCCAGCGACTCCTCGCTGTCCAGCGTCTTGATGGTCAGCCGGGTGCCGAGTGCCGCGGCGGCCATCGGCACGGTCACGCGGCAGTGCAGGTCGTCGCCCTTGCGTGAGAACACGTCGTGCGGGCGCTCGTGGATCTCCACGTAGAGATCGCCGGCCGGGCCGCCGCCGGGACCGACCTCGCCCTGCCCGGCGAGCCGGATGCGCATTTGGTCCTCGACGCCGGCCGGGATCTTCACGTTCAGCTGTCGCCGGGTGCGCACCCGCCCGTCGCCCGAGCACGTCGGACACGGATGACGGACCACTGTGCCGTAGCCGCCGCATGCCGCGCACGGACGCGCCGTCATCACCTGACCGAGGAACGTGCGCTGGATGCTCTGCACCTCGCCACGACCGTTGCAGGTGTCGCAGGTCTGCGGATGCGTACCCGCTGCCGTGCCGGCGCCGTTGCATGTTCCGCACACGATCGCGGTGTCGACCGTGATGGGCGCGTCAACTCCGAACGCGGTCTCGAAGAGGTCCAGTTGCAGCGGCAGGATCGCGTCCGCGCCGGGGCGGGTACGCGACCGAGGCCCGCGCGTCGCACCACCGCCGAAGAACGCGTCCATGATGTCCTGGAACCCGACGAACGCACCGCCGGCCGGTCCGGCGCCGCCGCCGTTGGACATCGGGTCGCCGCCGAGGTCAACGATCTGCCGCTTCTGGTCATCGGACAGCACTTCGTACGCCGTCGTGATGTCCTTGAACTTCTCGTGTGCGGACGGATCCGGGTTGACGTCCGGGTGATATTGGCGGGCGAGCTTGCGGTAGGCGCGCTTGATCTCCTCGGCTGACGCGTCGCGCGCCACGCCGAGAGTCTGGTAGTAGTCCTTCGCCACTGCCGTGTGCCGTCCTCAATCCGTCGTCTCGAAGCATCGCAGGCGTGCCCGCCCGCCGTGGTGTGTCGGGGTGTCCGCGATGGGCTGGGTCACGTGGCTGGCCGCGCTGTCATGCCAGCACGAGCAGCCGCTGTCATGCCTGTGCCAGCATCTCGCCGACGTACCGTGCTACGGCACTCACCGCGGAGATGGTGGCCGGATAGTCCATCCGGGTGGGACCGAGCACGCCGAGGCCGCCGACGATTGTCGCACCAGGGCCGTAGCCGGTGGATACCACCGAGGTGGCGCGCAGGTGTTCGATCTCGTTCTCGTCGCCGATGCGCACCCGCAGCGGCTCCTCGCCGGCCGAGCCGATCAGCTTCAGCAGCACGACCTCCTCCTCGAGTGCTTCGAGGATCGGCCGGATCGAACCGTGGAAGTCCAGCACGCCGGCGCGGGTGAGATTCGCCGTCCCGGCCAGCGCCAACCGCTCGTCGGTGCGTTCGATCAGGGTCTCGAGCAGCACCGCCGCAATCGCCGACATCATGCCGATGCGGGTCGGGTCGACCTCGTCGACGAGCGCCTGGATGTGGATCGGCGTTTCCGACAGGCGCTTGCCGACCAACTTTTCGTTGATCACCGTACGGATCGCGCTGACCTCGGTGTCGTCGACGGTCTCCGGCAGTTCGATCACCCGCTGCTCGACCCGGCCAGTGTCGGTGATCATGACGAGCAGGAGGCGGGTGGTGGACACCCCGACCAGCTCGAGGTGCCGGATCGACGAGCGCGACAGGCTCGGATATTGCACGACCGCGACCTGTCCGGTGACCTGTGCGAGCAGCCGCACCGTGCGGTGCACCACGTCGTCGAGATCCACCGCGCCGATCAGGAACCGCTCGATCGCCCGGCGCTCGGCCGGCGACAGCGGCTTGATCCGGGAAAGCTTGTCGACGAACAACCGGTAGCCGCGATCGGTCGGCACCCGGCCGGCGCTGGTATGCGGCTGACGGATGTAGCCCTCGTCCTCGAGGAACGCCATGTCGTTGCGCACCGTGGCGGCCGACACCCGCATGTGGTGCCGCTCCACGAGCGCGCGGCTGCCGACCGGTTCCTGGGTCGCCACATAGTCCTCGACGATCGCGCGCAGCACGTCGAGTTTGCGCTCATCGAGGGGCATGGACACTCCGTTGGCGATCACGACCGGCCGCGGCGGCGCCGCCTGGCCGACCTCGTGGGCGGAGCCTGGCACTCCAGGGTAGCGAGTGCCAGTCTACGTCGACGCCCCCGCGGGCGCGATGATCGTTATCACGAGTTTTGCGGACGTAACGGACGACGTTCGGGCCAGCCCGGCACGGTCAACCCCATCAGACCAACCCGGTGGGGCCGACCCGGTCAGGCCAAGACGTCTCGGATCACCGCGTCGGCGAGCAGGCGGCCTCGGCGGGTCAATATCGCGGTACGCCGCATGAATGCGGCTGAGTCCAGCAAGCCGTCGTCATGGGCGCGGGCGGCCGCCGCCTGCCCGGCCCGGTCCAGCGCATCGAGCGGCAGCCCGCTGGCCAGGCGCAGCCGCAACATCACGTCCTCGGTGTGCCGTTCGGCGTCGGTGAGGATCTCCCGGCCGGCCCCCGGCGAGGCACCCGCGGAGAGGCGGTCCGCGTACGTGTTCGGATGCTTCACGTTCCACCAGCGCACGCCGCCCACGTGGCTGTGCGCGCCGGGGCCGAACCCCCACCAGTCGCCGCCGGTCCAGTAGAGCAGGTTGTGACGGCACGCCGCGTCCGCCGACGTCGCCCAGTTCGACACCTCGTACCAGCCGAAGCCGGCCGCGGACAGCGCGTCATCCGCGGCCACGTAACGGTCCGCGGCCACATCATCCGACGGGTACGGCAACTCGCCGCGACGAATGCGGGCCGCGAGTCGGGTGCCATCCTCGACGATCAACGCGTACGCGCTGACGTGGTCGACGCCGGCGCCGATCGCGTTGGCCAAAGAGGCGGCGAAGTCGGCCGCGGTCTCCCCCGGTGTGCCGTAGATCAGGTCGAGGTTGACGTGCGCGAACCCGGCGTTACGAGCCTCGGCCGCGGCATCGACCGCACGGCCAGGTGTGTGGCGACGGTCGAGTGTGGCGAGCACGCCCGGCGCGCTCGACTGCATACCGAGCGAGATGCGCGTGAAGCCGGCGTCGCGCAGCGCTCGCAGCGACACCGAGTCGACCGACTCGGGGTTCGCTTCGGTGGTGACCTCGGCACCCGCGCGCAGTCCCCACGTGTCGCGGATCGTGTCGAGGATCCGGACGAGATCCGCCGGCGGCAGCAGGGTGGGCGTACCGCCGCCGAAGAACACCGTGTCGACACCGGCCGGTCCCGGATCGAGCACCCGTGCCGCGAGCTTGATCTCGGCGAGCACCGCGTCGACGTACCCGTCTCGTCGCGCACCCTCCCCCGGCGCGTACGTGTTGAAGTCGCAGTAGCCACAGCGCGACGCGCAGAACGGGACGTGGACGTACACCGCGAAACCGCGCGCTCCAACCGCGCCGAGTGCCTGCTCCGGCAGTTCTCCGGAGCGCGGCACCGGCTCTCCGTCCGGCAGGTGGCTCGCCACGACGTCTAGTCTGCCGGCATGACGGTTCTTGTCCGCTCCCAGGTGCTTCGCGGCGTTGCCACGCTCACGCTGGACAGCCCGGCCAACCGAAACGCGCTGTCCTCGACGCTCATCGACGAGCTGCTCGCTGCACTCGACGAGGCGGAACGCGACGATGCCGTACGGGTGATCGTGCTGAGCCATACCGGCACGGTGTTCTCGGCTGGCGCCGACCTGAAGGAGACCGCCGAGGCGCTTGCCACCGGACGTCTTCCGATCGCTCGGCTGGGCGATGTTCTCGTGGCGATCTGGGAGTCGCGCAAGCCGGTGGTCGCTCGGGTCGGCGGCGCGGCAAGGGCCGGCGGGCTGGGTCTGATCGCGGCCGCCGACATCGCGATTTGCGCGCGCGAGGCCACGTTCGCGTTCACCGAGGTCCGCATCGGCGTGATCCCGGCGGTGATCTCGGCGACCGTGCTGCCCCGGCTGTCCGGACGGGCCGCCGCCGAGCTCTACCTGACCGGGGAGGTCTTCGACGGCGACCGCGCGGCCGATATCGGTCTGGTTACGACCGCGGTCGGCGGGAGCGAGCTGGACGCCACCGTCGCGCACTACACCGCGGCCTTGGTCCGTGGCGCGCCCGGCGCGCTCGCCGGTGCTAAGTCGCTGCTGCGCCGCGACCGCCCGGCTACGCTCCGCGACGATATTCGCGTCCTCACCGAGCTGTCGGTTGGATACTTCGGCTCGGACGAAGGTCGGGAAGGCATCGCCGCGTTCCGTGAAAAGCGCGACCCGAGGTGGGTGCCACAGAGCTGAACCGGCACGCCAACTTCTGCCGGACACCTTGGCACGACCGTTACCCTGGCTTCGCGGCGGATGGCAGCCGACGTCGCCGCACGCCGACAGCGACGCATGACGACTGCGGCGCATGACGACTGCGGCGCATGACGACTGCGGAGCGTGAGACTGTGCGAGCACGGGTGATCATGGCGTGCTTCGCCGTGTTCGCCGTGCTGAGCCTCGTCGGCGTGGTGATCTGGAAGGTCACATCGCCGGGCGGCCTGCCACTGCCACCACCGCTCCGCTCCGAATACTGCACGGCGTCCACAACCAGCGAGGTCACGCTCGGCCTTGACCAGATGGCCAACGCCGCGACGATCGCCGCGGTCGGCATCCGCCGAGGTGTCCCGGAGCGCGCCGTCACGGTCGCGCTCGCCACCGCGCTGCAGGAGTCGAAGCTCAACAACCTCGAGGGCGGCGACCGCGACTCGATCGGCCTGTTCCAGCAGCGCCCGTCGCAGGGCTGGGGCACGCCGGAACAGATCGCCGATCCCCGCTACGCCGCCGGGCGGTTCTACTCCGCGTTGCTGCACGTCAAGAACTGGCCGAAGCTCAGCGTCACGGCCGCCGCGCAGGCCGTACAGCACAGCGCTCACCCGAACGCGTACGCGAAATGGTCCGACGACGCGACAGTGCTCGCCGGTGCGTTGATGGGCGACAAGTCGGCGGCGGTGGCGTGCAACGTGTCGACGACCCCGCAGACCCGTGGCCCGCGGGCGCTTGCCGATCTCACCAGCATCCTGCAGAAGGACTGGGGCAGCCTCAGCGCGTCGCTGCGCACCACGACGCCGGACACCCTGAGCCTGCAAGTGACCGGTACGCAGGCCGGCTGGCAGTACGCGCATTGGATGGTCGCGCACGCGTCGGAGAGCGGGCTGCAGCGCGTCCAGTTCGGCGACCTGGCGTGGACCGCGGCCGACGGCGAATGGGGCGCGGTGCATAAGTCCGGGACGCCGCAAACCGCCTTGGCGCCGTCAACTGCGGTCATAGCGCAGGTGTTCGCCGCGCCCTCGAAGTAACCGTGGGCTACCGCTTCGCGGCGCCCTCCAAATAACAGCGGCTACCGCTTCGCGGCGCCTCAAAATAACAGCTACTTCTTCGCGGCGCCCCGAAGATCCGTGACCGAATCCGATGAGGACAGCGCGGCGATGAAGGCCTCTTGCGGCACCTCGACGCGGCCCACCATCTTCATCCGCTTCTTGCCTTCCTTCTGCTTCTCGAGCAGCTTGCGCTTGCGCGTGATGTCACCGCCGTAGCATTTGGCGAGCACGTCCTTGCGCATCGCGCGGATGGTCTCGCGGGCGATCACGCGGCTGCCGATCGCGGCCTGAATCGGCACCTCGAACTGCTGGCGCGGGATCAGCTTCTGGAGCTTCGCGGTGAGCGAGACACCGTAGTTGTACGCCTTGTCCTTATGCACGATCGCGGAGAACGCGTCGACCGGCTCGCCGTGCAGCAGGATGTCCACCTTGACGAGGTCGGCAAGCTGCTCGCCGGACGTCTCGTAGTCCAGCGACGCATATCCCTTCGTCCGGCTCTTCAACTGGTCGAAGAAGTCGAAGATGATCTCGGCGAGCGGCAGCATGTAGCGCAGTTCGACACGCGACGGTGACAGGTAGTCCATGCCGAGGAGCGATCCGCGCCGGCCCTGGCATAGCTCCATCACCGCGCCGACGTAGTCGTTCGGCGTGAGTACGGTGGCCCGGACCACCGGCTCGTACACCTCCTCGACCTTGCCGACTGGGTATTCGCTCGGGTTCGTCACGGTGGCCTCGTCGCCGTCGTCGAGCACCACGCGATAGACGACGTTCGGTGAGGTCGAGATCAGATCGAGGTTGAACTCGCGTTCCAACCGCTCCCGGATGATCTCGAGGTGCAGCAGACCGAGGAAACCGCAGCGGAAGCCGAAGCCGAGCGCGGCACTGGTCTCGGGCTCGTACGACAGCGCCGCGTCGTTGAGCTTCAGCTTGTCCAAGGCGTCGCGGAGATTCGGGTAGTCCGAGCCGTCGATCGGGTAGAGGCCCGAGTAGACCATTGGCTTCGGGTCCTTGTACCCGCCGAGCGGCTGTGCGGCCGGCCGCGCGTTGATCGTGACGGTGTCCCCGACCCGCGACTGCCGCACGTCCTTCACGCCGGTCATCAAGTAGCCGACCTCGCCCGCGGCGAGACCGCGGGACTTCGTCGGCTCCGGCGAGATGACGCCGATCTCCAGCAGCTCGTGTGTTGCCCCGGTGGACATCATCTTGATGCGATCGCGCGCCTCGATCCGGCCGTCC
Organism: Micromonosporaceae bacterium; assembly: GCA_035713725.1. Classification (GTDB taxonomy): domain Bacteria; phylum Actinomycetota; class Actinomycetes; order Mycobacteriales; family Micromonosporaceae; genus DASQPR01. The sequence goes on from DASTMZ010000190.1 coordinate 26,393, forward strand.
ACCACGCGGACGTAGGTGACCACGCCGCGATAGACGTCGTACACCGAGTCGAAGATCATCGCCCGGGCCGGCGCATCCGCGTTGCCGACCGGCGGCGGCAGCTGTCGCACGATCTCGTCGAGCAGGTGCGGCACGCCTTCGCCGGTCTTGCCGGACACCCGGAGGCAGTCGTCGGGCTCGCAGCCGATGAGGTGCGCGAGTTCCTCGGCGTAGCGCTCCGGCTGCGCGGCCGGTAGATCGATCTTGTTCAGCACCGGAATGATGTTGAGGTCGTCCTCCATGGCGAGGTAGAGGTTCGCGAGGGTCTGCGCCTCGATCCCCTGCGCCGAGTCGACCAGCAGCACGGCGCCCTCACACGCCGCCAGACTGCGACTGACCTCGTACGTGAAGTCGACGTGCCCCGGCGTGTCGATCATGTTCAGGACCGCCTGCTCGCCGGACCGGCCGCCCTCCCGCACCGTCCACGGCAGCCGTACCGCCTGGCTCTTGATCGTGATGCCGCGCTCGCGCTCGATGTCCATCCGGTCCAGGTATTGCGCGCGCATCTGCCGCGGGTCGACCACGCCGGTCAGCTGCAGCATACGGTCGGCCAGCGTGGACTTGCCGTGGTCGATGTGCGCGATGATGCAGAAGTTGCGGATGAGGGCCGGGTCGGTGGATCCGGGCTGGATGCCAAGCCGGGTCGCCGCGGACGAGTCGGGCGTCGCTGACACTAGTCGTGTGGTCCGTTCCGTTGGAGGCGGTCGTGGCGCCGTTCGGTGCGCAGTTCACGTTCGGTGCGCGCTTCAATCGTCCCATGCGGCGGTGCCACGCCATACATCACTGCGCGTCGGCAGGCCGCGGTCGGGGCGTCGGCCCGCGGAGGGTGGGCGCCGCGCGCCCGTCTCGGTGCGTCTGGTGGATTTTGGCCGGTACGGTGAGAGCCTGGTAGTCTGACTCTTCGCGTGCGGCGTGTCGGTGTGGTGTGCCCATCGCATGATCGCAACCCTCGAACTGAACCACCGAAAACACTACGGACGAGAGCAGGACGGCTGTCGCGTGGCGAACATCAAGTCCCAGATCAAGCGGAACAAGCAGAATGAGAAGGCTCGGCTGCGCAACAAGGCGGTCAAGTCCTCACTCAAGACTGCGATCCGCAAATATCACGCCGCGGTCGACGCCGGTGACACCGCGACGGCTGGCGTGCTGATGCAAGAGGCGTCGCGCAAGCTCGACAAGGCCGTGAGCAAGGGCGTCATCCACGCCAACCAGGCGGCAAACCGGAAGTCCGCGATCGCGAAGCGGCAGAACCAGATCAGCGCGGCAGCCTGATCTTCTGCCGCGGCTGCGCCGCGCCAACCGCGCCCCGACCATTGTCGGGGCGCGTTTCGTTTGCCCGGCGCGCGCACCCGAGGTTGGACGGAACGCGTCAGTTCATCGACGGATCGGCGGGGAAGATCGCCACGGCCGCGGTCAGGCCACCCTGCCGGCGCAGCACCATCGGCCAGAGTTCCTCGGGCCGGCTCATGAACGCATCGCCGGGCAATGCGTCGAAGACAAACCATGAACCGGTCCGGATCTCCTGCTCGAGCTGGCCCTCCTCCCAGCCCGCGTAGCCGGCGAACACCCGTACCCCCATGATCTTGTCTTGTACGGTCACCGGGTCTTGCGACAGGTCAAGCGTTCCGACCGCGCCGGACACCCGATTGAAGCCCGCCACCCGGCCCATCGCGGTCCGCGTCCGAGCCAGGCAGATCGCCGACTCGGGTTGCATGGGTCCACCCTCGAACACCACCGACGGGTCGCCGGCGAGATTGCCCCAGCCGTCGAGCACATCGGCCACCGAGATCTCGGTAGCGCGGTTCAGCACGACACCGAGCGTGCCGCCGGTCTCGTGCGCGACGAGCATCACCACGGTGCGCTCGAAGTTCGGGTCCTTGAGCGTGGGCGTGGCCACGAGGAGACGGCCGGTGAGGGATTCCATCGACATCCCCCCGATCCGCCCCGACTCGCCAACCGCCGACATGCTCGACTACTCCTCCGCGCCGATACAGAACACGTTGGCATCCGGATCGCAGAGGACGGTCCAGCCGAAGCCCGGCATGGTGTGCTCCTCGACCACGCTCGCGCCGAGTCCGACCAGCCGCGCCACCTCCGCGGCTCGGTCCTTCGTGGACAGATCGAGGTGGACACGGTTCTTGCCGACCCGCGGCTCAGGCACCCGTTGCAGGCCGATCGCGAGGTCACCGGCACCGCGGAGCACCAGGTATTCGCCGCCGAAGTCGGACTCGATCTTCATGTCGAGCGCAGCTGTCCAGAAGTCCGCGAGTGCATGCGGATCCGCGGTGTCGATAGTCACCATGCCGATATGCGCCGCCATGAACGCACGATAGCTTGCGAATGTGCCCATCGATAAGGTCTGTACGTGAACCAAACGGCTGACGTTGCGGTGATCGGCGGTTCGGGTCTCTACGCCCTCTTGGACAGTGCGACCCAACTCCGGGTGGAGACTCCGTACGGCGAACCGTCCGACCCGATCACGGTCGCCGACGTCGCGGGTCGGCGGGTCGCGTTCCTGCCGCGGCACGGCGCCGATCACCGCTTCCCACCGCACCGGATCCCGTACCGCGCGAACCTATGGGCGCTGCGCAGCATCGGCGTACGCCAGATCCTCGCGCCGTGCGCCGTCGGTGGTCTCCGTCCACACCTCGGTCCGGGCAGCCTCGTGATCCCGGACCAGTTGATCGACCGTACGACCGGCCGGGTGCAGACGTTCTACGACGACGGCGCGGTCCACGTGAGCTTCGCCGAGCCGTACTGTCCGGTCGGTCGCCGTACCGCGCTCGGGGCGGCCGCGCAGCATGGGGTCACCGTTACGGATGGCGGCGCCATGGTGGTCATCGAAGGCCCGCGCTTTTCCACCCGCGCCGAGTCGCAGTGGTACGCGTCGGTCGGCGGTGCCGTGGTGAACATGACCGGACATCCGGAGGCGGTGCTGGCCCGGGAACTCGCGCTCTGCTACACGACGATCGCGCTCGTCACCGACCTCGACGCCGGTGTCGAGGGCGACCATGGCGTCACGCAGGAGGAGGTGTTCCGCGTGTTCGCGGCCAACACCGAGCGGTTGCGCGGCATCCTGCTCGACGCCGTCATCGGGCTCCCCGCCGCCGACGCCCGGCCATGCGCATGCGGCCACGCGCTCGACGGGCTGACGTTGCCGTTCGCGCTGCCGTAGTTGGTCAGTCGGTCACGGCAGCTGGGCGGCGGTCAGGGCGCGGCCGGCAGGTGCACCAGGAATCGGCATCCGCCACCGACGTTGGTCACCGCCACCTCGCCGCGCTGTGCCTCCACGAGGCCGCGCACGATCGCCAAACCCAGTCCACCGCCGGCGCCGTCGTGGTCGTGGCCGGTTCGGGGGGTACGAGCGGCCTCGCCCCGGAACGCGACGTCGAACACACGCGGCAGATCATCGTCGGGGATGCCGCCGCACGCATCGCTCACCGAGAACCATCCGCCATGGTCGTCACGCCCGCCGCTGACGATGACCGACCCGTCCGGCGGCGTGTAACGGATCGCATTGCGCAACAGGTTGCCGACGATGCGCGCTAGCTCCGGCTCGCTCGCCTGTACGGTCGGCCACTCCCCCCGCTCGGCGTGCAGCTGGATGCGCTTCGCGGTGGCGATCGGCTCGGCGGAGGCGACCGCGTCCGAGACCACGTCACCGAGGGGTACGTCACCGAGCGACAGCCGCAGCGCGCCGGCGTTGATGCGCGACAGCTCGAACAGATCGTCGACCAGCTCGGTCATCCGGTCCGCCTCGATCCTGATGCGACGGTGATAGTCGGCGACCGTCGCGGTATCGGTCACGACACCGTCCTCGAGTGCCTCGGCCATCGCCCGCAGGCCGGCGAGCGGGGTACGCAAGTCGTGCGACACCCACGCGACCAGATCACGCCGGCTCGCTTCCATGGTGCGCTCGCGCTCCCGCACCTCGTTGGCCCACATGGCATCGCGGGCGAGGCGCCGGCCGAGCCAGAACCCCATCGCGAGGCTGAACACGCCGGCGATGCCCAGCACGACCAGCAACACACGCAGGTCGTGGTCGGAGATGAACATGCCGCGCGCGACGGCGACCACGCCCGCGACCGCGGCAAGCACGGTGACGGCGAGCATCAAGCAGATGTGCGCGGTGATCGACCGGCCACGCAGCAGGCGCTGCGCCACCGCGCCGGGCACCGCAACGACGAGCACACCGAGGAGTGCGGCCAGCACGAGGCCGACCAGGTCACGCATGCGGGTTCTCGCCTGACGCTGCGCGCGACCCGCCGGTGCCTCGACCCGGCCCGCCGGCGTGGTCGCTTGCCTCGAACCGATAGCCGACGCCCCACACCGTGACGATCCGCCGCGGCTTCGCGGGATCGTCCTCGATTTTCTCGCGGAGCCGGCGCACGTGCACGGTGACCGTCGACTGGTCGCCGAACGTCCAGCCCCACACCATCTCCAGCAACTCCGATCGCCGGAACGCCCGGCCCGGATGCGACATCAGGAATGCGAGGAGGTCGAATTCCCGCACTGTCAACGCCAGTTCGCTGCCGCCGCGGGTGGCCACTCGACGCGCGGTGTCGACCGTGAGGTCGCCGTCGACGAGCGTTTCGCCGGCCGTACGCGGGTCGGCGCTCGCCGCCACCGCGCCCGCCCGACGCAGCACGGATTGCACGCGCAACACCAACTCACGAGGCGAGAACGGCTTCGTGACGTAGTCGTCGGCGCCGTACTGCAGGCCGAGCACGCGGTCGGACTCCTCGCCGAGGGCGGTCAGCATGATGATGGGTACGCCGTCGGCCGCCGACCGTAGCCGCCGGCACACCTCGAGACCGTCCATCCCGGGCAGCATCAAGTCGAGCACGACGAGGTCGGGATGTTCACGACCGTATGCGCTCAGCGTCGCCGGGCCGTCGGAGGCGAGCGCGACTGCGAACCCGGCGCGCTCCAGATAGCGCCGGACCACATCGCTCACGGTCGGGTCGTCGTCGACGACGAGGATCCGTTGGCCCACCTTCGAAGCGTACGGCCGACGTCCGCGCACCGACCGGGCGCCGGACCCGATGTTCCGCGTTCCGTAAGGCGGGTGGCTAACCGGATGCCGAGTCGGATACCGACCGCGACTTGCCGTCCGACCTCGAATCGTCCGACTTCGAATGCGGTGCCGAGGGCTCCGCGGACCCTTGGCGGCCGGATGGTCCCGCCTTGCTCGGCCCGGGCGCCGGCGGCGTGGGTCCGGGGTCGGCCGTCGGCCCGCCGGCCTCGGTCGACGGCGATGGCGAACCCGACGGCGGCGGGTCGGACGGCGCGACGCTCGGCGGCGCTGCGCTGGGCGGCGCTGCTTCGGGCGGGGACGGCCGGCCGCTCGGCGCGGGGTGCGACCGCCTGGGTGAAGGCGAGTGCTTCGGAGTGGTCGGTGAGTCGGTCCGTACGTCGCCCGCGCCGGACGTCGGCGGCGACTGTCCCGCCGCAGCGTCCGATCCGGATCCGGTGCCGTCACTGCCCGGAGGCACGGCGGCAGCACCGGGCAGCCCGCCGTCCGGGGCGGCCGGTGGTGTCGGCGCCACCGGTCGATGCGGACGCTCCGGCTGCACGCTGGGTGCCGGCATGGGCGTCCCGAGACCGCCGCTCGCCCGGACGTCGCTCATCCCGAAGCCCACGATCAACGCCAGCAACAACAGCGATGGCAGGGCAAAGAACGCGCGGCGCCGCGGCCTGGGCTCTTCCTCGATCGGTTGCGTGGCCAAGCCCGGATCCGGCACGCTCGTCATGCCGTGCGGCATGATCCGGGTACGGCTGCCCTTCCGCCCGCCACGCGCCGCATCCACCGCGGCGGCGGGTCGCACACCCGTCGCATCGAACCCGTGTGGCACCGGCGAATGCGGCGCCGACACGGCGTAGGGCGGGCTGACCGGCCCAATGGAACGCACTGCCGCACCGGCCGGTTCGGTGGCCGGCGCCGGCTCCCGGATCGTCGTACGCACCGCTTGGCCGTGCCGAGCGTCCGGATCGCATGCCTGCCAGATCGCGGTCAGACAGATCTGCAGTTCGCGGCTCGACGGACGTTGGGATGGTTCCACCGCAAGGCATGCGGCGCACAGCGCCCGTACCCGGGGCGGCAGTCCAGCAACCTCGGGCAGCGGCGCTGGCGGTACGTTGCGGTGCGCCGCGACCACCTCGGTAGCCGTACCGTCCGGCCACGGCAACCGGCCGGCGAGCATCTCGTATAGCAGGAGTCCGAGGCCGTACACGTCGCTCGCTGGTACGGCACACCCGCCCGCGCGGCGCTCCGGTGCAAGATACGCCGGCGTACCGAAGACGAGCGCGTCCGCGTTGTCGCCAGCGGTGCACGCGATGCCGAAGTCGATGATCTTCACGCCCTCGGCGGCCAGCATCACGTTGCCCGGTGTCACGTCGCAGTGCACGACGCCGCATCCGTGTGCCGCCGCGAGCGCACCGGCCACCTGGGCCGCGATGGCCACCGCGGTCGGCCATTCGATGTGTCCACGTCGCAGCACCGCGCCGAGGCTCTCGCCTTCGACGAGTTCCATAACGAGGTACGGCCGACGCGACCCGTCGAGATCACTTTCGCCGTAGTCGTACACGCTTGCGATGTGACCGTGGTTGAGACGCGCGAGTGCGGTGGCTTCCCGGCGTACCCGCTGCGCACCTTTGTTGTCCGAGCCCGCATCCGCCCGGATGACCTTGACCGCGACGGGCCTTGCGAGGACGTCGTCCTGGCCGCGCCAGACCACGGACATGCCGCCTTCGGCCAGCGGAGAGATCAGGCGGTATCGCCCGTCGAGCAGGGACTCTGTCATGGACCACACCGGAACGCTTGCGCGACCCCCACGCGGCCAAGCGTGGCATATCGGACATGGTCGTCCGGCGGGTTTCGTGAAAGTTGCATGTGGGCCCCGAGCGGGCAAATTCGTCGCGTGGGACGGGCGAAATGATCTTGTGCGCATACCCTAGATCGGGCACCGCGCCGGCCTGATCCGGTGCCAACCACCGGCCGATTCGACCGTCGTGCGCCGCGCATCCGCCGGCTTACACTCCGCTTATGGCGGCACGGCCAGACCCGAACGGCGTCCGCATCGCGGAGTTGGTCGGCACGCTGTCCTATGCCGCCGATCTCGGCCTGGGACAACCGATGGAACACTGCATGCGGCGTACGGTGATCGCGCTGCGGCTGGCCGACCTGGCGGGTGCCAACGAATCGGAACGGCAGGCGACGTTCTACCTCGGGCTGTTGATGAACGCCTATTGCCACGCCGACGCGGCCGAACAAGCACGGTGGTTCGGCGACGACATCACCATGAAGGGCGATGTCGTCCAGCTCCTCGACATGAACACCGCGCAGGCGATCGCGTTGCTCCTTAGGCGGGTCGGATCACACGGCACCGGCATGGATCGGGCACGCCGACTGGCCGCGTTCCCGATCTCCGGGGTGCGGCAGATGATGACGTTCGCGGACACGCACACCACGCTGGGTGCCCAGTTCGCGACCCGGATCGGGCTAGGTGAGTCGGTCGCGACCGCGATCCGTCAGGCGTACGAGCAGTGGGACGGCCGTGGTCAGCCGGACCATCTGCGTGGCGCCGAGATCTGCCTACCGGCGCGCATCGTCCAGATCGCCGGGCCGGTCGAGGTCTTCAGCCGGCGGCGCGGCATCGACGCGGCGTGCCGAGTGGTGAAACGGCACCGCGGGACCGAATTCGACGGCGTGCTCGTCGACCTCGTGGTCGACAACGCACAGACGGTCATGGCGGACCTCGATCAAGCCGCCGACTGGGATGCCGTCCTCGATGCCGAGCCGCAGCTATCGCGCAGCGTCGCCGACGCGGAGCTGGACGAGGTTCTCGAGGCGATGGCCGACCTCGTCGACGTCAAGTCGCCCTACCTGTCCGGCCACTCACGCGGCGTGTCGAATCTGGCCGCCGCCGCGGCTCGGGCATCCGGCATGTCCGCCGCCGACATCACCGCGATCCGCCGCGCTGGACTGATCCACGACCTCGGTCGGCTCGGTGTCTCCAACGCGATCTGGGACCGGCCCGCTGCGCTGTCCAAGTCCGATGTGGAACGCGTACGGCTGCATCCGTACCTCACGGACCGCATGCTCGTCCGCGTGTCCGCGCTCGATCGGTGCCGTGAAATCGCCTCGCGGCACCACGAACGACTGGATGGCTCGGGCTATCCGCGTGGGCTCACCGCGTCGACGCTCACGCCGGCCGACCGTTTGCTCGCGGCGGCCGACGTCTATCACGCGATGACCGAGCCACGCCCACACCGGCCGCCGCTGCCAACCGACCGAGCGGTCGCGGAGTTGCGCGCCGAGGCGCGCGCCGGCCGCCTGGACGGCGACGCCGTCGCCATGGTGCTAACGGCGGCCGGACAGCGGGCGCCCGCGCGGCGCGAGTGGCCGGGCGGACTCACCGCACGCGAGGTCGAAGTGCTGCGCCTGGTGGCGCGCGGGCAGTCGACCAAGCAAGTCGCTCATCGGCTCTCGGTGGCGCCGAAGACCGTCGCCAACCACATCGAGCACATCTACACGAAGCTCGGCATCTCGAGCCGGGCCGCCGCGGCGCTATACGCCTCGCAGCACGGCCTCACCGGCCATTTCGAGTCGGCGTAGCCCGCCCGGTCGTCGCATCGGAGCGCAACTTCGGTGCCGCATCAGTAACCGCATCAGGCGCCGCATGAGGTTTCGGGCGGCCGCATGAGGAGAACACCCCATGACGGCGCGCCGACCCCGGCCTAACGTCGATTGCGTGAGCCGCTGAACAACAAATACGGACAACCGGCATCGTCACGAGACAGTGGGGACAGTCATGGGCTTCTACGGCGAGCGGGTACTTCCGCGGATGATCAACGTCATGTGCGGTACGAAGGCCGCTGTGCCGCTACGCCGGCGCGTATGCGAGGGATTGTCGGGAGACATCGTCGAGATCGGCTTCGGATCGGGCCTCAACGTCCCGTACTACCCCGCCGAGGTCGAGCGCGTGTCCGCCGTCGAGCCGATCGACACCGCATGGAAGATCGCGGAGCCGCGCCTTCGCGACTCGAGTGTGCTGATCCGGAGGTCCGGCCTGGACGGCCAGTCGCTGCCCTTCGCAGACCACAGCTTTGACGCCGCGCTATCGACCTGGACGCTGTGCACCATCCCGGACGCCGTGGTGGCGCTCGAGGAGCTCCGACGGGTGCTCAAACCGGGCGGCACCCTGCACTTCGTGGAACACGGTCTCGCACCGGACGAGTCGGTCCGCCGCACCCAGCGACGCCTCGAACCGTTGCAGCGCCGCGTGTTCGGTGGGTGTCACCTGACGCGGCCGATCGTCGACATGGTCAACGCCGCCGGCTTCACGATCGTCGAGGTCGACGTGTTCTACGAAAAGAGCGCGCCGAAGTTCGGCGGCGCCTACTCGTTGGGTGTGGCCGAGTCCAAGTAGGTCGAACGGCCCGGGCCAGTGACCCGGGCCGTTCGCGTGTCGCTTGTGGAGGTGCCGGGAATCGAACCCGGGTCCTCCGCCGCCTTGTCAGGGCTTCTCCGAGCGCAGCTCGCTATGTCCTTACTCGGCCCCACTGTTCACGCGAGCGAGACGGTGAGACGGGCCCAGCCGCGATTAATCTCGCCGTGCAGACCCCGCGGCGAGGTCTGCTTGGCCAGCCTTCTAGATGACGCCGGTTACTGGGCCGAAGGCCTGCTCAGACCGACGGAGTGGCTACTCGCCTCAGGCGGCGAGGGCCAGCTCAGCGCGATTAAACTTGGCGCTTATTGGTTTCCAACGTCGATTAACGAGACGGCGTTGGCTTCCTCGGCTCGCTTCCCCTGCCGCAACGTACAGAGTCGAAACCTGTCACCCCCGAGGGCGGTTGCCGCAGTCCGTCCGTTGCCGGACGGCATCTCCGATCTTACCTGTAGGCCTGCACAACGTCATCCGAGATCGTTTGACCCTGCCGTCCAGCCCACATACGCAGCGGCTGCTCGTGGCGCGGTATTCCGGCTAGCCGCGCGATCCGGACGCGCCCTTGATGCGCCGGCCAAACTCCCGGGCAATCTCGCGGCTCGCGTCCCGTTCGGCCATGTCCTGACGCTTGTCGTAGCTCCGCTTGCCGCGTGCCAGGCCTAGCTCGACCTTGGCCCAGCCGTCCGAGAAATAAAGCGACAGCGGCACGAGTGTGAGGCCACTCTCGCGGACCTTGTGGAGAACCTTGTCAATCTCCGCGCGCTTCAAGAGCAATTTGCGGGTACGGCGAACCTCGTGGTTGGTCCAGGTCCCCTGCGTGTATTCCGGAATGTGGATGCCGTGCAGCATGATCTCGCCGTTGCGTTCCTGGGCGAACCCGTCGACAAGTGACGCCCGACCCATCCGCAACGACTTCACCTCGGTGCCGGTCAGCGCGATCCCGGCCTCGTACGTTTCCAGGATCGTGTAGTCGTGCCGCGCCTTCTTGTTCGACGCGATGAGCTTGCGGCCCTTTTCCCTGGGCACCGAGGATCACCTCCCGACATCGCACGGTCACCACGTGCGTCTCGACGCCGATGAGTGCGCCCGCAATGGTATCCAGCACGAACGCGACGCGTCGCGTCGGTTAACCACGGGGCTAGCCCCGGCGAGAGGCCCACGCAACATCACGGAAGGCGCCGCTACCCGTACGGGCTAAGCGACGCCTTCCGTGATGTTGCGACGATCTTGGGTCTACTTCTTGATGTACATGCGCAGGCTCGTCGCTGACCTGCGCCTATGCGCCGGTGTGCCTTCTGAGCAGCGAAACGGCGTCTCATCCGATCTCGGCTCGTCTCGCCAATTCTCGGCGAGGTGCGCCCCCGATGCGCCCCAGGCGATCTTGCCGGGGTTGACCTAACAGTCGGCCCCGGCACGGCGCTTGCACGCACGGCCGGGGCCTTGACGGACACAGGAGGTCCGCCCATGTCCCACCCAACCACACCCGGCGGTGAGGCTGCGCTGTGGCGTGACGCCGCCCGTACCGCGGAACGGCATCTGCTGCGTGTCGCGGAGCGGCAGCGTGCCGCCGCAACACGGCTGCGCGGCGCCGCCGGCAACTGCGAGATGCTGATCGACGAAGGCCGGCGGCCGCAGCTGATCCTGGCCGGCGCCATCGTGGTGATGCGTGAGGTCGCCGAGGTGCTCGAGGCGCCGGCGGTGACCGAGTGACCCGCGGCGAGCCGCCGGCGCGTGGCGAGCTGGCCGAGATCGCGCATGCGTTGCGGAAGATGGCGGCGCGGACGCGTGACGCGCACATGCGTGGCGGCGGCGGCTACGACACCGCGCTGTTGGCGTCGCTGCTGCGCGAGCTGGAGTCCACGGCGGATTGGATTGCTGGTAAGGCGGAGCGGGAGATGTGGCGGCTGATCGCGGAGGTGATCGGCCGGCTCGACACGTTGGCGGCGGAGGTGGGTGCGACCGCGGCGGCGGTGGACCGGATCGACCGGTACCGGGTGCCGACCCGGGAGCACTTCGACCTGGCCGACGCGTTGCCGCTACCCCACGCGGACCGCACGCACCTGTCCGCCGGCGACTCGGCCGGCCGCCGCCGCATGCTCGCGGCGATCACCGACCGCGGCCGCCGCTTCGACGCGTTCGACCCGGACCCGCCGGCGGACGGCCTGCCGTTGCCGGACGGTGTCGACGGCCACCAGCTCGGCGGACGGGACGGTGTCCGGTGAGCCTCGGGTATTGGTTGCAGATCGTGTGGCTGCTGATCGCCGCGGTCGCCGGGCTGATCGGCGCCGTCTCCTGACGTCAGCGGCGGGTCTGCTTGGTTTCGCCGAGGATGGTGCGGACCTGTTGCAGCGTCTTGTAGCCGGACCGCAGGCGTACCTGTTCCTGGGTTGCGCCTGCGGCCCTGGCTTCGCGCATCGCCGGGGCCAGTTCGGCGCGCACCTTGGTCAGTTCGTCGCGTAGCCGCCGGTGTCGGCGGCCTAGTTCGTCGAGTGTCGCCATACCGCCCACGGTATCACCGCTAGCTGCTGTCACTAGCAGTTACCGCTAGTAGGTCGCGTGGCGCGGTTGGGCTGGCCTGACGGTACGGCCGGGCCTCAGCTGTTCGGGCAGTGTTGCGGCCGGCGGCGTCGGGATGTCCGTTCCCGCCCGATTCCGGGCTGTCGGCTGCGCGACAGTCTTACAAAACTCGGCTTCCGGCGCGTTGAAGATCGACACGGTCCGTGGTTTCGGGTCAATTCGGGCTGAAAGAACCCGACACTTCCACTCGCGAATCCGGACAAGCTGGTCACGTTTCTGGTGGCGATTCTTGCCGGCCCGCGACACCCGCCGCACCGCAGCGTCCCTACCTGCGGCTATGTAGCCCGGCAACCACACTCGCCACCACTAGCGTTAGTAGATAGCGTTAGCAGCAAGTTTCCGCACGGCAGCGCAGGTCGAGCCCCACGGCTCCCTAGCAGCGCCTGCGCCACCCAAACCACACCCCAAGGAGGGGTCATGCAGAACCGCAGCATCCGCCGGATCATCAGCCACACCGGCACCGGCACCGTCGCCGCAATCGCCGGCGTCGTCTCCTACAGCCACATGCGCGAACTCGCGCTCCACACCGGCCAACCCGCCGCGCTCGCCACGATCCTGCCGCTGTCCGTCGACGGCATGATGATCGTCGCCACCATCGCGCTGACCGACGGCCGCCAGCACAAGGCGGCCGCGCGGGTGGCGTTCTGGCTCGGTGTCGTCGCGTCGCTGGCGGCGAACCTGCTCGCGTCCCGGCCCGACCTCGAGGCACGGCTAGTCAGCGTGTGGCCGGCGGTCGCGCTACTCGCGACGATCGAGGTCATCGCCCGCTCCGGCGTGAAGCCGGCGCCGAAGCCACGGGCGCCGCGTAAGGATCCGAAGCGGGTCGCCGCCGGCCGTAAGGGGGCGGCGACGGTCAAGGAGCGCAAGCAGCTCGCCGCGGCGTACGCGATGCCGTCCGCGCCGGTGTCACCGGCACCGTAGGGACAGCAAGCAAAACGCCCCGCGTCCATTCAGGATGTGGGGCGTTTTGCTGCCCGTCACCCTCGGCGGGGCCGGATCTTGGCTCAGCGTGGCGTACAGCGGGCCGGGCGCATGCTCAGCGGAGTTTCCCGACCCGCTGGGCGTGGCGTTCGGCGGAGGTGTGCCGCCAGTTCGCGCGGGCAACTTCCCGGCCGTCCATCGACAGCGACGCGGTCAGGCTGTTGTGGACGTCGATCTGCGCGGGCGGCAGCGACGGGAACCCGGACCCCGACGACGCGCCGTCGCCGCCGCGGGCGAACGACGCCGACAAGGTAGGCGTCTGCGAGAACGCGACGGACCCGCCACCGTGGCCGCCGGCATGCCCGGTCAGCGCCTCATTGAGGCTGTTGATCCCGCGGATATCGATCGTCGCCGTGAAGTGTCGCCCGTCCAGGCCGTTGAGTTGGCGGATCGTGTCGTCCAGGTTGTTCAGCGCGTCGGTGAGGCCTTCGATCGCGATCGACGCGGTGACTTCGGGTGGGACCGCGTCCAGCGACCCGGTCAGCGCGTCGACCTGGCTCTTCGTGAGCCCGGCCTGGGTGAGCGTTTTGCGTAGCCCTTCAATGTTTTTCTGGTACGCCTCGGTCGCCTTGTCGGCGCCCTCACCGGCGGCGATCGCCGCGTCGAACTGCTGCTTGTAGGCGCCGACGACACCGAGCAACGCCGACTCGTTCTCCCGCCCTTTCTCCGTCGACAGGGAGAACGCTTTCCCGTGCTCGAGGACACTCTTCGACGTCTTGTCCAGATCCGACTTGAGCGTCGCCAGGCTGTTGGCGGTACCCAAATTCGCCTCTTGCACACCGAGCAGGCCACCCAGCCACGAGTCGAACGCCTGCGAAATCTTGGTGTTCGCATCGCTCGCGCCATTCGACAGGGAGGTGAACAGGGCATCGAACGCGCCCGCGGCGGCCTGCGTGGTGCCCGGCAGCCCTTGCAGCACCGCACCGAACTGGCCGACCGCCTGCGCGTCGGCTTCGATCTGGCCGCGCAGGTCGGCGGCGGCCTTCGCGAACCGCAGATGGATCGCGTCGTCGACGGCGATCAACGCATCCGCCAGCCCGTGCGCCGCCTCGTCGGCGATCGACACGATCCGTACCAGCAGGTCGAATGTGCCGATCGCGGAGCCGATGATCCCGGCGAGCAGAATGATCCCGTCTTTGACCAGGTCGGTGTTCGACGCGAACTGTTCGAACACGTCGGCGGTGACCTGCGCAACCGCCTCGAGCACACCCTGCACGTTCGGGTCGGACAGGGCTTGGGTGAACGCGCGTGCCTCCAAGGTCAACGCCGGCAGCAGATTGGCGGCCAACACTTCGATCTCTTTTTCGACGAGCCCGACCGCGGGGGCGACCGCATCGAACAGGGACCGCAGCTGCGGGCCTTCCGCCTTCACAAACTCGCCGAGCCCGGCCAGCGCGTCGTCGATGGGGCCGACCAGCCCGGCGGCGGCATCGGCGCCGACACGTTCCAGGGTGCCGACCAGGCCGGTGAACGCGGCCCGGATCTGCGGGGTGTTGTGTTCGATCGCGGCACCGGCGGCGACCACACCCAGCCCGACTCCGGCGGTGACCGCACCGGCCAGCGAGGCGACGATCACCGGTGTCAGCGCGGCAACCGCCCCCAGGAAGACGGGGTTCGTCGCGAGTGACGGCAGCGCTTCGGCCAACGTGTCGAGCATCGACGATGAGAACGCGGTCGCGGCCTTCGTCCCGGCGACGTCGAACGCCCGCACCCCCTCCTCACCGACGTCGACCAGAGCCCGCTTGAGCAGACCGAGGTCGTTCTTCGCGGTCTTCAAATCGCCGAGGACGGACACGCTGGCTGTTTCGCGGAACACGGTCCGCAGCCGGGCGATCTCCCGCTCGGTCGCGGAGATGGCGTTACGCAGCTGCTCGAAGCCGTCACCACCGTCCTTCGACGTCTTCCCGATCACCACGTCGAGGCGGTTAAGTTCACGCACCGCCGCCTTCGTGTTGAACCCGTCCGCCTTGCGCTGCAACTGGTCGATGTTGCGGCCCGCGGCCGCGGTCGCCGGACCCGTCTCTTCGGTGGCGGTGATGTTGAGGTTGACGTCCCTAGAGGCCACCGAACGCCTCCCGATACGTGTCGTCGATCGCGTCCAATGTCTGCCGGGTGAACTCGTCGGCGGCCGGCCCGTCGACCACACGCGATGCGAACCCGGGCGCCACCGTCTGGTTGTACCAATGCTTGCGGTTGCCCCACAGCGGGTGGCGTACCGCGCCCCGGTCGTCCAACGCGCGCAGATATGCGGTGCCGTGTGGGGTCTTCCGGGAGATGACCACATCCACACCGGCCGTCGACACACCACGACGGACACTGACCCGGTACGACGACTTCGTCGCGACGAGCCGGCCGAACCCGCCACGGTGCGGCAGCGTGTCGGCGGCGGACTGCCGCAGCGCGGTACGCAGCTCCGGCAGATAGCCGCGGATCCGCCGCTCGAGGTGTTTCAGGATCGTCCGGTCATGCCCGGCACGGCGCACCGCGGACCCGATCTCGCCCAGCTTCCTGGCGCCCTCGATACGAGCCTCGATCACCGCGCCCTCCTCACCGTTCGGGTGGCCGGCCGGCCGCCGCGGTCGCGGGGCCGGTCTCCTCCGTCGCCGTGATGTTCAGATTCACATCACGATTCGTCGCCACGGCTACTCCCGCACGGCGGTGACGTACGCCTCGTCGAACGTGAACCACATCGTCGGCGAACGCGGCGCCGGATCGTCGAACCGACCCGCCACATCACCGGACACCCGCGGACCGGGACCAGCCTCGTCAACCAACGCCATCACCAGCGCGCCGGCGTCGTCCTGACGGAACGCCCACAGCCGACCATCCGGCCCACGCACCTGATGCCACTTCACCACGACAGCCTCCCCTACAACCCGTTGTGGGTGGCCGGCCGGTCTGCCGCAGT
>DASTMZ010000191.1:0-14311 GCA_035713725.1 Micromonosporaceae bacterium
CATCGGCACCGAGCACATCCTGCTCGGCCTGATCCACGAGGGCGAGGGCGTCGCAGCCAAGGCGCTGGAGAGCCTCGGGATCTCGTTGGAAGGTGTCCGCCAGCAGGTCGAGGAGATCATCGGCCAGGGGCAGCAGGCGCCGAGCGGGCACATCCCGTTCACGCCGCGCGCCAAGAAGGTGCTGGAGCTTTCGCTTCGCGAGGCACTGCAACTCGGCCACAACTACATCGGCACCGAGCACATCCTGCTCGGCCTGATCCGCGAGGGCGAGGGCGTCGCCGCCCAGGTGCTGGTCAAGCTCGGCGCCGACCTCAACCGCGTCCGCCAGCAGGTGATCCAACTGCTCTCCGGCTACCAGACCGGCAAGGAGCCGACCACCGCGGGCGGCGGCGCGTCCGGCGAGGCCGCGCCGTCCACGAGCCTCGTTCTCGATCAGTTCGGCCGCAACCTCACCCAGGCCGCGCGCGAGGGCAAGCTCGACCCGGTGATCGGCCGGCAGAAGGAGATCGAGCGGGTCATGCAGGTACTGTCCCGCCGCACCAAGAACAACCCGGTGCTGATCGGCGAGCCCGGCGTCGGCAAGACCGCCGTGGTCGAGGGTCTCGCGCAGCACATCGTCAAGGGCGAGGTGCCCGAGACACTCAAAGACAAGCAGCTCTACACATTGGACCTCGGCGCGCTGGTGGCCGGCTCGCGCTACCGCGGCGACTTCGAAGAGCGCCTGAAGAAGGTGCTCAAGGAGATCCGGACTCGGGGCGACATCATCCTGTTCATCGACGAGATCCACACGCTCGTCGGCGCTGGTGCCGCGGAGGGCGCGATCGACGCGGCGAGCATCCTCAAGCCGATGCTGGCGCGCGGTGAACTGCAGACGATCGGCGCGACCACGCTCGACGAATACCGCAAGCACCTGGAGAAGGACGCCGCGCTCGAGCGCCGCTTCCAGCCCATCCAGGTCGGGGAGCCGTCGCTCGCGCACACCATCGAGATCCTCAAAGGCCTGCGGGACCGCTACGAAGCTCACCACCGCGTGTCGATTACCGACGCAGCGCTGGTGGCCGCCGCGACGTTGGCCGACCGGTACATCTCCGATCGCTACCTGCCCGACAAGGCCATCGACCTGATCGACGAGGCCGGCGCGCGGATGCGTATCCGCCGCATGACCGCGCCGCCGGACCTGCGCGACTTCGACGAGCGCATCGCTCAGGTGCGCCGCGACAAGGAGTCCGCGATCGACGCGCAGGACTTCGAGCGTGCCGCCCAGCTGCGGGACAAGGAGAAGCAGCTGCTCGGCCAGAAGTCGCAGCGGGAGAAGGAGTGGAAGGCCGGCGACCTCGACGTCGTGAGTGAGGTCGACGACGAGCAGATCGCCGAGGTGTTGGCGAACTGGACCGGCATCCCGGTCTACAAGCTCACTGAAGAGGAGACGGCTCGGCTGCTGCGCATGGAGGACGAGCTGCACCGACGCATCGCCGGCCAGGACGACGCGGTGCGCGCGGTTTCGCAGGCGATCCGGCGGACGCGTGCCGGCCTCAAGGACCCGAAGCGGCCGTCCGGCTCGTTCATCTTCGCCGGTCCGTCCGGGGTGGGTAAGACGGAGCTGTCCCGGGCGCTCGCCGAGTTCCTGTTCGGCACCGAGGACGCGCTCATTCAGCTCGACATGAGCGAGTTCCACGACCGTTACACGGTCTCGCGGCTGGTCGGTGCCCCGCCCGGATACGTGGGCTACGACGAGGGCGGTCAGCTGACCGAGAAGGTGCGCCGCCGGCCATTCTCGGTGGTGCTGTTCGACGAGATCGAAAAGGCGCACCCGGACGTCTTCAACACGCTGCTGCAGATCCTGGAGGACGGTCGGCTGACCGACGGCCAGGGCCGCATCGTGGACTTCAAGAACACGGTGATCATCTTGACCACCAACCTGGGTACGCGCGACGTGGCCAAGGCCGTCACGCTCGGCTTCTCCGCATCGCACGACGCCGACTCGAACTACGAGCGGATGAAGCAGAAGGTCAACGACGAGCTCAAGCAGCACTTCCGGCCGGAGTTCCTGAACCGCATCGACGACACGATCGTGTTCCACCAGCTCGACGAGGGCCAGATCCGGCGCATCGTGGACATGATGATCGTGCGGATCGAGACTCAGCTTCGCAACAAGGACATGGGTCTGGAGCTGACCGAGAACGCGAAGGGGTGGCTCGCCAAGAAGGGTTGGGACCCGGTGATGGGTGCCCGGCCATTGCGGCGGACGATCCAGCGCGAGATCGAGGACGCACTCTCCGAGAAGATCCTCTTCAACGAGCTGCGCCCCGGTCAGATCGTGGTAGTCGACGCCGAGGGCAACCTCGACAACGTGGAGGAGTCCAAGCTCGTGTTCCGCGGTGCGGATCGACCGACCGAGGTGCCGGACGCGGTTCCCGCATTGCTGGACGACGCGGCGACGACTGCGGCATCCGACGACTGAGTTGTCGGCGCCAGGTGCCTTGCCGGCCCGGCCCACGTGGTACGTGGGCCGGGCCGGCATTTCTATGGCCTTAGACGCCACCACCGACGGCGGCGCATGGCTGGTGACCGTGGTCGCCGGCGCGGGCGCCGGCAAGACTGCCGCGCTCGGTGCGTGGGCCGCCGAACGTCGCGCCCGCTGGTATTCGCTGCGCGCCGACGATGCCGACCTCGCTGTGCTGCTGCCGTGGCTCGCTGACGTCGCCCGCATTCCAGGCTGGAGCGACACGCTGCCGGCCGAGCTGCCGGTGGCATCCGGCGGGGACAGCGCCGAGCAGGCCCGCGCGGACGGGCTCGCGAGCCTGCTCGCCACCGCCGTCGACCACGCGCAACCAACCGGCGGCGTACGCCCGGTGACGGTCGTCCTCGATGGGTTCGAGGTGCTGCCGCCGGACAGCCCGACCGTCCGGTTCGTCGAGGCGCTGGCCCGGCACGCGCCACGCGGTCTGCGCGTGATCGTGGCCTCCCGATCGCCGATGCCGTTCGCAGTCGACCGATTGCGGGAGACCGGCCGCCTCGTCGAACTTGGCGCGTCCGACCTGGTGTTCGACGTCGACGAGACATTCCAGTTGCTGACCATCGCGCTCGGTGACGCGTCCGCGGCCGACGAGGTCGCCTCCGACCTGCACACCCTGACAACCGGCTGGCCGGGCCAGGTCAGCCTCGGTGCGGCCTGGCTCGCCCAGCAGCCGGCCAGTTCGCGCCGTGCCCGGCTGGCCGCGTTCGCCGGGTTCGACGCGGAACTGTCCGACGCGGTGCTCGCCGGTGCCGACCCGCCAACGCGTTCGCTCGTCCGCGCGGCGGCCTACCTGCCGCGCGTCGATGCCAAGCTAATCGTCGACATCTCGCAGGATGCGGCGCCGGGCAGCGGCTGGCCGGGACCGGGCAGACTCGATCTCGCCGGTGCCGAAGCGCTTCTGCTAGGTGCGGCGCCGCTGCTGATGCCGGAGTCGGGGCGGCGCGGCTGGTATCAAGTGAGCACGCCGGCTCGAGCCGCGGTGCGCAGCAAGGATCCACTCGCCGACGCGGCGCGCGCCGAGCTGCTTGGCTCCGCCACGCGGGCGTACCTGCGCCGCGACGAGTTGCCGAGCGCCATCGTGGCCGCCGTCGACCTCGGCGAGCCGGACGTGCTCGTAGACCTCCTCGACCGGTACGGCGCCGACCTGATCACGAGCGGCCGGATCGGCGACGTAATGGCCGCCGTCACCGCCATCCCGCCCGGCACACGTACGCCGGCGGTACGCCTGGTCGAGGCGGAGGCACGGCACAGCCTCGGTGACGTACGCACGGCGCTCGCCTGCCTCGCCGACGTGGAGGCGAACGGCACGCACCTGACGGCGGCGGTCGCTCGCCGGGTCGGCAAGATTCGACAGCTCGCCGGCGATATCGCTGGCGCCGCGGATGCGTACGACCGCGCCACTATGGACGGCAGCCAGCCGGCCGACGAGGCGATGCTGACCGGGCAGCGGGCCACTGTTGCTTGGCTACGAGGTGACATCGATGCCGCGCGTGCGTTGGTCGGTGACGCGATCGCCATGTCGGAGCGGTGCGGTGACGAGCGGGCACTCGCCGGTGCGTACGCGACCGCGGCAATGATCGCGGAGCGGGACGGCGACATCGCGGCCAACGAGGCCTTCACCGCAAGGGCCGCCGACGCCGCGACCGCGAGCGGGGACCTCGTGCAGCTCATCCGGATTCGCATCAATCGCAGCCAGCGCCTGATCGGACACGCGCACTATGGCAACGCCCTCGTGGAGTTGGACGAGGCAATCCGGCTGATCCAGGTGACCGGGACGGACGGCTGGTTCGGCGCGGTGGCACGGACCAACCGGGGCTGGGCGTTTCGTGGCCTCGGGCGCTACGACGAGGCACTCGCCGAGTTCGACTCGGCAAGCGAAGCGTGGCGGATGGCCGGCAGCGATCTCGTCGCGTACGCGTTGATCGGGCTTGGGGCGACGCATCTTGACCGAGGTGACGTGGAGCTTGCCGACGCGGAGCTGAGTGAGGCGATCACGGTCGGCGAGCGCTCCGGCGACCACCAGGCAATGACCGGTCTCACGACACTCGCACGGGCGCGTTGGGCCACCGACAAGGCGTCCGCGCGGCAGTTCGCGGACCGGTCCGTCGCCACCGCGCCCGGCGTGTGGCGCAGCTGGGCGCTGCTGACCATCGGCTGGTTTGGGCTCGAGGACGGCGACCGCACGGTCGCGGTCGACCAGGCCGCAGCGGCGCGCGACAACGCGAAGCGCTACGCCGACCCGTGCGCGGTCGCGGAGGCGGCCGAACTGCACGCGTTGGCGCTCGACGACGACACGGCCGCGGTGCGAATGTTGGCCGACGCGCAGCGCCAATGGGCGATGCTGGGCAACCCGGTGTTCGTGAACCGCAACGCGGTGATGCTCGCGCACCGATCCGGAGTCAACGTCGCGGCGGCCGAGGCTCGGTTGCGCGCGGTCGGCGTACGCCCGGCCGCCGCGCTGGCCGGCGGTCCGTTACGCGTCGTCGGCGCGTTCCACGACGTACCGGCGGAATCCGATCCTGCCGCGCTGATTCGAGCGGCGGCCGACGCGGTGGCCCGCTTCCGCGCCGACGGCGACGCCACGCGAGCGCGCCAGGTGCTCGGCGACCTGATCGCGCGGATGTCCGGCCCGCCGGCCGATGACGACCTCCGCGCGCTCTACTTCGTCGCGGTCGGCACGCTGGCCCGCGCCTGCGAGGTAACCGGCGACATGGACGCCGCGCTCGCCTGGCATCTGCGCCTGCTCGAGGCCGCGCCGTACGACGAGAACGGACATCTCGGCGTAGTGACCACGCTCGTCCGGTCCGGACGCCACACCGAGGCCCGCCGCCGCTACCTGATGTATACGGAGCGCATGCGCAGCCGCGGTCGCGAACCGGCACCGTACCCGTTCGACTAGCGCGGTCCGGCCACGTCGCCGGCGGGTGTCCCGCCCAGCGCGAACCGGCCCGGCGCGATCTCCACGACGAGTCCGTCATCGAGCAGACTCGCGAGTGCGCTGGCGCGCCGATCCGAGTCATGCCACGCGATGTCGAGTGCGGCCGCCGGCACCGGGTGGTCCGTGTCGCGGAGGATGGCGAGCAGCCGTCCGCGAATCTGGCGGTCGGTTCCGGCGTACGCCTGCGGACGTCGCGTCGGACCGACGGCCGGTGGCGAGCCGGCGTTGCGCCAGACGCACACCGTCGACAGTGGACACTCGTGGCAGCGTGGCGAGCGCGCCGTACATACAAGCGCGCCGATCTCCATGAAGGCGGCCGATGCACGTGCCGCCCGCGCCGGATCCTCCGGCAGCAACGTCGAAACGGTACGGAGGTCGTCGGCGGTCGTGGCCGGACCACCATCCGCGGCACCGGTGACGGCTCGGGCAACGAGGCGCCGGACGTTGGTATCCACTACCGGGTGCCTTTGCTTGTACGCGAAGGCGGCCACCGCGTGCGCGGTATACGTGCCAATGCCGGGCAACGTCGCGAGCGCCACCGCATCGGAGGGCACCATGCCTCCATAGCGGTTCACGACAGCGACGGCGCATTCATGCAGCCGCATCGCGCGTCGCGGATATCCGAGGCGGCCCCATGCACGGATCGCGTCCGCTGGGCTGTCCGCGGCGAGCGCGGCCGGCGTCGGCCAGCACGCGAGCCAGGCCTCATAGGCTGGGACGACCCGACTCACCGGCGTTTGCTGCAACATGATCTCCGAGACGAGTACGCCCCACGCGGTCGCGTCGGGTCGGCGCCAGGGAAGATCGCGGGCATGCGTGTCGAACCATGCGATCGCGGCCGCGGCGATGCCGGGTTGGTCGGCCGGTCCGGGCCGCAATCCGGACGCATCAACAGGAAACGGTACGGCGGTCATGATGACCAAGCCTCACACGACGATGGCGACTGACGCCACCCATCGGCTGCTTCATTGCCGCCTCGTGGCTGACGCTACCCATCGGCTGCTTCATTGCCGCCTCGTGGCTGACGCTACCCATCGGCGGTTCACCGACAGCGGCGCGTCGGAAGTGGACGATCGTGGCGACGTACTAGCGTGTTGAGATCATGCGACTGACGGTTGGCCCGCTGCCCGCCGCCGTCTATTGGCGGCGACGGTCGGTCGTGCTCGGTGCGTTGGTGGTCATCGTGTTCGTGGTCGTGTACGCCTGCGGCGGCGCGCATCCGTCCGACGCGGCCGGCGGGAACCACGTCGCCGGCGATGAACCATCCTCTGGACTGTCCGGATCACCTTCCGACACCGCATCGGGCGAGCCGTCCACTGTGGTCACACCCGCAACGACTCCATCGGTGTCAGAATCCAGCGCACCGGCGACGAATGGCACGTGTACCGACGCCGACATGCAAGTTCGCGCCGTCATCAGCACCACGTCGACGACGACCGGCAAGCTGCAATACGGCGGCACGTTCACGGTCAAGCTCCAGATCTCGAACATCTCGGCGCGGACGTGTACACGTGATGTCGGATCGGTCCCGGAGGAACTGCGCATCGAACAAGGCTCGACGAAGATCTGGTCGTCGGACGATTGCGTTACCGCGTCCGGCAAGGCGCACGATGTGCGTACGTTCCATCCGGGCGACGCGATCACTGCGCAGGTGAAGTGGTCGAGCTACGACATCACGACCACGACGTGCGTGAAGTCAGGGACACCGGCAGCCGCCGGAACGTATGAGTTGGTCGGCCGGCTCGGGACGAAACTGAGCGCGCCGACCAAGTTCACCATTGCGCCGTAGCGCCGGATCAGACGTACCGCTCCAGAATCGATGCCTCGGCGAGCCGTGACAGGCCCTCGCGGACGCCGCGTGCGCGGGCGTCGCCAACACCCTCGACGGCCTGCAGGTCCTCGACGGTGGCGCCGAGCAAGCGCTGCAGGCTGCCGAAGTGCTCGATCAGCCGATCCACGACGTTGCCGGGCAGCCTCGGCACCTTCGTCAGAAGCCGGAAACCGCGCGGCGAGATTGCCGCGTCGAGCGCATCGGACGAGCCCGAATAGCCCGTTGCCTTGCCGACGAGTACGAGGTCGATCAGGTCAGTCGCGGACAGCATGTCCAGCTCGAAGACGGCCTCGTCGAACGTGCGCGCCTTGCGACCGGCCGGCAGGTAGTCGCGGATAACGAGCGCGCGATCGGCGTCGACGCCCACCATCAGCTCCTCCAACTGGAGCGCGAGCAGGCGGCCGTCGGTGCCGAGCTCGACGACGTAACCGGCGATCTCGTCGGCGATGCGGCGAACCATCTCCAGCCGCTGTACGACGGCGATCGCATCACGAACCGTGACGAGGTCCTCGATCTCGAGTGCGGACAGCGCGCCGGACACCTCGTCCAGGCGCAGCTTGTATCGCTCGAGTGTGGCCAGTGCTTGGTTGGCGCGCGACAGGATCGCGCCGGAGTCGTCGAGCACATGTCGCTGGCCGGCCGCGTAAACGCCGATGATCCGCATCGACTGCGACACCGAGATCACCGGGAAACCGGTCTGCTTCGCGACCCGCTCGGCCGTCCGGTGGCGAGTACCGGATTCCTCGGACGGGATCGACGGGTCGGGCATCAGATGTACGGCGGCGCGGACGATCCGGCTGCCGTCGCTGGACAGCACGACGGCGCCGTCCATCTTGCACAGTTCACGCAGTCGCGTTGCGGAGAACTCGACGTCGAGGACGAATCCGCCGGTGCAGAGGGATTCCACGACGCGGTCGTATCCCTGAACGATCAGCGCGCCAGTGCGACCGCGCAGGATGCGCTCCAGCCCGTCGCGGAGCGAAGTGCCAGGAGCCATGGATGCCAAAATCGGGCGCAGCGAATCCGCCGCCCCCGGTCTGGAAGCCTCCCGCTCCATGGGCACCCGTCCAGTCTACTGATCGAACTCCCGCTCATTCGTCCCAGTCACCTCGACATCAGCACAGCGTGAGCACAACGCGCTGACCTGCGCCGAAGCGAACCACTCCGAAGCGTGTCGAGCCCGAACCCATGAGCGGATGGCCACGTTGTTTTGATTCCCAGCGGTGGCCGCAACCAAAACTATGGTCGTGTCACGTCGACGCACGTGCCGCGAACCGAACGGCGGTCGTGAGGTCGCCGGCCTCAACCACCCGCATGCCCGCCGGGCTCGCGTTAGCTGTCGGCCCACAGCCCGGCGGGACGAGCGCGATGCGATAGCCCAGTCGACTCGCCTCCGCAAGCCGGCGAGGTGTCGCACCGACGCGCCGAATCTCGCCAGTCAGCCCGACTTCGCCGATGGCCACCAAGTCCGCGGCAAGAGGCAAATCGTGCGCCGCGGAAGCGATCGCGAGCGCGACGCCGAGGTCGGCGGCCGGCTCCACGACCCGGATCCCGCCAACCGTCGCGGCGAACACCTCGCGGTCATGAAGCTTCGCCTCTGTGCGGCGCTGCAGCACCGCCAGCACCATGGCGAGCCGCGCGCCGTCGAGCCCGCTGACCGTTCGCCGCGGCGACCCGGGCACCTGCGCGCCGATGAGCGCCTGAATCTCGGTTACCAATGCGCGACGGCCCTCCATCGCCACCGTCACACAGGTGCCGGCTACCGGCTGCGAATAGCGCGTGATAAATAGCCCGGACGGGTCGGGCAGGCTCGCGATGCCCCCCTCGTGCATCTCGAAACAGCCGACCTCGTCCGCCGCGCCGAACCGATTCTTCAGGCCACGGACCATCCGTAGCGACGAGTGTTTGTCGCCCTCGAACTGGAGCACGACATCAACGAGGTGCTCGAGGACGCGAGGGCCGGCCACGTTGCCGTCCTTGGTCACGTGCCCGACAAGCATGGTGGCGATGCCGCGGTCCTTCGCGATGGCGACGAGCGCGGCGGTGACCGCACGGACCTGCGTCACGCCGCCCGCGATGCCCTCGGTTCCGGGCGCCGAGACGGTCTGTACGGAGTCGATCACCAGCAGTCCAGGACGTACGGCATCGAGGTGCCCAAGCACCGCCTCGAGGTCCGTCTCGGCCGCTAGGAACAGCCGTTCGTGGAGCGCACCGATGCGTTCGGCGCGCAGACGGACCTGGCTTGCCGACTCCTCGCCCGAGATGACCAGGCTCGGCGAATCGGCGTTTGCCGCCGCCCACTGCTGTGCCACGTCGAGCAGCAGGGTCGACTTGCCGACGCCCGGCTCGCCGGCGAGCAGCACGACCGCGCCGGGAACGATGCCGCCGCCGAGCACGCGGTCGAGCTCAGGGACACCGGTCGGCCGGGCGCGCGCCGGGTCGACGCTGATCGTCGCGATCGGACGTGCTGGCTCGCTCGGCGTCCGTGGGCTGACTGCGCGGAGCGCCGCCGAGGTTGATGGTGCGCCGCTCCGGTCGACGATCGCACCCCACTCGCCACACTCCGGGCACCGCCCGAGCCATTTGAGCGGCCGGTATCCGCAGACATCGCACTCGTACGTCGCGGGCGCCGCTCGGGCGGGGCGGGAAGCCTTGGTGGCACGCGGTCCGCGCGACCCCGCGCGGCCAAGAGTCTCAGTCACCGGGGCACCGTAAAAGACGCCTGTGACGAAACCGGGCAAGCCACGCCGGTCAGCGACTCAGTGTGCCGCCCGACGCGTCGGATGCGCTCCGGTGCCCGACGGTCCGGAGTTGCTTGCGTTCCGACGTCAGCTCGGGCTGGCACTCGGTGGGAAGCCGCTGTCCGACACTCGCGGCGCGGGTGATGCCGGCGGCGCGACCGGCGCAATGATCTGCGTGGAGCCGAGCGGGTCGCCGTTGGGCGACGTGACGTTGAACGTGAGCTGCACGGTATTGCCGGGCACCACGGCCTGTTTCAGGTCCGCGATCATCAGGTACTGCGTACCCGGACCGGCCGACGTCGACAGGATCTGCATGGTGCCGGGTTGGATGGTGATGCTGGTCGGAGCGGCTGGCGCTGCTGGCGCGGTGCTCGGCGAACCGGTGGCCGACTCGGTCGGTGCCGCAGAGGCGGGCGCGGAGGGCTCGGTGGTCGGGGTGCTCGGTGCGGCCGGTGCGGTAGTGGCGGCGGTCGCCGGAGCGCTCGGCACACTCTGGGCGATGACGACGTCCGGCTTCCCGCCCGACAGGGTCACTGCACCGAGCGACGAGAGTTGGCGCTCCTTCGACGGATCGATGAGCTGCGAGTCGCCGGCCGTTACGGTGACGGGCACCGTGGACTGGTTGACCATCCACACCGACAACGTCGCGGTGTCGCCGGCGGCGTACCCGTTCACGCCGTTGTAGTCGACCGTGACGTTCTTGATCAGCAATGCGCCGTTCGGGTTCTGTTGGGTCGGCACCGCGACGCTCGCGGAGCCGCCCGGCACCGCGGACACGATCGTCGCAGTCTCCGAGACCTGACCCGCACTGCAGCCCGCGAGCGCACCGCCGGCGACGATTGCCGCAACGCCCGCGGCCACCGCGCCGAGTCGCACAATGCGGTGCCTACCAGCGATCGAGCGCGTCACGTGACTCCTCCTGAAACGGGTACGAGATCCGACCGCGCTACAGCGTAGTGCGCCCATCTCGGGCGTTATCACCAGACCCACCAAGTCTCGGCTCGGCGCCGTCGGTGCTCCGGGCTCGTCAACGTGTGACCGTCGCGGAGTAGAGCCACGTTTCCGGCAGGCGCCGGATCGGGGTACGCCGGATCGACTCAAAGCCGACCTCGGCCAGCATCGTCTGCACGGTGCCATGCGGATAGATCTGGCTGCCCGAGCTCAGGTACATGAAGAGACTGCCGTACGCCTGCGCCGGTCGCGGGTTGGCCACCCGGTCGTCAAACGCGTCCATGACGCAGAGGACGCCACCCGGCTTGATCGCGGCGCGCGCTCGGGCGAACAGCGCGCGCACATCTGGCTCGCGGAGGTGGTGGATGACGTTGAAGCAGAGGACCGCGTCGTACCCGTCGCCGAGGGGCGCGGACAGCGCGTTGCCTTCGACGAAGTGGATTCGTTCGGCCAGCCCGGTTGGCGTCACGAGTTCCGCTCCGATGCGTACGCTTCCGGGAAGATCGACAATCGTCGACTCCAAGTGCGGGCGGGCGCCACAGATGGCCGCCGAATACCAGCCGTGCCCGCCGCCGATGTCGAGCATCCGCGTCGCGGTGTCCGGGATCGGCACCCGGCGCGCGACCTCGCCCGCGGCCAGTCGCGCCAGGTCCCGTTGACCGCTGAGGTAACGGCGCCAGTAGCCGCTGTCGGCGGGCGAGGCATGGTGTTCGGCAATCGCGCCGCCGGCCGCGACATCACTGAGTCGTGACCACCAGGACTGATAGTCAGCGCACGCGGCCACGAACGACGTGACCGCATACGGTGACGCGGGATCCAGCCAGCGCCTGGTACGCCGGGACAGGGCGTACGCACCGCGGCGCCGCGTCAGGTACCCAGTGCTGTGCAGGCACCGCAGCAACATGTCGGCGACATCCGCGTTCAAGCCACGATCTTCGGCGAGTGCCACGCTGGTCATCGGTTCGCGCGCGAGTCGAGCGAAGACGCCAAGCTCGGCAGCGGATATCAAAGTCGACGACAGGGCGAGTCCCGCCCACGCCTCGAGTGCCGGCCGTGGCACCAGGCCGAGCCCGAGCAGCGCGCGCTCTAGGATTGAGTCGCCCCGTAATGACAAACGCATAGCCGCTCCGTGACTTCGTAGGCGACGTCGGAATGACCGCCGGCGGCGAGGTCCGGGCGACATCTTCAGGCGAGGTCGATTTCGTGCGGACTGGCGATCCGATCGGTGGTCGCGGTGAAATGACAATACGTTCCTCGATGCGCCGCCCGGACGTGGACTCGATGCGCCGCCCGGACGCGGAGTCGATGCGTCGGCGCTGCCCGGACCCGGACTCGGTGCGCTCGTGACCCGCGGACTGATCCGGGCGAGTCATCCCGCCGTGTGCGTGGGCATCGCGGCGCTCATTGTGGCGCTCGCGGCACGTTTCCACGCCGCACCGAGCGACCTGGCGGTGCTCGCTGCGATGGCGCTGCTGGGCCAGCTGTCCATTGGTTGGTCGAACGACTACCTCGACGCCGCCCGGGACCGGGCCGCCGGACGTCAGGACAAGCCGATCGTCAGCGGCGACGTTTCTCGAAATGCGGTCGGCGTAGCGGCCGTCGTTTCGGTGCTCGTGTCGGCGGGCCTCGGGTTCTGGCTCGGCTGGTGGACGGCGATCCTGAACCTGGTGATGATCGGCGCGGCCTGGGCATACAACCTCGGGCTGAAGGCGACGGTGCTTTCTGGACTGATGTACGTCCTCGGCTTCGCGCCCATCCCGGCCGTGGCGGCGAGTGTCGGTGACCGAACGTCCGCGCTGCCGTGGTTCACCGTCGCCGCCGGACTGCTCGGGCTCGGTGCACACTTCGCCAACGTCATCTACGACCTCGATGCCGACTTCGCGACTGGTGTGCGTGGCTTGCCGCAGCGGGTCGCGGTGGCGTACGGCCAATGGGCGGTCCGCATCATCGGACTCGGACTGGTGTTCGTGGCCTCGTTGCTGGTCGCGTTCGGAGCGGAGCGGCCGGTGAGCGGCGCGGTGTGGGTGGCGTTGGCGGTGGTGGCGGCGGTGACCTGTGTCGGGCTGGTGGGTCGCGGGCGGGTTCCGTTCGTCGCGGTCTTCGTGATCGCGTTCATCGACGTCGGGCTCATTCTGACGCTGGCCTGAGGGCCCCATCCCGCGCCGGCTTTCGCGCCGGCCGGCCCGCCGGCTTCGGCGCCGGCTTCGGCGGGGGCTTCCCGGTGCGCTGTCGCACGCGCCCAGTGTTCGTGTCAGGCTGGACAGCGTGGCCATCCGGACGCCGGTGACGAACCGGGCGCGCAATGACCCGGCACAGTACGACGATCTTGCCGCCGAATGGTGGCGCCCGGGCGGGCGCTTCTGCATGCTCCATTGGCTTGCCGAGGCTCGTGGGCGGCACGTACCGCCGGCGCAACGGGCTGGTGCCGTACTCGTCGACCTCGGCTGTGGCGGCGGCCTGCTCGCGCCGTACGTGGCCGGCAAGGGCTATCGGCACGTCGGTGTTGACGTCACCCGGTCCGCGCTCGTGCAGGCCGCCGAACACGGCGTGACGCCGGTACAGGCCGACGCCTGTCGCCTGCCGCTCGCCGATCGGTGCGCCGACGTCGTCAGCGCGGGCGAGCTGCTCGAACACGTGGTCGACATCCGAGCCGCGATCGCCGAGGCGTGCCGGGTGTTGAGGCCCGGTGGCCTCTTCGTCGCGGATACCCTGAATGCGACGGCGACGAGCCGGTTTGTCGCCGTGACGATCGGGGAACGCATCCCCGGTGGAGCGCCGCGCGGCATCCACGATCCGAACCTGTTCGTGGCGCCGCGCGTTTTACGTGATGAGTGTGCTCGTCACGGCGTGGACGTAGAGGTTCGGGGCATCCGGCCCGCCGTACCGACGATGTTGCGGTTCATGGTCACCAGACGCGGCTCCGTGCCGATGCTGCCGACCAGATCGGTGGCCGTGCTTTATCAGGCGATCGGTGTCAAGGCCTTGCGATGACCCGCAACCCCTGCCGGAGTCCCGGCGCAAGCAGGAAGGAGCGCCGATGAGCGAGCCCGTCGGGGCCGCCTGGCGCCTCGCGCCGACGCCACCCAGCCGAGCGCTTGGCGCGGCCATCGCGGGCATCGGCATCGCGCATCCGCCCTGCACTTCGCAGGACGAGCTGTGGAACGGCTTTTTCGCCGAGCACTACAGTGGCACCGAGCGTGCCCTCGCCAAGCGAATCTTCGGCAATTCGGGGGTACGCCGCCGGCACGCGGCCGTCAACCCGATCGTTGAGGACGTCTCCGGCTGGTCGACCGGCCGGCGTATGCAGCGCTACCTCGTCGAGGCGATGCCGC
>DASTMZ010000192.1:0-61280 GCA_035713725.1 Micromonosporaceae bacterium
GCCAGCATGGCGGTCTCCAACACCGCTCGTCCGGGTTCAAATCCTGGCGCCCGTGCGATGCCCCCGACCAATTGCCGGCGGGCGTGCGTTTTGAGAACTCCACAGTGGATGGCATGAACAGTCCGACCGGGCCACGCGGCCCGGTCGGGCATGTCCGGGTACGAGGGAGACGGCTTACCCGCCTGATTTGGGATCAGGACAAACCGCGTTCGACTCGCGGGTACCCGACGACGCACGCAGCCAATCTGAGAGCTGACCGATTTGTGGCTCGTCCTCGCAGCTCGTGCGATCGGACGCTGGCTCGCCCGACATCGGGTGGTAGCTCAGCTGGAAGAGCATCGCTTCGGCGGTGCGAAGGTCAGGGGTCGAGACTCTCCGCCAAACGGGTCGTCCTCGTAGCTCGGTTGGCAGAGCACCGACGCCGCGCAGGCCCGTCGCCGCCGTAGCGTGCACACGTGCATCGACGTCGAGTGTTGGTCGGAGGTCTCGGTTCCCGTCGAGGGCCACCCTGCCTCGCAAGCTTAAGAGGTAGAGCGCGCGGCTGAAGCCCGCGAGGTTGCCCGTTCGATCCGGGCGCGAGACACCCAGTGCCGATGATGTGCCGAGCCATCGCGCGCCGCCCGACGGACGCGTCGAGCACGACTGCTGCATCGGCCATCTTGGCGAGTTCGGCTAGTGGTTAGGCCGCCTGGTTCTCAGCCAGGTAACACGGGTTCGAACCCCGTACTCGCTGCCCATGCGGGCGAAGTGTTCCGGTAGCACATCAGGCTTCCAACCTGAGAGGGCGGGTTCAATTCCCGTCGCCCGTTCCAATCGGGTGCTCGACTAGTCGGCAGGTCGCCGGACTTTGACTCCGGTTGGTGAAGGTTCGAATCCTTCGCGCCCAGCTCGTGCCCCGGTGGCCCGTCCCTAAGGCCCGTCGTCGGCGGAGATCTCGATGCGCTGAACCCGTCCGGGTCTGGGCTCGGCGAGGCGCGCGGCATAAGCGACCGAGCGTGGTCGATCGGCCCGGACACTCATTCCCTCGTCGTCTAGCGGCAGGACACGACGCTCTGAACGTCGGAAGCGTGGTTCGAATCCATGCGAGGGAGCCAAGCTCTCGTAGCCCAACTGGTAGAGGCCACCGTTCGAGAGGCGGTGTACTGCGCGTTCGAATCGCGCCGAGAGCACGATGCCGCCGAAGCTCAACAGGTCGAGCGTCGCTCTTGTAAAGCGAAGGCAGCCCGCTCGAGTCGGGCCGGCGGCTCTTTGCCAGCGCAGCACAACTGGTCGTGCGCCGCCCTCGTAAGGCGGAGGCAGCGAGTTTGGGACCCGCCGCTAGCGCTCATGGGGTGCGCGCCGGTGCGCAGTCTCGCCTTGCAAGCCTGATGCGGTGGGTCCGACTCACACGTGCTCCACAAAGGACGGTACGAAGTGTCAGACCCGATCAATACGGTTGAGGTATGCCAGCCCGTCGCACATGGACCGATACCGACCTTGTCGCCGCCGTCGCGGCGTCCATCTCGATGGCCGGCGTCATGCGCCGGCTCGGGCTGCGTATCAACGGCACCGGATACCGCCAGATCCACCGCCACATCGTCAGGCTCGAACTCGACACGTCGCACCTCGGCGGTCAGGGATGGAACCGCGGCGGCTTCCATAGCGCCGCAGCCAGACAGGCCAACCTGTTGCCGTCTCTCCGCAAGGGCGTCGACAAGGTGAAGGATCTGCGGAACCGTCTGATCGCCTCGGGCTTGAAGGAGGCGCGGTGCGAGGAGTGCGGCATCAGCGAGTGGTGCGGGCAGCCCGCGCCGCTCCAGGTCGACCATGTCGACGGTGACGGCAGGAACAACGAACTGGAGAACCTCAGGATCTTGTGCGCGAACTGCCACATGCTCACCGAGACCTGGGGTTTCAAGGGCGGCCGGCGGCGGCCAGCTCATGCGCTTGTGGCGGAACTCAGGTAGACGCGCCGGACTCAGACTCCGGTGCCCGACAGGGCGTGAGGGTTCGAATCCCTCCGAGCGCACGAAGCAAGTTCCTGCTGGCGCAGAGCAGCTGGAGTGCTCGCGACCCTGTCAAGGTCGAGATCGCGGGTTCGAATCCCGTCGTCACCGCATTGGAAGCGTGGCCGAGTGGCCCAAGGCGACGGCATGCTAAGCCGTGCAGACGTACGTGCTGCCGTCGGTTCGAATCCGACCGCTTCCGCTCCCTCCCGTCGCAGCTTGCACGTCGCTGATAACGACGAGACACGAGGTTCGAGTCCTCGCGACGGGACTATGCCCCTGTAGCTCAGCGGACAGAGTGCCTGGCTACGAACCAGGAGGTCGCGCGTTCGAACCGCGCCAGGGGTACGTATCGGGTTGTGGCGAAGCTTGGGAAGCGCGGACCGTTCGGACGCAGCTGTCACAGTTTCAAATCCCGCCATTCCGACCTTGGAGAGGCCACCCGACTGGCGACGGGCGCTGTCTGGAAGAACAGTTAGAGCCGCGAGCCTTCGAGAGTTCAGCTCCCTCCTTCTTTGCTCATGCTCCGGTACCAAAGTCTGGCCTTGGCTCCGACTCTTAATCGGATGTACGTGCGTTCGAATCGCACCCGGAGTACCAATCCCCCGGTAGCTCGACTGATCGAGCGGTCCGCTTCTAACGGTGTCGCCGACGGTCGCGCACTGTCTCGACAAGGCGGTGGCCGATAGTTCGACACCGTCTCGGGGTACGCACCGCGCGTTCGGCTAGCGGTCAGGCCGCCTGGCTTTCACCCAGGAAACGCGAGTTCGACTCTCGCACGCGTGACGATTCCCGTGTCGCCCAACGGTATGGCAGCGGACCGTTAATCCGCCGACGCAAGTCATTGCTGGTTCGAATCCAGCCGCGGGAGCCATGACGATCGCAATACGTTCGACTCGTGCCCGGCGTACGTCATGCCCGGTTAGCTCAGTTGGCAGAGCACTGGTTCCACACACCAGACGTCGGCGGTTCGAAACCGTCACCGGGTACGCAACACAGGACGGTGACTGTAGCTCAGTGGCAGAGCGCCCGACCGTGGATCGGGAGGTCGCGGGATCGTTTCCCGCCAGTCACCCATGAGAGCGCGCCGACGTTGGAGGGTCGGGCCTGGCTGTAACCCAGGTGCATCTGCTCAGGGAGTTCGAATCTCTCCGCTCTCACCATGCCCTTGTAGCTCAGCGGATAGAGCTCCGGTTTCCGGAACCGGTGGTCACTGGTTCGAATCCAGTCGAGGGCGCGGTCCGACGTTCGACTGGTCGGCAACGCAGGTCACGCCGGTTCGATTCCAGTTTTCGTCTTGACGCCATCCATTGTGGGCCTCGTGGGCGGACGTTTGGGTCCAGCTGCTGCTCATAACGGCGGCCTGCCCGGTTCGACACCGGGGCTCACGACTTCCGAAAGACGTAAGTGCGAGCCGCTCGTCGTCTCATATGTCGTGATTCCTGCCGCCGAGCTGTGCTCTCTCTTGATCGATGAGCTCTACGTGTGCGATACGAATCCCGTGCCGGGATCACAATCCGGGGCGCTGCGGCGGAACCGCGCCCGACGCCCAGCTACAGGCCAATACGGCCAGGCCGGTATCCTCGACCACGTCCCGCCCTCGTAGCTCAGGGGATAGAGCAACGGTTTCCTAAACCGTGTGTCGGAGGTTCGAATCCTCTCGGGGGCACAAGTCGTAGGCGACGTCGAGTTATCCGGCTCGGACGAACTTGCCGTCCGCGTGCCCGGTCACGTTCGCGATCACTTCGAGCGAACTTGCCCCTCGGCGAAGACGATCACGCACGTTTCGCGGGCACAACGGACGGCAAGCCTCACACCAGCAGGAACGGTCGCGACGTCGCGGACCGCCCTCCGGTCGCTAACCCAGACCCGTAACAGCGAACCAGGTAGTCGGTGCTGGCCCGACGAAAATTATCGGGGCGAAGCACGGGCTCGGCAGGTTGACGTGCGCCTCGATCTTCGCGTTTCCGGTCGTCGTAGCAGGGGCCGGATCGCTCGCGACATTGACCGTGGCTGGGGCACCGCCAACCGTCGTCGTGCAGCTCACGATCGCCACGAAGTTAGCGATCGGATTCGTACCTTGCAGAGCGTCGGGGACCGGTGGGGCGTCAAGCAGGACCAGCCCTTTCACCGTCACCTCCAACTTGCCGCTGCTCGACAGCTTGCCCGAGGCGCTACTGATCTGCCATGGGAGGCCGCCGCCGTTGACGCCGCGGATGGGGTTGGTCGCGCCCACGAACGGTCCGGAAACCCCGACCATCGTCTGGAACTGGAAGACCTTGTTTCCGTTCGAACTTGCTGCCGCTGACCCGGTCCCGATCGCGCCGATCGTGATGATCGACCCGAGGACCACTACGAGCCATCTCCTCATCATCAGCCATCTCTTCATTTCTCGCTCCTCGCACTACTGAAGATATGTTGCTGTGTGGATGGTTCGTACGGAGTCACGCGCCGCCTCCGACGACGGTTCAATCTCGACGGTCGGCTGACGATGGCGGGCGGCGCACACACGGGGGGCGCGTGGCACAGGTCATCGTCCTCAACGGAGCCTCGTCGGCTGGCAAGACGACGCTGGGTCGCGCGTTACAGGACCGCCTTGCGGAGCCGTACCTGCTGTTGGGCCTGGACACCTGCTTCCAGATGGTGCCGGACCGGTGGGCCGGCGGACCCGAGGGCGAGTTCCGGCACGACGGCTTCGCGTACCTGGACCTGCCGCCGCAAGACGGCCACCCGACGCTCGGCATCGGCTACGGTCCGGTCGGCTGGCGCATGATGTCGGGCTTCCGCCGTGAGGCCGGCCGTACCCACCGTCTCGGGCTCGCCCGCTGGTCGGCGGCGCGGGTGCACGCCGGCGTCGACTACGACCTGACCGTGGACACGACGACGACCGCACCCGCCCAGTGCGCTCAGGTAGTGGCTGCCGCGGCAGAGACAGCCGACCCGCCGTGATCATGCTGCCGGTTCGGCCGGACGTGCCGCTCCGCTGGCTCGTACAATCCACCACAGACAGTGCGACTCGGCCGGGCCCATCGAGCGGTCGATGACGGTACAGCTGCCCGACCTGCCATAGTGCCGGAGGTGGCGACGTGAACACCAACGAGCCGGCCGTGGCAGCCACGCAGCCGCAGATCTCCTCCGACGTGCAGCCCGCGTGGCCACCGCCCAAGCTGCGGGCGAATCGACGACGCCGACTGACCGCGCTGGCACTTGGCGTCACGACACTGTTGGCGCTGGTCACCGTACTGCTGGTGTGGACACCAGATCAGCACCCAGGCGGGCCGGTCACGTCCGTCCCGTCCCGGATCCGCGTACCCATGCCTTTGCAGCCCAACCTGGTGGATGCGCCGAACGGCCCAGCGTCGGTGATTGTCACCGGACCTGGCGGCTTTGGTGCCGGTGACTCGTCGTTCGACGATCGGGCCATCGTCGTCGGGCGCGACGGCCTTTACCGGTACGTCCGAGACGTCAACTCCGTCGACGCCGGCGAGAACTTGCTGCTGTCGGTCGATGGCCGGTACGTCGCCGGCGCGGCCGACCTCGAGGGCGTCGACTCCAGAGAGTCGGCCCGGGACTGGGAGTCGACCGCCGGCGTTATGGATCTGACGACCGGCAAGGTTCGGACGTATCTCGATGGCGCTCCGGTCGCGTGGTCACCCGACGGCCGTCTCCTCGTTCACGCGTCATCCGGACTCAAGCTGCTGGACATCCGCTCCGGTGCGACGGTGTCGCTGGGCGTCAGCGGCGCATCGGTCGCGTTCTCACCCGACGGCCACCAACTCGTGCTGCAACTGGGTCGTGAGTTGAACGTCCTCAACGTGGACACCGGTGTCGTGCGAACACTCGCCAGTCTCGACGCATCGCAGACCCTTGCCGGACCGGGCGCGTGGCGCACCGACGGTCGCCTGGCGATCTGGAACGGCAACGACTGCCTGCCCGCGTGCCCAGCGAGCTTCCACGACTTACGACTGTCCTTTGTGGATGTCGGCACCGGGGCACTCACCGACGGCAGCTTCGACATGGTTAGGGCCACGTCGGCGCGGCTGCTGGGTTGGCAGACCGACGGCGACGCCGTCGTCGTGCTCAGCATGACGAGCCAGGACCCCGCCGGACCGCGCGTTGGCGCGCCGCAAGTCCTGTCGCTTCACCCCGGCGGTGGCAGGGCCACGCTGGTCACGGTGACGGATCACGCCAATCGGATCGACGTCGCACGGAACCTACTCGACCGCTTCGGCGGCAACCCGCGCTCGACCTGGGTCATGTTCCTCGATCTGCTTCGTGTACAGCTTCGTCAGATGTTGCCGTGGCTTGCGGGATTCGCCGTACTCATCGCGGTAGCCGTGACGTTCCGACGCATCCGGGCACGAGTTTGGCGGTGGGTGCCCCGTCGGCTCCGATCCGTACCGGGCGCTACGGACACCTGAGCTGCCAAGCCGCCAGCACGGATCGGAACTCCATGGAAACACCGGATCCGGCACCCTAACATCGGCCACGTGGTCTCCGGATTTCATCACGTCACGCTGAACGTTAACGATCTGCCACGGGCGCGTGCCTTCTACGAGGGCGTCCTCGGATTCGAGGTGGACCAAGACTTCCCCGGTAGGAAGCTGCGCCTGCGGGTCGGCACGGCCCGTGCCAGGCTGGTGCTGTGTCCGCCGCCCGGCGCCGTCGATGCGGACCGGTTCAGCGAGTATCGGATCGGGCTCGACCACGTTTCCTTCGGCGGCAGCAGAGCGGACCTTGACCGCGTGGCGAGTGCGCTCGAGGCGGCCGGCGTACCGGCTAGCTTTAGCCAGGACCCGCTCGGCGGCGCCGTGCTGTGCTTCCGCGACCCGGACAACATCGCGCTGGAGCTCTTCGAGGAGTCCTGAGTTTTCGTTACCGCGTCGCGGAAGGGGCACGCGACCGACATCCGGATTCTGTCGGTAGTTCGGCGCACAATGCGGGCATGGAGAAGCCACCGATCGTGTCGGCCGAGGAGTGGCAGCAGGCTCGTGACGAGTTGCTGACGGCCGAAAAGCAAGCCACCCGCACACTGGACGCCATTGCGGCGCAACGCCGCCGCCTGCCAATGGTCAAGTTTGACAAGCCGTACGCTTTTGACACGCCCACCGGCTCGAAGACGCTGCTCGACCTGTTCGACGGTCGTGGGCAGTTGGTCATCTACCAGTTCATGGACAACGGTCCGGACGCCTACTGCCCGGGATGCACCTGGTTCACCAACAACGTGC
Source organism: Micromonosporaceae bacterium (assembly GCA_035713725.1). Taxonomy (GTDB): domain Bacteria; phylum Actinomycetota; class Actinomycetes; order Mycobacteriales; family Micromonosporaceae; genus DASQPR01. Next base: position 7,214 of record DASTMZ010000192.1, read on the forward strand.
CCGGACAGAACGCGATGGACGGCCTCGCCAAGTCCGACGTCAGCTGGGCGACCGTCTCGAACATGCCGTTGTCGCAGATCGAGGCATACAAGGCGACGAAGGGCTGGACGGTGCCGTTCGTGTCGTCACACGGCACGTCGTTCTCGGACGACTGCGGCGCGAACGGCGGCTTCATGCTCAGCGTGTTCCTCCGCGACGGCGACGACGTCTACCGGACGTATAACACCACGCAGCGCGGCGTCGACCGGCTCGTGTTCACCAACAGCATCTTGGATCTCATGCCGTACGGCCGCCAAGAGGATTGGGAGGACTCGCCGCCCGGCTGGCCGCAGCAGCCGACGTACGGCTAGCGAACCCCGCGGCGGATCACAGATTGCGCTCACGCCAGCGGCCGCCCGAATGCCGGAGTAGTGACGGATAGGCGACCCGAGCGGGCGAATCGACGAGAGGTCACAGCACACTCACAGGTGCGTCACATTGTGTGCACTTCGGAGGTACGTGGCCATGCGGTCGATGGTGAAGCTACTGCCGCTCGGTGTCGTCGCGATCCTGCTCACCGCGTGTGGTGGCGGGCCGAGCCGTCCAACGGGAGCCGTCACGGCGCCGGTTGTCTCGCCAGCGGCGGGTGCCGGCGCGACGTCGCCCGGCCAAGCCGCGACCGTGCCGGGCGCGTGCAGCCTGATCACGCAGGCAGACCTGAGCGCGGCGACGAAGGACACGGTGTCGTTGGAGTTCACCGGCGATCCGACCGAAGAGTCACGCGACGACCTCGTGGGCGGCGCGACGAGCGTGTGCCGGCAGGCGCTGAAGAGCAGCTGGTCCGATCCCGGCGGCTCGGCGACCGTCGACGGCGTCGTCACCGTCACGATCCAGGCCGGTGGCGCCAGCGTCTACTTTCCGATCCGAACCGGTGAGCCGGTCAGCGGCGTCGGCGACGAGGCGATGGCCCGCGACCGGACGCTTTACGTTCGAGTCGGCAGCGGCCTACTGATCCTCCAGATCGGAATTGCCAACCCGGCCGACGACCAGGGTACGCAGCAACTCGCCTGGGCCAAGACCCTCGCCGCGACCGCGCTCGGCCGCGTCTAGCGCTCGCCCAGCGCTCGCGGCCGGTCGCGTCACGAGCCCGGCGCTCGCGTCACGAGCCCGCCGACGCGTCGCAAAGCCCAGTCGACGGGCGAACCGGGTACGGTCGCAATGGACGTACGAGTGCCACGCCGTCCGCCGTGACGACGTGCCGCCCCGGGTCCACGTGCCACGCGGCCGAGCAAGGGACAGCAGATGACGACCGAGGGTGTCGACTTCGCGAACCCGCGACCATCGGGTGCCGCGCTGAAGGCGGCCGGAAAGCACTTCGTCATCCGCTACACGAGCCCGAACACGACGGCGAACCCCCGCAAGCGCCTCACCGCGGCCGAGGTCAAGAACTACCGGTCGGCGGGACTCGACATCGGTCTCGTGTGGGAGACGTCAACCGACCGCGCGACACAGGGTCGAGCCGCAGGTGTCGCCGACGCGCATGCCGCCGAGACCGTACGCCGTGCACTCGGGATCCCGTCGAGTGTCGCGCAGTATTTCGTCGCGCAGGATCAGCCGGACATCACCGGCCCGCAAGTGGTGGCGTATTTCCAAGGCGTCGCGTCCGCGATCACGCTCGCGCGCACCGGTGCGTACGCCGGCTATTCGGTGACCAAATACCTGTTCGACCACCGGCTGATCACGTACGGGTGGCAGACGTACGCGTGGTCGAACGGTCTGTGGGATCCGCGCGCGCAAGTGCAGCAATATCACAACGGCGTGCAGGTGGCCGGCGTCACCGTCGACCTATGCCGGGCCATGGTCACCCACTGGGGACAGTGGGCAGCCGACTCCACCGAACCTCCGGAGGATGACATGACACCGCAGGACATCGCGAACGCGGTCTGGCACAGCGAGCAGTTCAATCCGCGCGTGCCCGGTGACGCGAGCACCTACCAGGACAGCGGAGCGGCCTGGCACGACCAGGTCAACACGTCGCTCGCCCAACTGAAGGCCGCGGTGGCCGCGATCCCCACCACGACGCTGCCGGCCGGCCCATTGACCGACGCGGACAAGGACGACATCGCCCGGCGCGTCGCGGACCTGCTCGCCGCGCGACTCGCCCAGTAGCCCTTTCGATTCGGCGCGGTGCTACTCCAGGACGAAGACCGGGATCTGTCGATCCGTCTTTTCTTGGTAGTGCGCATAGTCGGGGTACGCGGCGACCGCGCGCTTCCACCACTGCGCCTTCTCCTCGCCGAACACCTCCCGTGCCGTCACGTCCTTCCGGAGCGCGCCGTCCTGCACCTCGACGTCCGGATTGGCGACCAGGTTGTAGTACCAGAGCGGGTTGCGGGGCGCGCCGCCTCGAGACGCGACAACCGCGTACGCGCCGCCGTGCTCGACCCGCATGACGGGCACCTTGCGGAGTCGGCCGCTACGGGCACCCCGCATCGTCACAATGACGACGGGCATCCCGCGGAGCGTCGTGCCGTCCGTACCGCCCGATGATTCGTACTTCTCGACCTGGTCGCGGACCCACTTGGCCGGACTGGGCTCGTAATCGCCTTGCAGTGGCATGAGTGCAAGTAAACACCGCCATACGCCGGGTTCGCGGCGTGGCGCCGACCACACCCGCGAACCCGCGCCGGGTGGGACGGCCGTGCGCCGCGCCCCCGTCTCCGCGGCGTCCGGCCGGCCGACCCAGTTATCGCCCGGCGACTGGCACTTCGCTCGGCGATTGCTGCTTGCGGATGGTGGACGCGCGCTTGGTTCGAGGGATCGGCTCTGCGTCGTCGATGGACAGGTCCGCATCGGTGAGGACGGCGGCTGCCATGTCCGCCACCTCCCTGTCGTCAGTCTTTGCCTTTGTCGCCGATGCCGCTCTTTCGCTTGGCGTCAGTGTTGGCTCGAACAGGTCCTCGGTCTCGTCGTCCCAGTCCGACATGGCGCCTTCGTCATCCCGCGCCGCGCCCGCGTCGCGCCAGCCGTTTGCCCGCCGCTCGGGATCTAGCGAATGCCGCGAGGCGTCGTATGTGCCGTCGAACCACCAGCGGACCGCGTACGCCGCACCGGCGGCGGCCGCGATGCCCAGCGCCGCGAAGAGTGTGAGGGACTTCTTGGACATGTGACATCCCCATTTCGGTATCGGCGGCGCCGATGCCCCTGTTCGTCACCGTACGCCCGGTTCAGACCGTACCGCCGACCCGGTCATCACGGGTTAAAACCGCCGAACAGGGCGCTACTGGACGCAGAATTCGTTGCCCTCCGGGTCCTGCATCGTGACGTGATGGGCACCCGGTTCGTCGATCCGGTAGAGCTCGACCGCCCCGAGCACGATCAGCCTCTCCACCTCGGCGTCGCGGCGTTCCAGACCGACATTCACATCGAGGTGCGCGCGGTTCTTGACCGTCTTCGGTTCCGGTACCTGCATGAACAGGAGCCGAGCCGGACCGTCGGCGCTCGCCGGCCGGCGGATCGCGGCGCCCGTCTTGAAGCCCAGCCGCCCACCTCCGATATCCACCACGTCGTCGTCGGTCACCACGCCGTCGGCCATCAGCTTCGTGATGAAGTCATGACCGTCCTCGATCTCCCACCCGAGCGCCGCGCCCCAGAACCGGGCTTGCGCATGTGGATCGGCGCAGTCGAAGGTCATCTGCACGTTGATGGGCTGCATGTCGCGCACCATACGGTCCAGGTAAGACATCATGCGGGCGCACGAGACATCACGCCGGCGCACGCTCACTCGGGCAGGCCCACGCCCATCACGCGGGCAGGCGCCGCCCATTCGCTTAGCCGAGGTCGACGCCGAAGATCTGAGTGAGCTGCCTGATCGTGGTCGGTGCGTCGACGTGATGCACCGTGGTCATGCCCAACGACCTGGCTGGCTTCAAGTTGCCACGCAGATCGTCGACGAACACGCACTCGGTCGGCTGGAGGTGCAACGCTTCCGCGCCGAGCGCGTACATGTCCGACGCGGGTTTGCGCAGTCCGACACGACCCGAGATCACGACGCCGTCGAACAGTGCGGACAACTGGTCGCTGTCGTATCGGGAGGCACCCCACGAGTTGGAGATAAGTCCGGTTGCGATGCCGTACGCCCGCGCTCGCCGGACCGCCGCGATCATCGCCTCGTCCGGACCGGCGCCGCCCATCAGCCGCTCGATGAGGTTCGTCGCGTCCACCCGCAGCACGCCGGCCATCACCGACTCGAAGTCCGGCTCGGCGAGCGTGCCGAGTTCGAGGCCGACCAGCGCGTCGCGTGCGACCGGGTCGTGGACGAAGGCATCCCGTACCCGGTCTGGCTCGAGTCCCTCGACGGCGCAGAACGCGTCGAACGACGCGAACACGTTCGTGGTGAGCACGCCGCCCCAGTCAACCAACAGCCCGCGCGGCCGCGGGCGCGACGCCTCGGTCGCGACGAGCCCACCGACCGCCGACGGTGCCGCGTCAGACATATTTGCGTAGCTCGCGACGCGCCAGCGACCGGCGGTGCACTTCGTCCGGGCCGTCCGCGAGCCGCAGCGTCCGCGCGTGCGACCACAGCGAGGCGAGCGGGAAGTCCTGGCTCACGCCACCCGCGCCGTGCGCTTGGATCGCTTTGTCCAGCACCCATTCGGTCATCAGCGGCGTGGCAATCTTGATGGCCTGGATCTCGGTGTGCGCGCCCCGGTTGCCGACCGTGTCCATCAGCCAGGCGGTCTTCAACACGAGCAGGCGGGCCTGCTCGATGCGCACCCGTGCTTCGGCGATCCACTCGTTGACGACGCCCTGCTCGGCGAGCGGTCCGCCGAACGCGACGCGGCCGAGCGCGCGACGGCACATCAGTTCGAGCGCCCGCTCGGCCATGCCGATCAGGCGCATGCAGTGGTGGATCCGGCCCGGTCCGAGCCGGGCCTGTGCGATCGCGAAGCCTTCGCCCGCGCCGGCGATGATGTTCGAGGCGGGTACGCGTACGTCAGTGAACACGATCTCGGCGTGCCCGCCGTGCGGCCCGTCCGAGTAGCCGAACACTGTCATGCCACGCCGGATGTCGATGCCAGGCGTGGCGCGAGGCACGAGGATCTGGCTCTGCTGTCGGTGCCGTTCGGCGGCCGGATCGGTCTTGCCCATCACGATGAAGATCTTGCAGCGGTCGCTCATCGCTCCGGAGGACCACCATTTGCGACCGTTGATGACGTAGTCGTCGCCGTCACGTTCGATGCGTGTGGCGATGTTGTTCGCGTCCGACGAGGCAACGTCCGGCTCGGTCATGCAGAAGGCGGACCGGATCTCGCCGGCCAGCAACGGATCGAGCCACTGCCGCTGCTGCTCGGGCGTCCCGAACATGGCAAGCACTTCCATGTTGCCGGTGTCCGGCGCGCTGCAGTTGAACACTTCAGGCGCGAGGCGTGGGCTGCGGCCCATAATCTCGCACAGCGGCGCGTACTGGAGGTTCGTGATGCCGCCGCCGCGCGCGTCGTGCGGCAGGAACAGGTTCCACAGCCCTTCCGCACGGGCCTTCGCCTTGAGCTCGTCCATCAGCGGCGGGGTGGTCCACGGCTCGCCGGCCGCGACCTGCTCCTCGAAGGCGTGTTCGTTCGGATAGATGTACGCGTCCATGAAAGCGAGAACCCGGTCGCGCAACTCGACCGTCTTCGCGTCGAATTCGAAGTCCATCACGCCTCCACGATCCGGTCGGCCGGCCGGTCGCCTTGCGACGCACCGAGCACGGCGAGGCCCTTGTCGATAAGCGGTACCACCACGTCGCCCATGTGCGCGAACCCGCCACCGACCGTCTGTCCCTGGCTATAGCGGTAGTAGATGCCCTCGGAGATGACCGCGAGCTTGAAGAAGCCGAGCGCCTGGTACCACGGAAGCCGCTCGAGTTCCACGTCGCGACGCTCGGCGTACCGGTTGATCAGCTCGGCGCCGGTTGGGAACCCCACGTCCGGCGTGACCGCCTGGTTCAACGTGCCGCGCGGCATCGCGCTCACGCCGTCCCAGTAGACCAGCAGCAGCCCGAGGTCGGCGAGCGGGTCGCCGATGGTGGCCATCTCCCAATCCAGCACGGCGGCGATCCGGTCGTCGTCGGCGACAATCGCGTTGTCCAACCGGTAGTCACCGTGTACGACGGCCGGCGGCCCGCTGCGCGGCAGACCGGCACCGAGCCGTTCCTGCAACTCGTCAACGCCGGCGAGTTCCCGGCTCCGTGACGCGGCAAGTTGCTTGCCCCACCTCACGACCTGACGCTCGAGGTACCCCTCCGGCCGGCCGAAGTCACCGAGCCCGACCGCGCCCGGCACCACATCGTGCAGGTCGGCCAGCACGTCGATCAGGGCGTACGAGATCGTGGCGGCCCGCCCCGGTGTCAGCGTCGAGGTCTGCGCGACGCCCCGGTAGACGGTGCCCGCGACTCGCTCCATGACGTAGAACGGCGCACCGAGTACGTCGGCGTCCTCGCACAGCAGCCGGGTACGCGGCACCGGCACCTTTGTGTCGGCGAGCGCCGAGATCACCCGAAACTCCCGCGACATGTCGTGCGCCGTCGCCAGTACGTGACCCAGCGGCGGCCGGCGTACCACGAACTCCGCCGTACCGTCCGTGACGATGTACGTCAGGTTCGACTTGCCGCCCTCGACGCGCTCCGCGGTCAGCGGACCCGACGGCAACTCCGGCGCCTGCTCGTCCAGGAACGCCCGCAGCCGTCGCAGGTCGAGTCCGGGCGGGTCGGTCGAAGCGGATCGGTCGCTCATTCCGCCACCGAAATCACCACGCGACCGGTCGTCTCCCCGGCCGCCAAGCTAGCCAGGCCCTCGGGCGCCGCGTCGAACGGCAGCACGGCACTGACCAGCGGTACGGCCACACCGTTGGCGGCCAACGTCGACAGCGCCTCGTGAGCATCCACAATGGACTTCGGGTCGTACTGCTTGTAGAGCCCCCAATGCAGGCCGACCACCGAGTAGTTCTTGACCAACGCGTGGCTGGTGACCGCGGACGGAATGTCGCCGCTGGCGAACCCGATCACCAGCAGCCGACCTTCGAACGCGATGCACTTCGTGGACTTTGCGAACGCGTCGCCGCCCACCGGGTCGTAGATCACGTCCGCGCCGCGTCCGCCGGTCGCGCCCTTCACTGCCGCGACGATGTCGTCGGTGCGGCGGTCGATCACGACGTGCGCCCCGAGATCTGTGGCCACCGCGGCCTTGGCCGATCCGCCGACCACGCCGATGACGCGCGCTCCGGCCGCCTTGCCCAGCTGTACGGCGGCGCTGCCGACCCCGCCAGCGGCCGCGTGTACGAGCAGCGTCTCGCCCGCCGTGAGCGCGGCGCGGCGGTGCAATCCGAACCACCCCGTCTGGTACGCGATGTGGAACGCCGCGGCCCGTGTGTCGTCGAGCGCGTCGGGCGCGGGCAACGCGTCGGCGGCGGACATCAGCGCGAACTCGGCGAGCCCACCACCGATTGGCGAACCGAGCACGCGATCACCGACCGCGGGACTCGTCACATCCGGCCCAACGGCGACCACCGTGCCGCACAGTTCGACGCCGGGCGTGAACGGCAGAGGCGGCCGCACCTGATAGAGCCCCCGGCACATCAACACGTCCGGAAAGTTCAGCGCGACCGCATGGACCTTCACGAGAACCTGCCCGGCACCGGGCTCCGGCGTCGCGACGTCGCTCGCGAGGCGCATCACGTCGACCGGCTCGCCGAGCGCGGTCACCTGCCACGCCCTCATGCGGTGCCTCCCGATGCTGTTTCTTCAGATGCGGTGCCGCCGGGTGCGGTGCCGGCGTTGCTAACCAGGCGCTGCAGCTTGCGCATGTTCGCCTGCCAGCGGTCCGGATCGGCGGCGCGTGAGGCGTAGTATCCGGCGACCTCCGGGTGCGGCAGGATCAGGAAATTGCCGCTCGTAAGGCCGGCCACCACCGCGTCCGCGGCCTGTTCCGGACTGATCGATTCGGCGCCGAGCAGCAGCTTGCCGGCGTCACCGGAGGCCTCGAGCATCGCGGTGCGTACGCCTTGCGGGCACAACGCTTGTACGGTCACGCCCCGGTCGGCGTACGTGATCTGCATCCACTCCGCGAACGCGAGCGCACCGTGCTTCGTCACCGAGTACGGCGCCGACCCGATCATGGTGAGCAGACCGGCCGCCGAAACGGTCGCTAGGAAGTGGCCTCGGCCTCGCTCCAGCCAGTCGGGCAGCAGCGCTCGGGCGGCTCGCACGTGCGCCATAACGTTGACCTGCCAAGCGAGGTCCCAGTCATCCTCCGGCGCGGCCGGCCCGCCGCCGATGCCGACGCCGGCATTCGCGCAGAACAGATCGATCTCGCCGAGATGCTCGCGCGCGACGTCGACGAGGTGGTGTGCGCCGGACACGGATGCCGCGTCGCCCGGCGCGGAAAATCCGCCGATCTCGCTCGCGACCGCATCACACGAGCCCTCGTGCAGATCGTTGACGACGACTCGGGCACCCTCGGCGGCGAACCGGCGGGCCATCGCGGCGCCGATCCCGTTGCCGCCGCCGGTGATGACCACACCCGCACCGTGCAGTTGCATGACTCAAGCCTCCCTCGGCACCCGCCGTGCCTAGCGCCCGCCCGGCGACATCGTGCTGCGTGACCTGACCCGGCCAAGCCGACCGCCGTCACGGATAGACGCGCGACACCGACTCGGCGACGCATACCGGCTTGTCGCCCCCATCGCGCTCGATCGTGACCTTCGTCGTCAGTTGTACGCCGCCGTCCACGTCCTCGACTGACATGATCTCGGCCCGCGCCCGGACTCTTGAGTCGACCGGCAGCGGCGCCGGGAACCGCACCTTGTTCACGCCGTAATTGATGCCCATGCGTACGCCGTCGACGCGGGTGAGGGTGCTCGCGAGCGCCGGCAGCAGCGACAGCGTCAGATATCCGTGCGCGATCGTGGTCTTGAACGGACCGTGTGCCGCGCGGTCCGGGTCAACGTGAATCCACTGGTGATCACCGGTCGCGTCGGCGAACCGGTTGATGCGTTCTTGGTCGACCGTGAGCCAGTCGCTCGGCCCAAGCTGGGTGCCGACTGCGGCCCGCAACTCGTCGATGGACGCGAATCCCATGGACGCCTCCTCCTGCGTGCTATCCGACACAGCACTGTCCGGCACCGTGCTACCCAACGCCACGCGTGAGGCTGACGCCGCCGTCGACCACGAGCGTCTGCCCGGTGACCCAGGCGGCATCGCTCGACGCGAAGAACGCCACCGCACCGGCGACATCCTCGGGCAACCCGAGCCGTCCCAGCGCGTAGTTGGCCGCCGCCTCGTCCTCGCGACCCTCGTAGAGCATGCGGGCGAACTGCGTCTTCACCACGGCCGGCGCGACCGCGTTCACGCGCACCTTCGGGCTGAGTTCGAAGGCAAGCTGCTTGGTCATCTGGATCAGCGCCGCCTTGCTCGCCGCGTAGTAGCCGAGGCCGGGCGCCGGCGCGGTGCCGGCGATCGACGCGATGTTCACCACCGCGCCGCCGCTGCGGCCGAGCCAGGCATCGTACGCGGCACGGATCCACCCGACCGCGCCGATCACATTGACGTCGAAGACTTTTCGCGCGGCACTCGGATCCTGCTCGATCATCGGGCCGAACACCGGGTTGATGCCCGCGTTGTTGACGAGCACGTCGAGTCGGCCGTACGCGTCAATGGCGGCGCTGACCGCGGCGGCGTGGTGCTCCGCGTCGTCGCCCTTGCCCGCGACGAACATCGCGCGGTCCGGTCCGCCCAGCGACGCGACCGCGGCCTCGAGCGCCTCGGACTTCCGGGCGGTGATGCAAACCTGTGCGCCCTCCGCGACGAAGCGCTCCGCGACGGCGAAGCCGATGCCGCGGCTCGCGCCGGTCACCAAGGCGACCTGGCCGGCAAAGCGTGCCGGGTGTGAACTCATCGCGCCACTCCAGCGTCGATAGAAACCACCGAATTCCTGCGAACCGCGCCCGCCATGTCCGGATCGTGACAGGCCGGCGCGCGAAAACTCTGCGGGTAACCTAACCGGCGCCCCGGGCGCGAGAAACCCCCACGACGCTCGGCCCAGCGTGCGCCGTGCCACCTCGCCTCGCCAGCTGTGGGCTGCCCGCCTGCGAACCGCTCCCGCACTAAGCGCTTGCTTAGCATCACCGGGGACCTCGTCGATGTCAACGGCGGGGCACCCCGGTTTGGCGATCGGTCACGCGGCGTGCTGAACTTGGCCGCCGCCTTGGCTGACGCCTGCCGCGGGCGGCGGAAAGTTTGGGGAGGTCCGTGATGAGCGACGACCAGCCGGCGCGCCGAGCGCGCGGTGCCGCGGTGTCCAGCGCGGTGGTCGCCTCGCTGCTGGTGATCGGTGGCATCGTCTGGCTCGGGGTGGTCGACAAGTCGCGGTCGACGCCGCCCGCGGCGGCGGCCGTGTCCGGCCCGTCGTGCACGTGGACGCCCGCCGATGCGACGCAGAACCCAGACCTCACGAAGACGGGTACGCCGCCGACCAAGAACCTGCCGGCAAGCGGTACCCGAGACATGACGCTCGCCACGAGCCAGGGCACCATCACGGTCAAGCTGGACGTCACGCACGCGCCGTGCTCGGCGGCGAGTTTTGCCTACCTCGCCAGTCAGCGGTTCTTCGACGGCACGACGTGCAACCGGATGACTACGACCGGCATCTTCGTGCTCCAGTGCGGCGACCCGTCCGGGAAGGGAACCGGCGGGCCAAGCTACACGTACGCCCACGAAAACCTGCCGACCGGGGCGGTGAACTACCCGGCCGGTACGGTCGCCATGGCAAACGCGGGCGACCCCGACGGCAACGGCAGCCAGTTCTTCATCGTGTACAAGGACACGCCGACGGATCCGAGCACCGGACAGTCGGTGCTGCCGTCGAATTACACGGTCATCGGCACGATCTCGACCGGCCTCGACATCGTGCAGAAGGTCGCGAAGGCCGGCACAGACAACGCCAACGCCCCCGGCGACGGTGCGCCCAAACTCCCGGTGAACATCACGTCATTGACGGTTGGTCCGGTCGTCGCCGGCTGATCCGACCTCGACGGCGTCTTGCCGGTCGGCGGTTCGCAGGTCGAATGCCCTGCTTGCCGGTCGAATGCCGCCGCCTCACCACCAACCGCCTGCCCGCCTATCGCTCTGCTCGCACTGACGTTGGCAGAGACGCCTCTGCGCGCATTGATGTGCGCAGAGCTGACTCTGCTAGCACTAACGCACGCAAAGATGTCTCTGCTCGCATTGATGTCAGCAGAGAGATAGGACGGCCGGTGCGCAACCATCCTCGAGGCGGGCGGGCTGCCGGTGCGCGAGGCGGGCGTGCCGCGAGGAACGTCGGCAACACCGTCGCGCGACAAGGCCGAACGAACCCCGGCCGGCGAGCGGCGTGGTCCAGGGTCGCCTACGCGACCTGGAACGAGCGCTTGGACAGGCCGATCCAGAAGCCATCGATCACCTGTCGCGGTGCCGCCTCGGGATCACTGGCCGCGCCGAGCGTGACGAACATCGGCGCGAAGTGCTCGATGGTCGGATGCGCATAGGGCATACCCGGCGCCCGGTTGCGGAAGTCGGCGAGCTCGTCAACCGCACCCCGGGCGAGCGCTTCGCCGGCCCAGGCATCGAACTCGACGGACCACCCCGGCGGTGTCTGGTCGACGGTGAAGTCGCGCAGGAATGGTAGGCCATGCGTGAGGAAGCCACTGCCGATGATCAACACGCCCTCGTCTCGCAGCGGAGCGAGCCGCCGGCCGAGCGCGAGGAGCTTGTCCGGGTCGAGAGTGGGCAGCGACATCTGCAGCACCGGGATGTCCGCGTCGGGGTACATCACGGTCAACGGCACGTACGCGCCGTGGTCGAGGCCCCGGCGTGGCTGCTCCGCGACGGTTTCGGTGTCGGCCATCAGCGCCTTGATCTTCTGCGCCAGCGCCGGTGCGCCGGGTGCCGGGTACTCCGCTCGGTAGTAGCGCTCGGGAAAGCCGCCGAAGTCGTACACCAGCGGGACGCCGGCATCGGTGGCGCCAAGCGTGAGCGGCGCCGACTCCCAGTGCGCGGACACCATCAGGATCGCGGTCGGCCGCGGCAAGTCCGCCGCCCATGCGGACAGCTCGGTGGTCCAAAGCTCGTCGTCAACGAGCGGCGGTGCGCCGTGCCCGATGTAGAGCGCGGGCATCCGTTGCGCCGTGTCCAACGTGTTCGCTGTCATGGCCATCAGCCCCAACCACCTGTCCTACCGTACGGCCGCTCCTACGATATTCCGCAACTTACTTGACATCGCAAGTATTCCCGTCCGAGGTCACGCGCGACCACCCACCCGTCCAGTTCAGTGGCCCCGGAAAGCCTCGGCAAGCCACCACGACGCGTCGTTCGCGGCGATCTTCGCGTCGACCACGATGGTCCGGTCACGCGGCCCGGTCACCCAGGAGCGCAGCGGATCGAGGTCGCCGACCGACCGTACGGTTAGCCCGAAGAACCCGAATCCGCGCGCGATGTCGGCGATGTCGGAGTCCGGGAACCGTACCGTGTCGAGCACAAACCCGTCGGGGCCGAAGTGGTGGACCTCGGCGCCGTACGCGGCGTCGTTGTAGACCACAATCACCATCGGCACATCGAGCCGTCGCACCGTAGTCAGCTCGGCAAGTGCCATAAGGAACCCACCGTCGCCAAGCGTTGCCACCGTGACACGGTCCGGGCGCGCCACCGCGGCGCCGATGGCCGAGGCGAGGCCCAGACCGATCGACTGGTACGCCTGGGTGAAGCTGAACCCGGCCGGATCGGGTACCGATAGATACGCGGCCGGGTAGCCCATGAAGTTGCCGGAGTCGACCGCCACGACACGTTCGGTCGGCAGGATGTCGTCCAGCGCAACGGTCAGCGTACGAGGATCGATGCGCTCCCGGCCGTACGCATCCGGGCCGGACCAGTCGTCGTACCCGATCTGGCGCCACCGGCCCTCGGTGGCGATGCGTTCGCGTACGGCCGGCGTGCGGTACCCAGTGCTCGGCGTGAACGGCAAGGCCGCCAGCACCGCGTCGGCGACGAGCCGTAGATCGCCACGTACCCGCAGATCTTGCCCGGCCGCGGCGATGAGCGGTTGATCGAGCGCGACCGGGTCGTGGTCGACGCGCACGACAGTCGCGGCGGGCGGGATCAGGCTCCCGTGCCGCGTCGTCCACATGTTCAGCGAACAGCCCCACGCGACGAGTACGTCGGCGTCGGCGATGAGCTCAGCAGCCAACGGCGTGGCGAAACCGCCAGAGATGCCGAGGTTCCACGGCGAGCCGGCGAAGAGTCCGTGCCCGGCCGCGGATGTCGCCAGCAACGCGCCGCACGCATCGGCCAACTGCTCCAGCGCGCGACGCGCGTCCGCGAACGGCGTTCGCGCGGCGCCGCGCCCGGCGATGAACACCGGCCGATGCGCGGCGCGCAACGCCTCGGCGACGCGATCGACGTCGGCCGCGGTCGCTGTTCGCACCTCGGACGTCGTCTCGTCGTCCGGCACCGGCGACGATGTTGCCGTAGCGGCCTGTACGTCCAGCGGCAGTCCGAGCACGACCGTCGCGCCGAGACCGTTAGTCGCGATGCGCCAGGCCTCGACCACGTCGCGGTCCGCAGAGTCCGCGCGGACGCGCCGATACTCGGCGCCCACCGCGCGCGCGAGCGATGCCAGGTCAATGTGGAAATTCGACCGCGGGTTCGTCGCCTCGGGCGCCAGCACGATCAGAGGGGTACGGCTCTTGGCCGCCTCCGTCACACCGGTCAGCGCGTTCGTCACGCCGGGACCCTGGTGCACCGAAACGATTCCGACCTTGCCGGTCAACCGCGCGTACGCGTCGGCGGCGGTGGCCGATCCCGCCTCGTGAGCCGAGGGTACGAAGCGTGCACCGGCCGCGACGAGAGCGTTGGTGACGTGGAAGTTTCCGGAACCGACGACGCCGAACACGGTGTCCGCGCCGAGACCGGCGAGCACCGTGCCGACCTGCGTCGCGACGTCCATGACCAACCCTCCGGGCTCGACGGTGCGACTACCGTTCGACGAGCGCGAGCACGCGCGCCGGGCTGCCGGATCCGGCCACGATGGGCAGCGGCGCGGCGACCACCACCGACCCGGTCGGCGGCAGGTGCCGCAGGTTCTGCAACTGCGTCAGGCCGAACTTGTTCGCCCCGAGCAGGTATGAGTGGCACGGGAACGGCGGATTGAACGAGTGCGCCGCACCCGCGTCGGTGCCGACCGTCTCCACGCCGACGCCCTGGATCGGCGCGTCCTCGGCCAGCCACTGTGCACAGTCGATCGACACGCCCGGCGTCGCGCCACCGTTGAGGAACGCGTCCTGATCGTGGGAGCGTGCGTCCCAGCCGGTACGGATGAGCAACCAGCCGTCCTTCGGCAGCGCACCGTGCCGCTCCTCGAACGCCTTGATATGCGAGACCTCGAGCAGGAAGTTCGGATCGGCGGCCGCCTCGGCAGTCACGTCGAGGACGGCGGCCGGCGCGACGAGTTGACGCACCGGCACCTGTGCGACGTCGAGCTTTTCGCGTCCGGTCACCCAGTGGATCGGTGCGTCGAAGTGGGTACCGGTGTGCTCGCCCGTGGTGATGTTGTTCCAATACCACGCCGGCCCACGGTCGTCGTACCGACTGATCTCGGTCAACGCGAACGGCCAGGTCTGCCCGAACTGCTCGGGCAACCCGAGGATGGGGGTGCTGGAGGTCAGCGGTGCGGTCAGGTCGTAGACCTCCACGGCACCCGTACCGATCGCGTCGACAAGATCAGAAAGCAACGTCATGCGTCGACGCTAGGCCAATGATCGAGTCGAATCAACGCGCGGTCTGGGACGAGTCATTTAGCACTCGATGACGTTGACGGCGAGGCCGCCGCGCGCCGTCTCCTTGTACTTGACCTTCATGTCCGCGCCCGTCTCGCGCATGGTCTTGATGACCTTGTCGAGCGACACGAAGTGCCGGCCGTCGCCGCGCAGCGCGAGCCGCGTCGCCGTGATGGCCTTGATGCTCGCCACCGCGTTGCGCTCGATGCACGGGATCTGCACGAGACCGCCGACCGGGTCGCACGTGAGCCCGAGGTTGTGCTCCATCGCGATCTCGGCGGCGTTCTCCACCTGCTGCGGCGTGCCGCCGAGCACATCGGTGAGGCCGGCAGCCGCCATCGAACATGCCGAGCCCACTTCGCCCTGGCAGCCCACCTCGGCACCCGAGATCGACGCGTTCTCCTTGAAGAGCACACCGATCGCGGCGGCGGCGAGCAGGAACCGGATGACGCCGTCGAGATCCGCGCCCGGTACGAACCTCGTGTAGTACAGCAACACCGCCGGTACGATGCCGGCCGCGCCGTTCGTCGGCGCGGTGACCACTCGACCGCCGGCCGCGTTCTCCTCGTTGACCGCGAGGGCGAACAACGTCACCCAGTCCATCACGTGCAGCGGGTCGGTGGCACCGCCCTCGGCCGACAGCGCACGGTGCAGTTCCCCGGCGCGACGTCGCACCTTCAGCCCGCCCGGCAGCGTGCCGTCGTTCGCACAGCCGCGCGCCACACACTCCTGCATCACGCGCCAGATGTCGGCGAGTCCGGCGCGCACCTCGTCTTCGGAGCGCCACGACAACTCGTTGGCGAGCATCACATCCGAGATCGACATGTCACCGTCGCCGGTGTGCGCGAGTAGTTCGGCACCGGTACGGAACGGGTACGCCACCGGCGTCTCGTCCACTTTGATGCGATCGGCGCCGGTGGCCTTTTCGTCGACGACGAATCCACCACCGACCGAGTAGTACGTCCGCTCGCGCAGCACAGTCCCGGCCCGGTTCGACGCCGTGAACGTCATCCCGTTCGGGTGGAACGGCAGCGTACGACGCCGGTGCAGGACGAGGTCGCGGTCCACCTGGAAGTCGATCTCGTGCGTGCCGAGCAGCGCGAGACGGCCGCTTGCCGTGATTGCGTCCACACGCCGCGGTATGGCATCCGTGTCGACCGTCTCCGGCTCCTCGCCGGACAGTCCGAGCAACACCGCGCGGTCGCTGCCGTGGCCGTGCCCGGTCGCACCGAGCGAGCCGAACAGCTCGGCGTGGACGCGAGCCGTGTCGGCCAGCACGCCGTCCGCCTTCAGACCGCCCGCGAAGCGGTACGCCGCTCGCATCGGTCCGACCGTGTGCGAGCTCGACGGACCGATCCCGATCTTGAACAAGTCGAACGTGCTGATCACGGCGTCTCCATCTCGCGGCGCGGCGCACCCCGTTGTGTGCACACCGACTTCCGTCGCCGCAGGCCAGCGTAACCGCATCCGGCAGGGACCGGCCCAACGATCGACCGGCCGGGAAACCGACTGCCGGGGTCCGACCTGCCAAACTATCGATCAGGCGGACGCGAAGTTCACCGTGACCGTTGTGTAGCCCAGCGAGTGGAGCATCTCGGTGAGCATCGCTCGCGTGTTCTGTTCGGCACGCTGCGGCAACTGGCTGTCCAGCGCGGCCGCCGCGATCTTCGTCTGCCCAACTTGGTAGAGCTGCTCCTCCGCATTCGAGTTGTCGGAGAAGATGTCGCCGATCTTGTTGATCAAGCCCTTCTGAGTCGCGTAGAGGTAGCTGCGATTCAGATCCAGGTTCGGCGGCTCGAGCTGCGGTGCGGGCAGGTTGATGGTGACCTTTTTGGCATCGGTCGGGTCGACCTTGATATCGCCCTGGCCGATGTTGCTGAAGTCCACGTACGCGTCGACCGAGCCGTCCGCGACGAACAGTGACCGTTGGTTGAACAGGAAGTCCGGGATGAACCGCCGGTCGTTCTGCAGGTCGACGATCACCTGGAAGTTCCCGCTGGCCGCCTCGAAGCGCGACAGGTCCTGGATGGACACCAGCAACACCGGGCCGCTGCGGTCGGTCTTTTGCGAGCTGAACGGGTTGCCGAGCTTCGGCCACAGGCCGAACAGGCCAGTCAGCAGGAACAGGATCACAATGACGCCCGCCGTCATGGCAAGCCAGAACGCCTTACGCCCAGCGGCTGCGAACGGGATCCACCGGCGGCGCCGCCGGGGTTCGATGGCATCCGAGCCGTTGCCCCGCTGCTCAGGCAGCGCGACCGTGTGGTGATCATGGGACGCGACGGCGGCCCGGGCAGGCGCCGCCGCGCCGGACTCGCCGTTGTTCGGCCGATATGCGTGCAGCGCCGGCGCGTCGTCGTCCTCGTCCGGCCATCCGGTGCCCGATTCGACCTCGGCGTTGGCGGCCGTCGGTCGCCAGTCGCCGTCGTTGGTGCCGGTCGTGTTGGCGGTCATCTCGTCACGTCCATCCGCAGCGTGGTGCCCTACAGATTGGTCGCCGGACCGCCCCCGAATCGGCCGGCAGGGTTTATTCGCGAACGTCCGATAAGGATGCCCGCCAGCGCTGGTTGGCAAACCGACGCGCGCGGCAAACCCATCGGACCACGTACACAGTACGTCCTCGATGCGACACCGAGCGTGCTCGCGGTTGGCTGCCGCGGGGGGCGTGTGGTCTACGTGAACGCGGAGATGCCGGTCAGCTGCTGACCGATCACGAGTTGATGCACCTCGGACGTGCCCTCGTAGGTCAGCACGCTCTCTAGATTGTTCGCGTGCCGCATGACCGGGTATTCGCCGCTGATCCCGTTCGCGCCGAGGATCGTGCGGCACTGGCGTGTGATCGCGAGCGCCTCGCGCACGTTGTTCAGCTTCCCGATGCTGATCTGCTCGGGCGTGATGCGGCCGGCGTCGGCCTGGCGTCCGAGATGCAGCGCCAGCAGATAACCCTTCTGCAGCTCGAGTGCCATGTCGGCGAGCTTGGCCTGGGTGAGCTGGAACCCGGCGATCGGCCGGCCGAACTGTTCCCGCGTGACCGCGTAGTCGAGGGCGGTGTGCAGGCAGTCGCGCGCCGAGCCGAGCGCGCCCCACACAATGCCGAACCGCGCCTCAGTCAGGCACGACAACGGCGCACGCAGGCCACGCGCACCGGGCAACGCGGCGTCCGCGGGCAGGCGCACGTCGTCCAGGGTGATTTCGCCGGTCATCGAAGCACGCAGCGACATCTTGTGGGTCACCTCGCGCACCGAGACACCACGAGAGTTCATGGGTACGGCGAACCCGCCGATGCCCTCGTCGGTGCGCGCCCAGATCACGGCGATGTCGGCGACCGGCGCGTTGGTGATCCACATCTTGCCGCCGTGCAGGATCCAGTCGTCGCCGTCGCGGCGTGCACGGGTGCGCATCGATCCCGGGTCGGAGCCGTGATCCGGCTCGGTGAGCCCGAAGCAGCCGATCGCCTCGCCGGCCGCCATGCGCGGCAGCCAGTCGTCTTTCTGCGCATCGGAGCCGTACCGGTAGATCGCATACATGGCGAGCGAACCTTGCACGCTGACCAGCGAACGGACACCCGAGTCGCCGGCCTCCAACTCCATCGACGCGAGGCCGTACGCGACGGCGGACGCGCCGGCGCACCCGTACCCGTGCAGGTGCATGCCGAGCAGACCGAGCTTGCCGAACTCTTTCGCGAGGTCGCGCGCCGGCAGGGTACCGGCTTCGTACCATTCGGCCACATGCGGCCGTACCCGCTCGTCGACCAGCTTGCGCACCACGCGCCTGATCTCGAGCTCCTCGTCGGAGTGCAGGTGGTCGACGTCGATCAGGTCAAGGGGGGCGCGCGTCATGACCCCAAAATACTCAGACCGCCGGCGCGACCGGCACGGCCACCGGCACGGACAGCACCCGCGCGTGGATCGTCGTCCGCTGCTGAAGCGCGGCGCGCAGCGCGCGGTGCACGCCGTCTTCGAGATAGAGCACGCCGCCGAACTGGACGACATGCGGGAAGAGATCGCCGTAGAACGTCGAGTCCTCGGCGAGCAGCCGATCGAGTGCCAACTCGCGCTTCGTCGTCACCAGCTGGTCGAGGCGCACCGGTCGCGGCGGGATCTGCGACCACTCCTTGAGGGACAGCCCATGCTCCGGGTACGGCCGGCCTTCCGAGACCGCCTTGAAGATCACGCCGGTGGCTCCCCCTTCAACGTCCGCGCGCCTGCTCGGCTCAGTTCGCTCGCTACGCCACGTCGCATTATCTCAGCGGAGCGTGTCGAATGCACCCCACGGCCGCTTTACCAATGCCCACGGTGCACCACCTCGGTCAATGGCCGCCGACCTCGTTTGAGTGACGGTGACCGTCGGTCGGCCGCTGGGTAACCGACCGACAAGGCACCGATCGGGGTGTACTCAGATGGGACGTCGAAGGTGGCCCTAAAGGTTGCCGTCTGCTCCGGTGGAATCCCGAAGAAGCAGGTCGCGAGGTCGTTGTCCACGGCGGCGAGCATCATCATCAGCGCGGCGAATCCGGTGTCGATGTCCCAGTAGGGCACCGGCCAGCGCGACTCGTCGCGGTCCGTCCAGCCCTTGTCCTCGGCGGCGTACCGGTCAAGGTAGATCGACTTGTTCGAAAGCGCGACGATGAGCACCGGCGCGCGTTGCAGTCCGAGCAGCCATGGGTCTGGTTCGTCACGCTCGTCCTCGGGCGTCGTCGCCGTCCAGAACCGGGCGCGGTCATCCGGCTCGGTGAGCACCAGAAAGCCCCAACCCTGCGAGAAGCCGGCCGATGGCGCGCGGATCGCACAGTCGAGCAGGCGATCGACGAGTTCGTCGGAAACCGGGCGGTCCGCGTCGTAGTTGCGCACCATGCGGCGACGCCGCACGACCTCGGCGAACTCCATCGACTACTCCCCCGCGACCGCGGCCACCGGCACCCGCCCGGGCCGGATCCCCCAGCTGCCGCGCCACGTCCCGCCCGGCTCGATGGAGACCACATCCCGGCCGGATCGAAACGCATCCGGCGGACACGTCATCGGCTCGATCGCGACCGACCGCCGGTGACGCTCGCCGTGCAAGGTGTCGCCGGTGAACACCTGCCACCAATGGAAGCCGCCGTCCGCCCAGACCGTCCGGGACCGCCCGTCCGGGGCGGCTAGCACGGCGGTCGACGTTCCGTCGCTTCCGTGTTCGACCTCGCCGAACGCGGTGTCGAGTTCGATCGTGCCGATCCGGCGCGTGGTGGTGAAGTCGTACGCGTCGCCGGCCACCTTCGCGGCACCGATCGGCAACAACCGGCCGTCGACGAGCAGCCGCGAGTGGGCCGGCAACGTCAGCTCGAGGTCGTCGACGGTGGCGCCGGGCAGGTACACGTAGGGGTGCACGCCGAGGCCGAACGGCGCCGCCGACGTCCCGTGGTTGGTCGCCTCGTGGTCCGCGCGCAGGCCGTCCGGGCCAACCGACCACCGCGTACGCAGCCGCAGCGGCCACGGGTAGCCGGGTTCCGGCGCGAGATCGCAACCGACCGTGATCGCGTCCGGTGCCACGTCGATGGCGTTCCACCGCACCCACCGCGCCAGCCCGTGGATCGCGTTGTGCGTCGCCGGCTCGTTCAACGACAGCTGGTATTCCGTGCCGTCCACGGTGAACCGGCCGTCCCGAATGCGGTTCGGCCACGGCTGGAGGACCTGACCGGCGCTGCCCGGGCAGAGCACGTCGTCGGCGTACCCGTCGACCACGTCCTCGCCGTCCGCCTGGTAGGCGCGCAGTCCACCGCCGACCTCGACAACGACCGCCGTCTGGGATCCGGACTCGATTCGCCACTGCCGGCCGGACGGAAGGCACGGGAAGTCGATCTCAGCCATGCCCGACCCTAACGCGCCGCGCGAGGGTGTGGAAACGCCGCGTGCACGTAAGTGGCGTGCCTGGTGTACGGCGCTCGAACCGACGGTCGTCGCCCGCGCGGGCGGCCTCAGCTCGTCTTGGCGGTGTAGCGGCGGAGGGCCGGGAACGCGATGCCGATCAAGATCGCCACGAACGAGGCCGCGATGCCGCCGCCAACCCACGCGGTCGTGGTGCCGACCGCCGACGCGGTGAGCCCGGCACGCAGATCGCCGAGGCGCGGACCGCCCGCCACCACCGCGGTGAATACGCCCTGGAGTCGACCACGAAGTTCATCTGGCGCATAGGTCAGCAGCATGGTCTGCCGGTAGACCGAGCTCACCAGATCGGCGGCGCCGCCGACGGCCAGGAACACGACCGCTAGCCACAGGTGATGGGCGAGGCCGGCCAACGCGACCGCGATGCCCCAGACGACGACCGCACAGACCAGCGCGACACCCTGCTTCTTGACCCGCGCGACCCAGCCGGACGAGACGCCAGCCACCACCGATCCAATCGCGATGGCGCTGAACAGCCAGCCAACGCCACCGTGGAACTCGTTGTCAGCGACCGCCGGGAACAAGGCGCGCGGCAGTGCCAGCGCCATCGCCGCGATGTCCACCGCGAACGACAGCAGCAGCACCGGCGTCGTCGCGAGATAACGCAGTCCGAAGATCACATCGGACCATCCGCCGCGGCTCGACGAGATCTCGCCGATCGGCCGCATCGACGGCAGTCGCAGCGCCGCCCACAGCGCGACGGTGAACGTGAGGGCATCGACGGCGTACGCCCAGAACACTCCGGAGCCCGCACCGATGAGCACGCCGGCGACCAGCGGACCGGCGACCGTGCTCACGTTCGACATCGTGAAGTTCAGCGTGTTGGCCTGCGCCAACTCGTTGGCCGGCACGATTCGCGGAATGATCGCGGACCGGGTCGGCATGGTCACCGCTACCGCCGCGGACTGCACCGCGACGAGTGCGAGCAACAGCCAGGGACTGTTCACCTTGAGGACGGCCTGGACCAGCAACGACAGCGTCACTAGCCACATCAGCGTCGAGCTCCAGAGCAGCAACATCCGCCGGTCGAGGCGGTCGGCGAGCGCGCCGCCCCAAAGCGCAAAGATCAACAGGGGTACGAGACCGGCGATGCCCAGCACTCCGACCCAGGCGTTGGACCTGGTCATCGCGTACATCTGCACCGGCACCGCGACGGCGGTGAGCTGCGTGCCGAAGAACGACGTGGCGGAGCCGATGAACATCCGGCGGTACGCCGCGTGGCGCAACGGTCGGGTATCGATCGCGATCCGGCGCCAACCCGTGTGCGGTGCACCCTTCGATGCGGCCGCCACCGATCCGTCCGGTTCGGCCAGCGACCCGGGCAGTGATGCCGGCGGCGCGGAGATCGGTTCGGCCGGCGGGCCGGGGTTGGCGATCGCCACTTCCGCGAGCGCCTCGCGCGCGACGGCTCGTACGTCGATGCCGTCCACGTACGAGCCAGCGCTGGGTCCGGGATCGCTGTCGTCGGCGCTCGTCACGGGCCCAGCCTCTCCACGACCCACTCGTCGGTGTCGCCGACCGTGGTCGCGGCCATCCGTCGGTAGCGCAAGCGATCGTGAAGCCGGCCCTTGCGTCCTTGCCAGAATTCCACGCTGTCCGGGCGCAACCGATAGCCGCCCCAGTGCGGTGGCACCGGGATGTCGTCGGTGTCCGCGAACCGGTCGGCGGTCGCGCGCTCCGCCTCGTCCAGCACCGCGCGCGACGCGATGATCTGCGACTGCGGACTCGCCCACGCACCGAGCTGCGAATCTCGCGGCCGGGTCGCGAAATACGCCGCCGACTCCTCCCGACTCACCTGCGCGACGGTCCCGCCGACCACTACTTGACGGGTCATCGGGAACCACGGGAACACCAGGCTGGCGTACGGGTTCGCGGCCAACTCCGAACCCTTGCGCGACGTGTAGTTCGTGACGAACACGAAGCCCTCGGCATCGACCTGCTTCAGCAGGACGGTACGTGCGCTCGGCCGGCCGTCGCGCCCAGCGGTGGCCAGCACCATCGCGTTCGGCTCGACGAGTCCAGCGGCGACCGCGTCGGCGAACCACCGGTGGAACTGCGTCAGCCAGTCGTCGGCCAGGTCGGCCTCGGACAGCTCGGCGGATCGATCCCCGTAATCACGACGCATCGCGCCGAGATCGAGACCACGATCATCGCCGCCGCCCGCCGTCACGCACTCATCCTTCCCTGATGGCATGACCCGTGCGAATCAATGTCGCGTGGAACACACCGGTGCGGGCGGCCCTGCCCTGGTGCCACCGGGCGAAGATCGGCGCATGATGGAGGGGTGGCGGGCCATCCGCCAGCCGGAGCCCCCCACCGCACTCACGTGCCGAGCATGATGGTCGGGACATTCCCGCCTCGGCCGAGCCAATCGAGGCCGCAATGCCTCGGCGAGTTGACTGGCGCCTTGCGGCACCGTGACGGCTCGGCGAGTCACTCCAACGCCTCGTAGCACCGCTACGCTTCGGCGGGCCAATGGCGCCTCGTAGCACCGGGCATGCCCGACCAGACGACCCAGGAGATCGAGATGTCCGACTTCAAGCCAGGCCTGGAGGGCGTGGTCGCCTTCGAGACAGAGATCGCCGAACCCGACCGCGAAGGCAGTGCGCTCCGCTACCGAGGCGTCGACATCGAGGACCTGATGGGTCACGTGTCCTTCGGCAACGTGTGGGCGCTGCTCGTGGACGGCAAGTTCGGTCCCGGCCTGCCGCCGGCCGAGCCGTTTCCGGTGCCTGTCCACTCCGGCGACATCCGCGTTGACGTGCAGTCCGCGGTCGCCATGCTCGCGCCGTACTGGGGACTCGGCCAGCTGCTCGACATCTCCGACGACCAGGCTCGCGAAGACCTGGCTCGGGTCAGCGTCACGGCATTGTCGTTCGTCGCGCAGGCGGCTCGCGGCCTCGGGCTGCCGGCCGTGCCGCAGAAGGAAATTGACAAGGCGTCCACGATCGTCGAGCGCTTCATGAAGCGGTGGCGCGGCGACCCCGACCCGCGGCACGTGAAGGCGGTCGACTCGTATTTCATCTCCGCCGCGGAACACGGCATGAACGCCTCTACGTTCACCGCTCGGATCGTCGCGTCGACCGGTGCCGACGTCGCGGCGTGCATCTCGTCGGGCATCGGCGCACTATCCGGACCACTGCACGGCGGTGCGCCGTCGCGCGTACTCGGGATGATCGAGGGCGTGGAACGCAGCGGCAACGCCGAGGCGTACGTGAAGGATCTGCTCGACCGCGGCGAGCGCCTGATGGGCTTCGGGCACCGCGTCTATCGCGCCGAGGATCCGCGCGCCCGCGTGCTGCGGCGTACCGCTCGCGAGCTCGGCGCGCCGCGCTTCGAGGTGGCCGAGGCGCTGGAGAAGGCCGCCCTGGAGGAGTTGCACGCCCGCAAGCCGGACCGCGTGCTCGCCACCAACGTCGAGTTCTGGTCCGCGGTGGTGCTCGACTTCGCCGAGGTGCCGGCGCACATGTTCACGTCGATGTTCACCTGTGCCCGGGTGGCCGGTTGGAGCGCGCACATTCTGGAGCAGAAGAAGCTGGAACGACTGGTACGCCCGGCCGCGGTCTACGTGGGACCGCCACCCCGCAAGCCGGACGAGGTCGAGGGCTGGGCCGCGATCGCCCACTGACCCGCCACCGCCCGGTGAGAAGGCCGTCTGGCAGGCTGGTGAGCATGGTCTCGAGCACCAGCGGCATCATCATCCCGGCCGATCTACGGCCCGGCGACGGCCGGTTCGGCAGCGGCCCGGGCAAGATCCGTACGGCCGCGGTGGACGCTCTCGCGGCACGTGGCGCAAGCCTGCTCGGTACGTCGCATCGCCAGGCACCGGTACGCGAGCAGGTGGCCCGGCTCCGCAGTGCGCTCGCCGACTTCTTCTCGCTCCCGGACGGTTACGAGGTGGTGCTCGGCAACGGGGGTACCAACGCGTTCTGGGACGTCGCCACGTTCTCGCTGGTGCATGACTGGGCGCAGCTGGCCACGTTCGGCGAGTTCGGTGCAAAGTTCGTCGCCGCGGTGAAATCCGCGCCGTTCCTGGCCGAGCCGACGGTACGAAGTGCGCCGGCCGGCAGCGCAATCGATCTCGTCGCGGAGTCCGGAGTGGACACTTACGCGACGGTGCACAACGAGACGCCGACCGGCGTCGCCGTCCCGGTCGCCCGCGTGATCGGCGCCGACGACGGCGCGCTGATGTTGCACGACGCCACGTCCGGAGCGGGCGGGCTCGACCTCGATGTGACGCAGACCGACGTCTATTACTTCGCGCCGCAGAAGTGCTTCGCCTCCGAGGGCGGGCTCTGGATCGCGCTGCTGTCGCCGGCCGCCGTCGAGCGCGCATACCAGATCAAGGCGATCGGACGCTACACACCGGCGTTTCTCGACCTGGTCACCGCGATCGAAAACTCCCGCCTCGACCAGACGTACAACACGCCGGCGGTCGCGACCGTCTTCCTGGCCGCCGAACAGACCGACTGGATGAACGCGCAGGGCGGGCTCGCGTGGGCGGCCAAGCGCACTGCCGAGTCCGCCGCGCACTTGTACGGCTGGGCCGACGCGTCCGCGGTGGCCACGCCGTTCGTGGTCGATCCGGCGCTGCGCTCGCACACGGTGGGCACCATCGATTTCGTCGACGACGTGGACGCCGCCGCGATCGCCGCGACGCTGCGCACAAACGGGATCGTGGACACCGAGCCATATCGATCGCTCGGCCGCAACCAGCTGCGCATCGGCATGTACCCAGCCGTCGAACCGGCCGATGTCGAGGCTTTGACCGCGTGCATCGACTACGTCGTCGAACGGTTGTGAGGACCGCCTAACGCACGCGGTGACGACGGGCCGTACGGTCACGAAAAACCTGCGGGTACACACCGCGAGTCGCGGCGCGGCCTCCCGGCCGATCAGGTGCGGTCGGCGTACGGTATGGCGCAGGGTCACGGTCTCGTGGCGCTGGCCCTTTCGCGCCCATCGATGAGGAGGTCTGCGATGCGGCCGGTTCGCTTCGTCGCTCTCTCCGAGGACGGCCGTGCGTTCGTCCTCGCCGACGAGGTGGGACGGCTGCTCGCGCTGCCGGTTGACGATCGCCTGACGTCCGCGATGACTGTCGATCGGGCGCAGGTCAAGGTGCCGGAGCCGGATCCGAATTCGGTGCTGTCGCCCCGCGACATCCAGGCGCGCATTCGGGCCGGCGAAACCGCCGACGAAGTGGCGCGGCTCAGCGGCGTCCCGGTCGACCGCATCCTGCGCTACGCGGGCCCGGTGCTTCAGGAACGCGCGATGCTTGCCCAGCACGCTCGGCGTACCAAGCTCAAGGGGCACGACCGCAACGCCACGCTCGCGCAGGTCGTGGACGCCCGGCTCAGCCAGCACGGCGTCGACTCCGAGAAGATCGCGTGGGACGCATACCGCAGAGACGACGGCACATGGCGCGTCGTGGCGACGTGGCCGAGCGGGAAGGCGAGCGCTCAGGCGGTCTGGGAGCTGGACAAGGCGCGTCAGATCGTCAGCGCGCACGACGACATGGCCGTCTACCTGAGCGTCGAACGCGCGTCGCCGGTGCTGGGTCAGGAGATTTACGGACGTGGGCTCGCGATGCCACGCGAGTCCGGTCGCGGCGACCTGTCGCGCGGTGATCTCGCCCGTAGCGACGCAGCGCGTGGCGGGCACGAACCGATGCGCCCGGCGCCCGACACCGCACGTCGCGAGACGCGACCGAACCGACCAGATCCGGTGCGTGCCGGTCGCGACGCGCTGCTGGCGACTCTCGAACGGCCGCTCGCGAGCGACCCCGATGCCGGCGACACTGGGCCGCGCCCACGAGCGCTCACCCGGCCGCGGACGGGCGGCGCCTTCGACACCGATCCGGACCAGCCGCTCGACGCGCCGGCCGTGCCATCGCTTGCCGTCTTGCGCCCGCGCCGCAACCCCATCCAAGAGGCGGACGGCACCGACGAGAAGCCACGCAAGCGCGCGCCGAGCTGGGATGACGTCCTGTTCGGTTCGGCGCCGGCACGCGAGTCGAGCTGACCCTCGTCCCGACGCAGTGGGCGGCTGACCGCCCCGCCGACCGCTTGGTCACTTGCGTGGCAGAGTGGGCGCCATGGACTACACGAATCTGGGCCGCACCGGGCTGAAGGTCAGCCGACTCTGTCTCGGCACGATGAACTTCGGCCCACAGACCGACGAGCCCGCGAGTCACGCCATCATGGACCGCGCACTCGATCACGGCATCAACTTCTTCGACACCGCCGACGTCTACGGCTGGAAGCTCGGCGAAGGCATCACGGAGCAAATCATCGGGCGATGGTTCGCCCAGGGCGGCGGACGGCGCGAGAAGGTCGTGCTCGCCACCAAGGTGTACGGCAGATCCAGCGACTGGCCCAACGACCAGGGCCTGTCTGCTCGACACATCATCCAGGCGTGCAACGACTCCCTGCGGCGGCTGCAGACCGACTGGATCGACCTCTACCAGATGCATCACGTCGATCGCGCGACACCGTGGGAAGAGATCTGGCAGGCGATGGAGATCCTCGTCGCCCAGGGCAAGGTCCGCTACGTCGGCTCCTCCAACTTCGCCGGGTGGCACATCGCGGTCGCGCAGGCCGAGGCGGCGAAGCGAAACTTCCTCGGACTGGTCTCCGAGCAGTGCATCTACAACCTCATGACCCGATTCGTGGAACTCGAGGTCGTGCCGTCCGCGATCGCGCACGGCATCGGGATCATTCCGTGGTCGCCGCTGCATGGCGGGCTGCTCAGCGGCGCGATCCGCAAGGAACGCGAGGGATCCGGTGCCCGGTCGAAGACCGGCCGGTCGGCGGAGGGCCTCGCGGAGAACCGGGACACCATCGAGGCGTACGAGAAGCTCGCCGCTGAGATCGGGCACGATCCCGCGAACGTGGCGCTCGCCTGGTTGCTGTCGCGGCCCGGCGTCACCGCGCCGATCATCGGCCCACGCACGATGGAGCAGCTGGACGGCCCGCTCGACGCGTTGTCGATCGAGTTGGACTCGTCGACGTTGACGCGGCTCGACGAGATGTTCCCGGCGGTCGGCAACGGCGGTCCAGGTCCGGAGGCGTGGGCCTGGTAGTCGTCGCACTAAGAAAGCGATGCCCCGCCGGGATTCGTTTCTGGCGGGGCATCGTCGTGACGGGCCGGCGGGGTGACGGGGGTCCCCCGCCGGCGTATCGAAGTCGAACGTCTGGATTTACGACGTCGGAGAGACGCCTGCCGCGACCCGGATCAGGTCGGCATTCGAGAGCGGCCCGTTCACCGGCTCGTGCACCGCGTAGACGAAGTCGGGGCGCAACACGTACACCGTCACCTGGCCCGCATCTTCGTTGATCTTGGCAGGGTATCCACCGACGGTGATCGCCGTGCCGGTGGCCTCTTTCTCGAGGCTGGGCCTGATGTTCAGCCCGACGGCGTCGTCAGTCGACTGGTCGCCCAGCTGGTCAGGCGCCGACAGCAGGAACACGGTCTCGGTGCCGGTCGGCTCGGCGTCGAACTCCTGGAACGCCACCTGGTAGCCGTGCGGCGCAAGAGCGAGCTTGAATGTCAACGCGCCGGGCCGGTGCGGGCGTTCGACCAGACCGTTCGCGTACTGCTTCACCTGGCTCGACGTCAGGCCATGAGCCTGCACCGCCACCCACTTGCCGTGCAGCTTCCATTCGATCAGCACGCCGCCGGGTTGGCCGTCGATGTTACCGGTGTAGATCGTCGCCGGATGGCCGCTCACCGTGGTCGACTTGTGCGTCGCCCCGCTGGCGTCGACCGGCACGGTGGTGTCGTTGACGCTCGCCATTAGGAACTTGTTGCTGTTGGCCGAGCTGTAGACGAGCCGGACCTGACCGACGGTCTTACCTTCGGTCGGCTTGGGCAGCCCGGCCGGCGTAAACGTCGGGTTCATCGGGAACGCGACCGGCGTAAACGCGGGCGCGCCCAACGCCACGCGCGAGGCACGGTCCGGCACGGGTGCATTAGTCGCGGCCGGTGGACTCGTCGCGGTGATCGTGGGAGTCGTGGTGGTAGCGCCCTGCGCGGCAGGGTTCAATGCGTGGCCGGTGTGCCGGGCAGCGGTCAGCACATAGGGCGTACCGACTGCCACCGCGACCGCTACGGCAGCGGCAATGCCGGCCACGCCGGCCCGGTGGCGTACGCGCAGGCGGTGGGACCGCGTGCGTACCGCATCGAGTGTTCCCGCGCCGTCCGGCGCCTCCTGGGCGTGAGCGTGGAGCGAGTCGCGCACTTCCCGATCGAGATCGTCAAGGTTCATCGTCGGTCTCCCTGTGGTTGGGTGATTGGCCGCGACAAGCCCGCCCGTAGCGTGCCCAACGCTCGTGAGGCGTGCACTCGCACGGTGACCGGGGCGCACCCCAGCACATCGGCGATCCGCCGGTCGTCGAGGTCCTCGTAGAACCGCAGCACCATGACCGCACGTTGCGCCCGCGGCAGGGTGGCCAGCAGCGACCACATCTCGTCCCGCGTGGCGAGCTGCTGCGTGAAGTCCCCGGACGCGGCACCCGGCTCCGGCGGATCGGCGAGCACCTTCTCGGTGCTCACCCGCCGACGGCGCCACGACAGGTGCGCCCGGACCAGGGCGGTGCGCAGGTACGCATTCGGGTTCTCCGACTCGATGCGACCCCAGTGCCGATGCGTCCTGGACAGAACATCCTGCACCAGATCCTCGGCAAGGAACCGGTCACCACACAGCACGTACGCGAAGCGAAGCAGTCGTCCGCTGCTCGCGGCCACGTATTCCTCGAACGATTCCCGCATCCGCGCTCCTCACGGTCGCTGCCCGCGGCTTTGTTGGCTGCCACGTTGAACGCGGTGAGCGGCGTGGAGTGTTTACCGAGTTGGCTTATCCGACGTGCTGGACGGACAGCGGGTCGTGGCGCGGATGCGGTCCGACGTGGGACTCGACCAGGGTGATCTCGGTGAGTGTCCACCACGGGCCTTCATATGTCGACAGGTTCGCCACGTCGTCCCGCAGGTCGGACCCGGCGATCCGGGCGCCCGGCCGGGCGATGGTGAGGTGTGCGCGGAACGGTTTGTGGTCGAACGGGAGCCGGGCACGACGGAGCTCGGCTCGGACCGTACCCGCCAACGAACCCAGGCCCGCCACGTCGCCGTCGGCACCGACCCACAGCAGGGCGAACCGACCACGTCCGAACGTCCCCCCGCCGGCGAGCCGCACCATCGGCGGTGACCCATCGAACCGCTGAGCGGCGGCCTCTACCGCGCCCACCACGTCGTCGCGGCGATCGTCGGCGACGTCGCCCAGGAAGGCCAGGGTGAGATGCCAGAGTTGCCGCGCCGTCACGCGCGCGTTCACGCCAGCGGCCGCGGCGCGACCGACATGCATCGTCGAGATCTGATCGGCTAGGTCGTCGAGTGCCGCGGCGGACGGATATGCCGCGACGAACAACCTCACCCGTCGACGTCCTGCTCGATGTCCGCTTCGCTCATCACGAGGCCGGTGCTCGACAGCGCACTCGTCACCCGTTCGCGCTCGACGTCGAGATCGAAGCCGGTCAACTCGTCGAGCCGGTGCTCGATGCCGAGCGCGCGGCAGCCGTTGGCAAGCTGCTTGTCGAATTGCGTGGTGAGGATCGTGTAGCCGAGCGAGCCGAGCATCGCCGTCCGGCGCGCCGCGCCGATGCGTCGCAGATCCGTCGCGATCTTCTCCAGCGGAGGTCCGACCGGCACCGGCAAGACCAGCTCACGCGTCTTGCGAGCCCGGCGACGACGCCTGGCCAGTGCCTCCAACATGGTTTCCGCGTAGATGATCGCCAACACGATGAGCGGCACGGCAGTCAGCGTGGCAAGGGCAAACATCGCCACACTCGCCCAGACCCATGTCACGTTGGGTCACGCTAAGCCCGATAGGCAACGATCGCTACCAGATTTGTGCCAATCACGGATCGTGAAGGCGAAGTTTCGCGTTTGGCGTAGGCCGGCGCGCACTCGCCTTCCCGATCGGACGCTCGTCATGACGCGCGCTGCAACGCTGGCTCGGGTTCGATGGACGCGCCCGGCTCGATCGGAATCGCTGGCTCGATCGGGATTGCGGGCTCGATCGGGATGGCGGGTTCGAGGGTCGTGCCGGCGGCGTCGGCGAACGCACCGGGCTCGTCGGTGGCGAGGGCGTCTGCGGCAGCGGCGGATTCGCCCGGCAGCACGGCATCCAGCGGCACCCTCGGCCGGACGGTCAGCCGCATCTGATCGCGATCCAACCGCAGCCGTACGCCGTGCCGGCGCTGTTCCAACGCGAACACGACGACCGCGGCAACCAGCGTCACGGCACCCCCGGCCCAGATCGACGTACGCGGACCGAACGTCTCGCCGACCCAGCCGACCACCGGCGCACCGATCGGCGTCGTACCCATGAACACGAGTACGTAGAGCGCCATCACCCGGCCTCGGACAACCGCCTCGGTGCCCATTTGTACCCGCTGATTCGCGGCCTGGGCGAAGAAGATCATCGCGAACCCGGTCGGCACCAGCAGCGCGAGCGTGAGCAGGAACGACGGCGCCATGCCGAGGATCGTCTCCAACAAGCCGAACAGCACGGCCGCGCCGGTCACCAACCAGGTCGACGGCCGTCCCTTGCGCGCGCTGCCCGCCAGCGCACCGCTCAACGCGCCGACCGCGAGGAACGTCGACAGCAGACCGAACTCACCGGCGCCACGGTGGAAGACGTTCTTAGCCAACACCGGCAGCGTGACGGAGAAGTTGAACGCGAAGAGTCCCGCGATGAGGATGAGGATCATCGGAATTGCGAGGTCGCGACGGTGGCGTACGTAGCGGAAGCCGTCCGTGATGTGCGCCTCGCCGGCCTTCGCGCGCGCCGCCAGATCGCGGTGCAACTGCGCCGGCACCATGCGGCTCAGCGCCACCAACGGTGCGATGAACGTGAACGCGTTGAGGACGAAGGCCGTACCCGTGCCGAACAGGGCGATCGTCACGCCACCGATCGCCGGGCCGATGATGCGCGCGCCGTTGAACACCGCGGAGTTCAGCGACAGCGCGTTGGGCAGCAGGTCGCGACCGACCATCTCGGAGACGAACGACTGCCGGGCCGGTGTGTCGAGCGCGCCACACGTGCCCCAGGCGGCAGCGAAGCAGAACACCATCCACAACTCGATCGAGCCGCTGACCACCAGCACGCCCATCACCGTTGCCAGCACCGCGTAACAGCTCTGGGTCACCATCAAGATGCGGCGCTTATCGAAGCGGTCGGCAAGCTTGCCGCCGAGCAGGGTGAGCAGTAGGACGGGCGTGAACTGCAACGCGGTGACCAGGCCGAGCGCAGACGGCGAGTTGTGCGACAACTTCAGCACGAGCCAGTCCTGCGCCGTGACCTGCATCCAGTTGCCTAGCAACGACACCAGCTGCCCGCTCGCGAACAGCCGGTAATTGCGTACGGTCAACGCGCGAAATGTAGTTTTCAGCCGTCCCTGCACGGTGTGGTTCCGCCTCCCGGGGATGTCGCAAAGTTCGCTGGTCATCTGTTCTGGTGTGTTACCGGCATGTCAGTCAGGTGTCGGTGCGTGCGATGCGGACCAGGATCTCGGCCGCCGCGCGCAGTGTGTCGCGCTCGCCATCGTCGAGCGCGGCCAACTGTTTGGTAAGCCACGCGTCGCGGACCCGACGGTTCTCGGTCAGCACCGCACGACCACGCGCCGTCGTCGACAGGATCACCTGACGGCCGTCGGTCGGATGCGGTACGCGTTCGACCAGCCCGAGGTCGGTCAGCCTGCCCACGATGCGGGTCATGGTCGGCGGCTGCACACGCTCGAGATCGGCCAGCTCACGCGGCGTCAAGGCAGCGGACAGTTCGAGACTGGTCAGCGCGGACAGCTGGGTCTGCGTCAACTCGCCGACCGGCCGCACCTGACGCAGCCGGCGATTCAAACGCATCATTCCGTCACGTAGATCGGTCGCGAGCCCGGCCGCGGTGGCGATGCGCGAACCTGCGTCGAGGCCCGGACGGCGCTGCGTTCTTGACCGGCCGGCGGCCATGCTCACCACCACCCTCCAGCGGGTTCTGTCAGCTAGCTCACTAGTTAGCTTAACTAATGAGCTTTGCTAACGATGCCCGCCGGGACGATGACATCGGTCACGTCCGCACAGCCGTTCGGTCGTTACCGCGCAAACGGCCGGGCAGGAAAGCGTCTCGGCCGGGCAGGAAAGCGTCTCGGCCGGTACGCCACCGAAGACGTACGCTCTCGTTCGTGTCCGAGCACCCGTCCGACGAGCCACGTCCCGGCCCCGGGTCGAACCCGCGCCCACCGCAGCAACAGTTGGCGCCGCTCGACCCGCCGACCGTGCCATTCGCGATCGGCGGCATCATCGTCTGGGCGGTGCTCGGTCTAGTGCTGCTGCTGTTCAAGGACACGCTCGCCGACCACGGCCACACCGACTGGCTGTGGGTTTGCGTCGCCGGATTCCTGCTCGGTTTCCCGGGCTGGCTCGTGATGATCAGGCATGACCGGTACCGAGCCGACCGTCGGGGCGGCGACGACGCGGGACACGCCGGAACTAACCAGGAGTCCTCTTCGGTGGGCTAGCGTTTCAGCCATGCCAACACGAACTTCCTCGGCCCTCTGGGAGGGCACCCTGCGCGACGGTTCGGGCAGCATGAAGCTCGGATCGGGCGCCTACGAAGGCGCGTTCTCATTCGTGTCGCGGTTCGAGAATGGCCCCGGCACGAACCCGGAGGAACTGATCGCGGCCGCGCACGCCGGTTGCTTCTCGATGGCGCTGTCAAACGCCCTCGGCCAGGCCGGCTACCCGCCGGCATCGATCGCTACCAGCGCCTCCGTACACCTGGATCGAGTGGCAGACGGCTTCGGCATCACGCGCATCGACCTCGACACGGTCGGCACCGTCCCGGGCATCGACGACGCCAAGTTCCAGGAGGTCGCGGCGGCGGCGAAGGCCGGGTGTCCAGTGTCGAAGCTGGTCACCGGCGCGGAGATTACGCTGACGGCTCGTTTGGCCTGAGGTCTTGGACTTGCGGCCGTGGCTGAGCTCCGCGCGTCGGTGACGGGTTAAGGCTTTACGTGTGTACGTGGTGCCGGACGGCGCGCGTGATACCGGGTGAAGCGGAGCGCACGTGATATCGGGGTGTGCGTGATACCGGATGCGGCGGCCGTGGCTAGTGCTCGGTCGCAGTGTCCTTCGCGGCGTCGGTCTCCGGCGCGCCGTCGGAGTCGGTGTCGCGACCTGCGTTCGCGGCGGCATCGGGCGCGGTGATGTCGGCGGCTGCGGGCGGCTCGTTCGCCGGGTCGGCAGTGGGGTCGGGGGTGGCGACGTCCACTACGTCTACTTCGGAGTCGTCGTAGATGGTCGGTGCCTCGTCGAGGTCGGCTGGTTGGTCAATCAGCACCTCTGAATGGGCGCCACAACCATGATCGCCGGACACCACGCGACCGTCGTCCGGGGCGTACATGTTGCCGCACACACCAAACATGGCGCGCATCGCGCCGGCGAGCGGCATGTAGAAGCCGCATGACACGCAGCGCGCTGCGGACGGAGCGGCGGTCGCTATCGGGGCATGTGGGCCGTGCTCGCCGTCGTACCACCGGTCTGCCGCATCCAGCCGACCCTCCCGCGACATCACGCGGACCCGGCCGAGGCCGAGTTCCCACACGACGTCCTCGACCGCGGGGTCGTCGGAGAGCACGTAGCCCGGCGCGAGCCGGTCGTCATCGGGCGGCGTCGGCATGAGGTCGCCGACCCCGAGGTCGCCCGGTGCGACGCGCTCTTCCCACGGCACCCAGGGCGGCGCGACGAGTGCGTCCGGGCCGGGCAGCAGGACGGTCTCGCAGACAGTGACATGCCGGCTGCGCGGCGCGCGTGCCACCGTGACCGCCCACCGCCAGCCGCGATATCCGGGCAGCATGCACTCGAAATAGTGCGTGACGAGACGCTCACCCTCGGCGACCGCCTCGGTGTGCGGACCGGCGACGTCCTCGGTCACCGCATCCCGCGCGAGGTGGACGGCCTCGGCACAGGTCGGATCGAGTTTGGCGCGCGCGGTCGACCGCGCCGCGCCTGTCGCACTGGTCACCGAGCCATTGTCCCCCATGTCAGCGGGGTCCGCCGCGCCGGGCGACCGCGTCGGCGCGCCGACATCAGATCTGTCGATCCGCCGACAACACACCCCGACTCGCGCGCTTGTCGGCGGCAGACCCGTGCGGGCGGTCGCATGGATGCGTCAGGATATGAACATGCCGCAGATGGACACTCCGGGACGTTCGACCGCGGGTCGCGCCGTGGGCGGGACGATCAAGGGTGCCAAGGCTGCGGCACGCGGCAGCTCACACGTCAGCGGCTGGGCGGTCCGAAACGTCCTGTTCCTGCGTCATCGGAGCGGTGCCGGCGAAATCGGCATGATGCGCCTTCTCGACCTGCATGCCGCGTCGTGCGCCGGCGACACGCTTGTCACGATGGGGCTCGCGACGACGGTCTTTTTCTCCGCGCCGGTCGGTCAGGCTCGCGGGCAGGTCGCGCTCTACCTGCTGATCACGATGGTGCCGTTCGCGATCCTCGCACCGATCGTCGGCCCAGTGCTGGATCGGTTCCGGCACGGCCGCCGTCTGGCGCTGTCCGTCACCATGTTCGGCCGGGCGCTTCTAGCCTGGGCGATCTCCGACTATCTGCACACGTTCGGCCTCTTCCCCGCGGCGTTCGGGGTGCTCGCGCTCTCCCGCGCTTATGGGGTGGCCCGCAGCGCCGCCGTGCCTCGGCTGCTGCCTGCCGGCCTTGGGCTCTCCGAGGCAGGCGCACGCGCCTCGATCTTCGGGACGCTCGCCGGCGCCGTGGTCGCGCCCCTGGGCGTCGCGGCGCTGAAGATCGGACCGCAGTGGCCGCTTCGCGTCGCCGCGCTGATCTTCGTTGCCGGCGGCATAGTGGCGCTGCGGCTGCCACCTCGCGCCGACTCTGATGCCCCAGAGGTGCCGCCGCGCATCTTCCAGGGCATCTTCCAGCTGCCCGGCCTGGGCGTACGCAAGGTGTTGAGCGGGCGGCTCATCCTCGCGACCTTGGCGAACAGCGCGGTGCTGCGCGCCGGCTACGGCTTCCTCGCGCTGTTCCTCGCGTTCTCGATCCGCGCGCACGACCTGCCGACGAAGTTGTTCGGCGTCAAGCTGTCCAGCGCGTGGGCGCTAGGGGCCGCGGTCGGCGCGCTCGGACTCGGCTCGTTCCTCGCGACCATGGTCGGGTCGCGGGTGCGGATCCGGCGCCCGCAGTGGCTTCAGTCGATCGGTACGACCTTGGTCGCGGTGATCGCGATCTACGCGTGCTTCCGCTACACGCTCGGGGCGGTCATCCTGTTGAGTCTGTCCTTGGCGATGGTGAGCGGCCTGGCGAAGCTTGCCGTCGACGCGACGATTCAGGAACGCATCGACGAGGGCATCCGCGCGAGTGCGTTCGCCCACTCCGAGACCGTGCTGATGCTGGCCTGGGTGGTCGGCGGCGGTCTCGGGCTGATCCCGTACGGCGGCCGGCCGGGCCTCATCGTCGCGGCAGTTGGCCTGACTGGCGCGGCAATGTTCGCGGCCGTCCGAGCATTCAGCATGCGAAGCGAACACCTGACCGGCTCGGCGTCGACGGCGTCGACGGTGTCGCAGCCGCCGCCGACGCAGCCGGCGCCTACCGTCGAACTCGCCGGTCGCACCGGGTGGGACGAAGCCACCTGGGCGAGCAGCCGGCAGTCCCGACCGGTCGACTCCTGGCTGGCGCGGTGGCGCGCACGACGGGCGGCACGTGCGCGCTCCGACGTCCCAGCGACGGCGCACATGCCGGCGCCCGGCGCCAGTACGACCGTCGAGCGCGCACCGGCACACCCATCGACGCGTCCGCCGGCAGCGGGTCCGGCAGAGCCGGGCCGGTCCGAGCCCGGTCGCACCAAGGCGATCACGACACGGGTGTTGCCACGGGAGGACGCCGACCAGCCGGGGTTCCACCTCTACCGGCCTGGTGGCGGCCAATCGAGCGACAATCAGTCGACCGGTGGCCAATCAAGCGGCGATCAGTCGGCGGGCGGGCGTCGAGACGACGGCGGGACGTCGGATGATCGCTCCGGCGACGCGCGGGACGCATGACCTTCCTCGTCGTCACGGCCGTGGCGGCGGAACGCGACGCGGTGCTCGGCGGTCTCGGCGGTCTCGGCGGTCTCGCCGAACTCGTCGAGGAGTCGCGCGGTCCGCGGCCGGAGCAGCCCCCGGTACGCATTCTGGTCGGCGGCATCGGGGCGGCGGCAGCGGCTGCTCGGACCGCTCACGAGATGGCTGCCTTCGCATTTGCGACCGGGCACGCGTACGAGGCCGTGTTGAACTTCGGGATCGGCGGCGGGTACGCCGGCCGGGCGGCCGTCGGCGACACCGTGATCGGCGCGCGGACAGTGGCAGCCGACCTCGGCGCTGAATCGCCCGCTGGGTTCCTGACGATGGCCGATCTCGGGTTCGGCACCGACACAATCCATGCGGACGAGAGGCTTGTCGCCGCCATGACAGACCTCATGCCGGCCGCCATCGTCGGCGCCGTGCTGACCTTGCAGAACGTGACGGGAACCGCCGCGCGAGCCACTGACCTGGCCGAACGCCACCCCGATGCGGTCGCCGAGGCGATGGAGGGGTTCGGCGTGGCGACCGCGGCTGCGCTGCACGGCATCGCGTTCATGGAGGTACGCACAGTGTCGAATCTGGTCGGTCCGCGAGACCGTTCGGCATGGCGGATCGGTCCGGCGATGGCCGCGCTGACGACCGCCGCACGCGCACTCGCTACGTTGGTCGGGTGAGCCTCTCACTGGCGATCTCGCCGTGCCCCAACGACACGTTCGTGTTCCATGCGCTCGTCCATGGCCTGGTGGACGGAGCGCCGCCGGTCGACGTGACGTACGCGGACGTCGACGTAACGAACACCGCAGCGCTCGACGGTCGCTTCGACCTCGTGAAGGTGAGCTACGCGGCGCTACCGTGGCTGCTCGATACGTACGAACTGCTGCCATGCGGTGGTGCGCTTGGCCGCGGCTGCGGCCCGCTCGTCCTGGTCCGCGACGCAGCACCAAACGATGCCGAGGCACTATCGCGAATCGACGGTGCGATCGTCGCGGTGCCCGGCGACCGGACGACGGCGTACCTGCTGTTCCGTTTGTGGGCGGCCGGACACGACCCGGCGAAGATCGACGTCGTGCCGTTCCACGAGATCATGCCGGGCGTCGCGGCCGGCAAGTACGACGCCGGACTGGTGATCCACGAGGCCCGGTTCACCTACCCCCGATTCGGCCTGACCGCACTCGTCGACCTCGGCGAGTGGTGGGAACGCGACACCGGACACCCGATCCCGCTGGGCGCGATCCTCGCGCATCGTGAGCGAGTCGACGCTACTCGGGCCGCCGAATGGGTACGCACGTCGGTGCGGCACGCCTGGGCGGCGCCCGCGGCGAGTGAGGCGTACGTGCTTGAGCACGCGCAGGAAATGGATGCGGATGTGGTGGCGCAACACATCGCGCTCTACGTCAACGAGTTCACCGAGAACCTCGGCGACGAGGGGCACGCCGCGGTCCGTACGTTGCTCGACCGCGCGGCAAGAGTGAACTATTACTAGTCAAAGCGCTATTACTAGTCAAAGCGCCTGGACCTTCGGTCGGCGCACGATTCCTAGCTGAAAGCGCCTGGACCTCCGGTCGGCGCACCGTCCCTCATAGTGGCAACGACGAGTCGGCGCACCGTCCCTTTCAGCGGCAGGTAAGAGTGAGCGGTTGACGGCAGCGCGGCGCGCTGGCGCTTCGGCAGGCTCAGACCTCGAGTTCGCGGGCGACCGCGTGGACTACCTCGGCGATCGTCCTGGACACCTTCTTGTCCGGGAAACGGCCGCGGCGCAGGTCCGGCATGATCTTCGACTCGAGCACCTTGATCATGTCTTCGATCAGACCGTGCAACTCCTCGGCTGGTCGGCGACGCAACTCCGCGACGGAGGTGGGCGACTCGAGCACCTTGACGTTGAGCGCCTGACTGCCCTTGCGTCCCTCGGCCACGCCGAAATCGACACGTTGTCCCGGGCTCAGCGCGGTGACGCCGTCGGGCAGCGCGGCCTTGTGCACGAACACGTCCTCGCCGTCATCGCGAGTGAGAAAGCCGAAGCCCTTCTCGGTGTCGTACCACTTCACTCGTCCCGTGGGCACTGTCGATCCATCCGTCGTCGCAAGCCGCCTAGCCGGGCAAGCCTGGCGGCGCAAACTCTACCCGCGCAGACGAAGCTACGCGCCCGACGAGGTTAGCGACACCGTCGGCGGTGTCCAACCGGATTCGCGTGACATGGAGCGAGCGCGGTCAGTCAGCGCAGTGTCATCCAACCAGTGTCAGAGGTGTTGCGGTGCCGCGTCGGCCGTTGGATGAACGTAGGAAAGGTCCGCCACCGGCAGCGGGAACCGGAGGTCGTCGCCGAACGGCGAGGCAGCGCCGGCGCGATCGAACAAGACTTCGGTCAGCGGCAGGTTGCCCGCCGGTACGGTGCGCGCCCTCGAGCGTACGACCGGCAGCTTGGCATCGTCGGAGTCCGACTGTTGCTGGCTGGAGACGGCGTGCGACGCCATGTGGCCCCCTCGCGTACCCGCGGTTCGAAGATCTCTGGCAAGTCTCGCACATCGAGGTCAACGACGACGCTGGCCCTCGGCGATCATGTGGTCTTCGACTCGGCGGCACCACTGCGACCGCCCGCATCGCACGCGGAACCGGCCGCCGGTGAGCGCCGGATGTCCGTTCGGCCGGCTAGCGTGGTACGACGATGGCCAGCACTCTGATCGACCACCTTCGGGCCCTGCCGGACAGCGCGCTTGTGGCGCTGCTCGGGCGGCGGCCCGATCTTGTGACGCCGCCGCCCAGCGACATCGCCGCGCTCGCGGCCCGCGCCCAGTCCCGTGTCTCGGTGGCACGCGCACTGGACGGCCTTGACCTGTTTACGTTGGAGATCCTGGATGCCTGCCGGCTCGCTCAAGATCAGGCGAGCGGTGACGGTGCCACGCTGACCGGCATTCTCGCGCTCGCCGCGGATGTGGATGGCGCCGTCGTACGGGCGGCGGTGCAGCGGCTGCGTGACCTCGCGATCGTGTACGGCAGCGAGGACGCGCTGTTCGTGGTGGCGGCCGTTGACGAGGTCAGCTCGCCCTACCCGGCGGGACTCGGCCGGCCGGCGGCACTACTCGACTCGGCGGCCGGCGAGCTAGCGGCCGATCCTGCGCTGCTCCGGCGCGAGTTGCTGGCCGCCGGACCGGCCGGCCGCGCGGTGCTGGACCGGCTCGCCGCCGGGCCGCCGATCGGCACCGCCAGCCCCGAAACGGTCCAGGACATCACGTCGACGGTCGGCGCGCTGGTCGATCGGCACCTGCTCGTCGCCGTCTCGGACGACACGGTCGAGTTGCCACGCGAGGTCGCGATCGCGCTGCGGCGCGACGGTCTGCTCGGTCCGCTGCATCCACACGCGCCGACTTCGCCCGGCCCATCGCGCGCCGGGAAGGCAGTCGACTCCGCCGGTGCCGGCCAGGTGATGGAGGTGGTTCGGCATGCCGAGGACGTTCTCGCCGAACTCGCCGACGAGCCAGCACAGGCACTGCGTACCGGCGGCGTCGGCATCCGGGACCTTCGGCGAGTCGCCCGCGCGGCCGGCATCGACGAATCCGTCGCGGCTGTGCTGCTCGAGGTGACCGCGGCGGCCGGCCTGCTGGGCGAGACCGACGGCGCGACATTCGGTTCCACCGGCGAGCCGCGGTTTCTGCCGACGCTGGCCTACGACCAGTGGCTTGAAGCATCGGCCGCGCAGCGCTGGATTCGCCTCGCGCGAGCGTGGCTAGCCATGACGCGACAGCCGGGCGCGGCGACGCGGCGAGCCACCACGCCGGACGCGGACGTTCGTGTGGCATCGGACGAAGAGTCTGTTTCGGACGGCGGGGTCTCTGCTTCGGACGCCGGCTTGGGTGGCGCCGTCTCGGCGGACGAGGCCGGCGCGAGCCGCACCGCCCCGAACAGTGCAGCCCCGAGCAGTGCAGCGCCACGTAATGCTGTCCCGAACGGCGATGAACCGAACGGCAGTGTGCCCAACGTCGGCGAGCCAAACGGCGGTGTGCCGAACGGCGGTGTGCCGCCGAGTGGCGCTGTCTCGGACATCGGCTTGCGGCGCATCGGCGATTCGTCGCACCGTGCCGGCCGAAACGGCGCGGCCGGCCGTGGTGTGCGTCGGGCGGTCGCGAGCGTCCTCGGCCCGGATCTGGAGCGCACCGGAGCGCCACGACTGCGCTCCACTGTCCTGAACCTGCTTGCCGCCGGCGCGCCAACCGAAAACCACCTGCTCGCCTCGCTGCATTGGCAGGCACCGCGCCGGTCTCCGTGGCAGCCGGGAACTGCCGACCCGTCGGCCGCGGATCCGGTGCGCTGGATCCTTACGGAGGCCGCTTTGCTGGGCATCATCGCGTCGGGTGGACCGGCTACGCCCGGCGGCGGTGCACGCATTGCGGTGCTGACGTC
Source organism: Micromonosporaceae bacterium (assembly GCA_035713725.1). GTDB lineage: Bacteria > Actinomycetota > Actinomycetes > Mycobacteriales > Micromonosporaceae > DASQPR01. The sequence continues at coordinate 48,477 of DASTMZ010000192.1, forward strand.
GTACGGTCGTCTGCTGCTCGACGACGCCACGGCGGCCGCGGCCGACCCGGACGGCGACCCGTTGGGACTCACGTCCAGTGCACCGGCGGCACCGTCACGCGCCGTTGCCGTCCTCGACAAGTTGCTGCCGCCGCCGGTGGACCACATCCTCGTACAAGCGGATCTCAGCGTCGTCGTGCCCGGCCGACCGGAGACCGGCCTTGCCGCCGAACTGGCGCTCGTCGCCGACCACGAATCGGCGGGCGGCGCGTCGGTCTACCGCGTCACGCGGGACAGCATCCGACGGGCACTGGACGCCGGACACAGCGCGACCGACCTGCACGCGATGTTCACACGCCGCTCGCGGACGCCGGTACCGCAGGCGCTGACGTACCTGATCGACGACGTCAGCCGCCGCCACGGCGGGCTGCGGCTCGGCGCGGCCGGCTGCTATCTGCGCAGCGAGGACGTCGCGCTGTTGACCGAGGTTGCCACGGATCGGCGGCTCGCCGGGCTGGCGCTGCGCGTGATCGCTCCCACCGTCGTCGTCACGCCCTATCTGGTCAGCCGTGTGCTCGACGAGTTGCGATCGGCCGGGTACGCGCCGGTGCAGGAGGATGTCGGCGGTGGCCTGGTGATTGCGCGCACCAGGGCGTTCCGCGCGCCGCCACGGCGCAACACGTTGTCCTACGCCACCGTCGCCGACTCCGGGCGGGCACCGACCGGACCGCGGCTCGCCGCCGCTGTCGAGGCGATGCGCCGTGGCGACGTCGCGGCGCGACGGGCCAGGCGGGGTCCGGACAGCGTACGGTCGCCGGCCGCCGACACCCATGCGCACACCCAGGCGATGGCGGTGTTGCAGCAGGCCATCCGGGATAAGTCACTCGTCTGGGTCGGCTACGTCGATCCGCACGGCGCCACGATGTCGCGACTGCTGCGGCCGGTGTCGATCGGCGCCGGTTATCTCCGTGCCCAGGACGAGCGCACCGATACGTTGCACACGTTCGCGCTGCATCGCATCACTGCCGCCGTGGTCGACGACTAGCGGCAGGCCTCGGCCGGCAGGTCGCCGCGCCCGCCACAACGCACCGAACGCGCCGTCGCTTGCGTGGGCCGATCGTTACTGACGCGGTTGCCCTGGCTTGTCGCGGTCGCGATTCGCCGTTCGCGCGGACGCCACTGCACCGGCGATGGACATCACGATCAGGAGTCCGAGCGCCGCGCCGATCCCCTCGGTCACCGCGTCCACGAAGTCGTCGTGAGTCCCGAAATACGAGATCAGGAACCACGCGACGGCCAGCCCGACCAACGCCGACGCCGCGACGATCAGCAACCATCGCGGCAGGCGCTGACCCGACTCTGACGCCGGCTCGTCGCGGTCCGGCCCGTCACGATCTGGGCCGTCGCGGTCCGAGGCGTCACGATCTGGGCCGTCGCGGTCCGAGGCGTCACGATCTGGGCCGTCCGGCGGTGACGTCATTCCAGCTCCCAGCACGCGCATACGACCATGCACTTGCACACCTGCAGTTTCACACCCAGCAGTCGCACACCCAGCAGTCGCACACCCGTGCGGCTGGCGACGCGGCTTAGCGTCTCATCAGCGCGGACGGTCGACAATATGCGAGCCTGCGGTGCGGATCACGCGCTCGCCCCCGGTGGCCAGGTCGCGGGGCGGGTGCGCCCCCAAACGCACCCGCCCGTGCTACCCAACGGTCCGAACGCGTGCATCCGGCACCGCATGCACGGCTCGCACCACGGCACCAGCGCGGCGACACTGGTCCAGTGCCCTGCGAAGCAGCGCGGGACTCGCTAACTCCGCGCGCCATGCATAACGGTTAGACGACCGGTCGTCCGAGGGCGGTTGCACCCGGGCCACGAACTAATTCTTTTGGTCAGCACATCGAACCAATGGGTGCGCGACGATGCGCCGGACGGTCCGCCGGAGCGTGCAAGACTTGGACTTCGCGGCCGCGCCAGGGCCGCCATCGGCCGCCCGTCGAGTTCTGCGGCGCGCGCCGCCAACCGGGGAGCGTACGTGTGACCAACGGACCATTGATCGTCCAGTCCGACAAGACACTCCTGCTTGAGGTCGACCACCCCGACGCGCGCCCGTGCCGGATGGCGATCGCGCCGTTCGCCGAACTCGAGCGCTCTCCGGAACACGTACACACCTATCGCCTGACGCCACTCGGACTCTGGAACGCACGCGCTGCCGGCCACGACGCGGAGTCCGTCGTGGACGCACTGTTGACGTATTCGCGCTACCCGGTGCCGCATGCGCTGCTCGTCGACGTCGCGGAGACGATGGACCGCTACGGTCGCCTGCAACTCGTCCACGATCCGGCGCACGGTCTGGTGCTGCGCGGTCTCGACCGTGCGGTGCTCGTCGAGGTCGCGAAGTCGAAGAAGCTGGCCGGAATGCTCGGCGCACACGTCGACTCGGACACCATCGCGGTGCACCCGTCCGAGCGCGGCCGGCTCAAGCAGGCGCTGCTGAAGCTCGGCTGGCCGGCCGAAGATCTCGCCGGATATGTGGACGGCGAGGCGCACCCGATCGACTTGACGGAAGACGGCTGGTCGCTTCGCTCGTACCAACACGAGGCGGTCGACCACTTCTGGGCCGGCGGCTCAGGTGTCGTCGTGCTCCCATGCGGCGCCGGCAAGACGCTGGTCGGTGCGGCCGCGATGGCCGAAGCGAAGGCGACGACGCTCATCCTCGTGACGAACACGGTCGCCGGCCGGCAATGGAAGCGTGAGCTGATCGCACGGACCTCGCTGACCGCCGACGAGATCGGCGAATACTCCGGCGAGCGCAAGGAAATCCGCCCGGTGACGATCGCCACGTACCAGGTGCTGACGACCCGTCGCGGCGGCGCGTTCGCGCACCTCGACGTGTTCGGCGCGCGGGACTGGGGCCTGGTCATCTACGACGAGGTGCACCTGCTGCCCGCGCCGATCTTCCGGTTCACTGCCGATCTGCAGGCGCGGCGCCGTCTCGGTCTCACCGCGACGCTGGTCCGCGAGGACGGTCGCGAGGGCGACGTGTTCTCGCTGATCGGCCCGAAGCGCTACGACGCGCCGTGGAAGGACATCGAGGCACAGGGGTGGATCGCGCCGGCCGACTGCACCGAGGTACGCGTGACGCTCACCGACGCGGAACGCATGGCGTACGCGACATCCGAGCCCGAGGAGCGCTACCGCGTCGCGGCCACCGCCCGAACGAAGCTGCCGTTGGTACGCAAGCTCGTCGAGCGGCACCACGGCGATCAGGTGCTGGTGATCGGCGCGTACATCGACCAGTTGCACGCGCTCAGCGAATTCCTCGACGCGCCGATCGTGCAGGGCTCGACGACGACGAAGGAGCGCGAGCGCCTCTTCGACGCGTTCCGCAACGGCGAGGTGCCGACGCTCGTCATCTCGAAGGTCGGCAACTTCTCCATCGACCTGCCCGAGGCAGCGGTCGCGATCCAAGTCTCGGGTACGTTCGGCTCGCGCCAGGAGGAGGCACAGCGGCTCGGGCGCATCCTGCGGCCGAAGGCGGACGGCCGGCAGGCGCATTTCTACACGGTCGTCGCCCGCGACACGATCGACACCGAATACGCCGCGCACCGCCAGCGGTTCCTTGCCGAGCAGGGCTACGCGTACACGATCGTCGACGCGGACGACGTACTCGCGTCGTAGGTCGGACGGCTGGTGCGATCGTGGCGCTGACTCCGGCGGAACGCACGAAGCTGCTTGCTCGATGGCGTGCGGCGCTGCCGGCCGCCTTGTGGTCGACGGCCACGGCGGCAACGTCGACCGCGATGTCGGCGACGACGGCGACGGCGAGCGCGGCCGCGGATGCGGCCGGAGCGGATCTGCTCGACCGATGGTCCGAACCGGCGCGCCGCTATCACACCGTCGACCACTTGACGTTCATGCTCGACGTCGTCGACGCGGCCGAGTCGTTTGCCGGTGCCGAGTCGTTCGCCGGTACGGACCTGTCGGCCGTCCGGCTCGCGACGTGGTTCCACGACGCCGTCTACGATCCGCGGTCGCGGGATCCGGGCGCGAACGAACGCGCGAGCGCCGATCTGGCCGCGGCGATGCTGCCGCGCCTTGCGGTTACCGGCGAGCAGACCGCAGAGGCGGTACGGCTTGTGCTGCTGACCGCCGATCACCAAGTCGCTCCGGGCGACCCGAACGGCGCGCTGCTCGCCGATGCGGATCTCGCGATCCTCGGCACCGGGCCGGACCGATACCGCCACTACGCCGAACAAATCCGCGCCGAGTACGCCCACGTGCCCGACGACGCGTTTCGGGCCGGGCGGTCGACCGTACTAGCGAATCTCCTGGCTCTTGATCCGATCTATCACCTTGCGCCGCATCGCGATGCCTGGGAGGCACGGGCGCGCGCGAACCTGCGCGACGAGTTGCGCGAGCTGTCCGTCGGACCGATGCCCTAGGCTGCCGGCGGGAGGCAGCCATGGCAGTACGCGTCGTCCTCGAGCGAGGACCCAAGGGAAAGCGCTTCGTGGCATATGCCCTCGACTGGTCCGGCTGGAGCCGCGGCGCGAAGACCGTGGACGAGGCGCTGTCGACGCTCGAGGCATATCGCGATCGCTACCGACCCGTCGCCGCAGCGGCGCGCTTCGGCAGGCAGTTCGATCGTGCCGGCAGCTTCGACGTCGTCGAGGACAGGGTCGGGCCCGGCTCGACCGATTTCTGGGGCATCTCGTTCGCACCGAGTTCCTTCGAAGCGGGACCGATGACGGATGCCGAACTCGAACGTAGGATCGCTTTGCTGCAGGCGTGCTGGGCATATTTCGACGCGGTCGGCGCGCGGGTGTCCCCGGAGATGGCCAAGGGCCCGCGCGGTGGCGGGCGCGACCGTGACCACATCATCAGGCACGTGATCCGCAACGAGAGCGAGGAATTCGCGAAGCGGGTCGGGCTGAGCATTCCGGAGTACGGCGCCATGGGGGACGCCCTGCCGGCCTACCGGGCGTCGTATCTCGAGGCGATCAGGGCGTACCACCGCGGTGAAATCAACCGGCCGATGCGGTCATGGTCGCTGCCGTTCTTGCTTCGACACTCCGCGTTCCACGTGATGGACCACGCGTGGGAGATGGAGGACAAGGACCTCACGGTTACGCCGGCCGCCGATGTTTCGGACGGCGCAGGCCGGCGGCGGTGAGCCGCCGGACGAGTTCCTTCGACGTGACGTGAGCCGCGCCAAGCGACAGCGCGCGCGGCACCATCTCGGCCGGGATGTCGTAGTGGTCGCGCTCGAATCCGCGCCGCGGCGCGCCCAGCATCTCCGCGAACGCGTGCAGCTCGTGGTAGGACACGTCGCTGACGAGGTGAGCCCACAGCCGCCCGGCTGCCCGACCGCGCCCGGGCCACACCGGGTCGTCCACCAGGATCATGCGTTCACGCTAGCGTGACAGCCATGACGCGATACGGACACATGTACGGCCCGGACTTCACGTTCAACGGCGTGCCGGCGTGCGACTGGCAGGATCCGGAGACGTACGCCGACGCCGATGTGGTGATCATCGGCGCGCCGTTCGACGGCGGCACGTCGCACCGACCCGGCACCCGTTTTGGCCCGGCCGCCATCCGAGGCTGCGACTACCTCGGATATGACGGCAAGCGTCCGCACATGTCGATGCGTGTCGAGCCGCTGTCCACCGACCTCGTCGTCAAGGACGCCGGAGACGTGGAGACCTATAGCGGCGAGATCCTTCGCAGTTGTACGGCCATCGAGGAGGCCGTCGCGTTCGTGGCGACACACGGCGCAGTCCCGGTGATCCTCGGCGGCGACCATACGATCACGTGGCCGGACGTGACCGGCGTGTCACGGCACACCGGTGCCGGCAAGGTTTCCGTCATCCACTTCGACGCGCACGCCGACACCGGCGACATCACGTATGGCTCGCTCTACGGCCACGGCCATCCGATGCGGTTGCTCATCGAGTCGGGCGCCGTCCGCGGCGACCGGTTCCTGCAGCTCGGTCTGCGCGGCTACTGGCCGGGACCGGAGATCCTCGACTGGATGGCCGACCACGGCATGAACTCCTATCACATGAGCGAGATCGTGGACCGCGGCCTCGATGCCGTGCTCGACGAGGCGTTCGCGATCGCCCTCGATGGTTGCGACTCGGTGTTCCTCTCGGTCGACGTGGACGTCTGCGACCCCGGTCACGCGCCCGGCACGGGTACGCCGGAGCCGGGCGGAATGACCGCACGGCAGCTTCTCGATGCCGTGTCGCGCATCTGCCACGAGTTGCCGGTGACCGGGATGGACGTGGTGGAGGTCTCGCCGCCGTACGACCACGCGGAGATCACTGCGTTGCTCGGCAACCGAATCGTGCTTGAGGCACTCGCCGGGATCGCCCGACGGCGACGCGACGCAGCAGAAGGCGTCCGCTGGCGTCGAACGACGCCGCTGCTCGAGGGCCGCGGCACCCAGCCCACTCCGGACGGTCGCGGCTAGGCTCTCGACGCATGACGCCCTCCCCCGGAGTCCTCGCCGAACTCGCCGAAGTCACCACCGTGGTGACCGATCCGGATCTGCTGCGCGGCTATCGACGTGACGAGGCCGACCTGTGCGACTCTGGTACGCCACTCGCAGTCGTACGGCCGCGAAGCACCGCCGAAGTCAGCGCAATCGTCCGGATCGCGGCGGCACACGGAATTCCACTCGTCCCGCAAGGCGCTCGCACCGGGCTCGCCGGCGCGGCGAACGCAGTCGACGGCTCGATCGTGGTGTCCATGACCGCGATGGATCGCGTACTCGAAGTCGACGCGGTCAACCGACTCGCCGTGGTGCAGCCCGGCGTCGTCAACGCCCGACTAGCCGCCGCGGTCGCCGAGGCGGGGCTCCGCTACCCGCCGGACCCCGGCTCGTGGGAGTCGTCGACCATCGGCGGCAACGTGTCCACCAACGCCGGCGGCATGTGCTGCGTCAAGTACGGCGTGACCAGCGCGTACGTGCTCGGGCTGGAGGTCGTGCTCGCGGACGGCGAGGTGCTGCGCTGCGGTCGGCGCACCGCGAAGGGCGTGGCCGGCTATGACTTGACGCATCTCTTCGTCGGCGCGGAGGGCACGCTCGGCATCATCACCGAGATCACCGTCGCGTTGCGGCCCATGGCCGAACCTGGGCTGACGCTCGCCGCCACGTTCCCCAGCGTTGCCGCGGCCGGTGCAGCGGTGACCGCGATTGTGACGAGCGGCGCGACACCGAGCATGTTGGAGCTGATCGACCGTACGCATCTCGGCGCCATCGAGGCGCTGCGACCGATGGGGCTAAACCAGCCGGGCGGCGCGCCGCCGATCGCACAGCTGCTCGCCGCCGTTGACACCGGTGAGCGGGCACCCGCCGACATCGCACACCTCGCGGCGCTCTGCGAGGCGGCCGGCGCGACCGAGACGTTCACCGCGTCCGATGCGGACGAGGCGGCCGCGTTGCTTGCCGCTCGGCGACTTGCGCACCCGGCGATGGAACGGCTGGCCCGCACCACGTACGGCGACGGCGGCGCACTGATCATCGACGACGTTGCGGTGCCGGTATCCCGGCTCACCGAGATGATCGAGGGCGTCGAGAAGATCAGCGCCGAGTCGGGCGTACCGGTCGGGATGATCGGCCACGCCGGCGACGGCAACCTCCACCCGATCATCGTCGTCGATCGGCGCGACGAGTCGAGCGTTGACGCGGGACGGCAGGTGTTCAACGCGATCCTCGCGCTCGGGCTGTCCCTCGGCGGCACGGTCACCGGCGAGCACGGCGTCGGCACACTCAAGCGCGACTGGCTCGCCACCGAGCTGGGGCCCGTCGGTCTCCGCGTGCACCGCGCCATCAAGCACGCGCTCGACCCAGCCAACCTGATGAACCCCGGCAAGGTCATCGCGACTGGCGCTCGCGGCGCCGCACCAGACGACGCACAGAACGTTCGCTAGCCGCCCACCGGCGCGGACCGGCGCGGCAACCCGAGCCGCACCTCCGCCGCGCCGAGTCGCGCGGCGTCCGCGGTCAAGTCGTCAGGCATGCGCTGCGATTCGCGCTCGGCCTCCACGCGCGCGAGGTAGTTGACCACCTCCCGGTCGCGTGCCGCCTCGTCCCAGCCGAGCAGCGGGGCCATCAACTCCGCGGTCGCCTCGGCGCTTTCCGCGCCGCGGTGGGCGGTCTCGATCGAGATGCGGGTACGCCGGGTCAACACGTCCTCCACGTGCAGCGCACCTTCGGCGGTGACCGCGTACACGACCTCGGCGGCCAGATATTCCGGCGCACCGGCGAGCGGACGCCCGAGCCGAGGATCCGCGTCGACCAGCGTGAGCACGTCGGTGGCGAGCGTTCCGTAGCGCTCGAGCAAGTGCTCGAACACGCCGACCGCGATGCCGCGGCGGCGCGCGATGTCGGCGCGGTTTTGCCACATCGCCGGAAACCCGTCCGCTCCGAGCAGCGGCAGGCGATCGGTGTGCGACGCGGGCGGGCCGTCCAACCCGAACGTTCCCAGCCGGCGTACCACCCGGTCGATCACGTCCGCGGCCATCACGCGGTACGTCGTGTATTTCCCGCCGGCCACCACCATGATGCCGAGCATCGGCTCGACGACCGCATGCTCGCGGGACAGCGCGGACGTCTGCTCGTCCTCGCCGGACAGCAGCGGGCGCAGTCCGGCGTAGACGCCCTCGATGTCATCCGGTGTCACCGGCCGATCGAGCCAGCCGTTCACCTGGTCCAGCAGGTAGACGATGTCACGGGCGGACGCGGCCGGATGACTACGGTCCAGCGACCAGTCCGTGTCGGTGGTACCGATGATCCAGTGCCCGCCCCACGGCAAGACGAACAGCACCGACGTCGCGGTACGCAGAATCAACCCGGCGTCGCCGGAAATCGCCGACCGTGGCACCACCAGGTGTACGCCTTTGCTGGCTCGTACCCGCAGACCGGCGCGGGTCGGCGCGCTCGGTCCACTCAGGAGCCCCGCGATGTCGTCGCTCCACACGCCGGCGGCCGCCACCACCGTTCGCGCCGCAACGTCGAACTCCTCGCCGGTCTCCATGTCTCGGACTCGTGCCCCGGTGACCTCGCGCGCATCACGCAGCAACGAGACCGCGGCGGCCGACGTCACGATCGCGGCGCCGAGGCTTGCCGCCGTCCGCGCCATGGTGGCCACATAGCGTGCGTCGTCGACCTGCCCGTCGTAGTAGCGGATCGCACCGGCGAGGGTGTCCTCCCGCAGCGACGGGAACAGCCGTCGCGCGCTGGACTTCGACAGATGGCGGTGCGGTGGCATGCCTCGCTGTCCGCCGACGAGGCCGGCGAACACGTCGTAAAGCGCCACTCCGGCGCCCAGGTAGCCGCGCTGCCACAAGCGGTATGCGATCTCACGCCCCTGGCCGGCCAGGCGTCGCGCCGGCGTCGCAGCCGCGTGCGAACCCCCGACCACGTGTACCGGTGACAAGCCGGTCATCGGACTCGTGGTCAGCGGTACGAGGATCGGCACCGGCCGGACCAGATGCGGGGCGAGTCGGGTGGCGAGCAGTCCGCGCTCGCGCAACGCCTCGTGTACCAGCCCGAACTCAAGTTGCTCGAGATAGCGCAGGCCGCCGTGGATGAGCTTGCTGGACCGGCTGGACGTACCGGATGCGAGGTCCCGTGCCTCGACCAGTGCCACAGACAGGCCGCGCGACGCGGCATCCAGCGCGGCGCCCACTCCGGTCACTCCACCGCCGATGATCAGGACATCGAAGCGTTCGCTCCGCAGCCGGGCGAGGTCGGTGGCACGTCGGGCCGGCGACAGTGCGCCAGCGGCAAAGCGTGATACGGCGGGATCTCGTCGCACGCCGTCAACGGTAACGCCCGCCCGCCTCGCCGCGGCGTGGATGCACGCGGTTCAGTGGCCGGCTCTGGCCATGACGCGGCCCGCGTCACGCCTCGGCGGGCGCCTCGTCCAGCGTCGCCAACGACGGTCCGCGGGTGGCCTGCGCCGCCCGCGCCGCGGCCTCGGTGTCGCGCAGCACACGGACGGCGTTGCGCCACGTGAGCTTGCCGAGGTCGTCGTCGGACCACCCACGGTCGGCCAGCTCGGCAAGCAGATTCGGGTAGGCTGACACGTCGGCCAGCCCGTCCGGCGGTCCGGTGAACCCGTCGAAGTCGCTGCCGAGCCCGACCGCGTCAATGCCGGCCACATCACGTACGTGTTCGACGTGGTCCGCGACGTTGGTGACCGAACACGCCGGGCGTGGATGTTCGGCGACATAAGCGTCGATCGCTTCGCGGACACCCGTTCCGTCGCCATCGTGCTCGTCGACGATCCCGCGCTGGAACACCAGGAGCGCGTCCATCCACTCGTGACATGCCGCGTTCACGAAGCCGGAGACGAACGTGACCATCACGACACCATCCGTGTCCCGTACCCGGATCAGCACGTCGTCGGGCACGTTGCGCGGATGGTCGGTCACGGCGCGTGCGCTCGAGTGCGAGAAAAACGCCGGCGCGGTAGACACATCCAGCGCAGCGTGCATGGTGGTCGGCGCGACGTGCGACAGATCCGCCATCACGCCGAGGCGGTTGCATTCCCGTACCACTTCTTGCCCGAAGGCCGACAACCCACCCACCGCTGGCTCATCCGTGGCGCTGTCCGCCCACGCGGTGTTGTTCGAGTGGGTCAGGGTCATGTAGCGAGTGCCGAGCGCGGCGAGCATGCGCAACGTGCCGAGCGAGTTCGCGATCGAATGCCCGCCCTCCACGCCAATCAGCGATGCGATGCGGCCCGCGGCGTGTGCGGCTTCGACCTCATCCGCCGTACGCGCAACCACGAAGTCCTTCGGATACCGGGCGGCCAGCTGGTAAACGAAGTCGATCTGTTCGAGCGTCGCGGTGACGGCTGCCTCGCCGGACAAGCTGCACGGCACGAAGACGGACCAGAATTGGGCGCCGACCCCGCCGGCACGCAGCCGAGGGATGTCGGTGTGCAACCCGGTCGCGGTCAGGTCTGTCGACACGTCCAGGCCAGACAGGTCATAACGGGTACGGCCACGGACCGTCCACGGTAGGTCGTTGTGTCCGTCGATGACGGGTGCGGTCGCGAGAAGAGTACGAATGCGCTCGATCTGCATGTCTTGCGCGACGACGGTCCCATCGGCCATGCGACGACCCTACCCGTGAGTCGTCGTGCGCTACATTCGCGAGGTGACGGGGCGCGCGCGGGACACGGTGCGTGTCGTCTCGTACAAATACGACGGAAGCCTCCATTGGCACTACCGGATGCGGCGACTCGGCGAGGACGAGTACGGCGTCTGGCTCGGCGGTCAGGTCGGCACGGAATACCGACGCGGCAGGAACATCTCGAGGTATTTGACCGCCGAACCGCGAGTCAAACTGCTTCCTCGTGGGGCATGGTGGTCCGCGCTGTTCCTCGCGTCGCCGAACAAGCTGGAGATCTACTGCGATGTCGGAACGCCGGTCGAGTGGGCGCACGCCGGCGAGGTGCGGACGGTCGATCTCGATCTGGACGTCTGCCGCTATCGCGACGGCGGCGCGGTCACGGTTGTCGACGAGGACGAGTTCGCGATGCATCAAAAACGCTACGGCTATCCCGCCGATGTGATCGCGTCCGCGCGGGCCGCCGCGAAATGGTTGGAAAGTGCATTGGGCGACGGCACCGAGCCGTTCGCCGGCCGGTTCCATCACTGGTTCGAGCTGTGCGGCTGAGCCTTTGCGACGTGACCGTGGCGGTCTGACACAGCCGCAGGGCACCACCAGCCGGGACGCGAACAGTGGGCGGGCCGCCGAAGCGACCCGCCCACCGCTGGTTCGTGTTGCCGGACTTCCTAGAAGTCCATGTCACCGCCGCCCGGAGCACCGGCCGGAGCGGCCGCCTTCTCGGGCTTGTCCGCGACGACCGCCTCGGTCGTCAGGAACAGTGCCGCGATCGAGGCGGCGTTCTGCAGCGCCGAGCGCACGACCTTCGTCGGGTCGGGGATGCCGGCCGCGAGCATGTCGACGTACTCGCCGGTCGCGGCGTTCAGGCCGTGACCGATCTGCAGGTTGCGCACCTTCTCCACCACGACGCCGCCCTCGAGGCCGGCGTTGACGGCGATCTGGCGCAGCGGCGCATCGAGCGCCACCTTGACGATGGTCGCCCCAGTCGCCTCGTCGCCGACCAGGTCCAGCTTGTCGAACGCGGTCTTGCCGGCCTGCACGAGCGCGACGCCGCCACCGGCGACGATGCCCTCCTCGACGGCCGCCTTCGCGTTGCGAACGGCGTCCTCGATGCGGTGCTTGCGCTCCTTCAGCTCGACCTCGGTGGCCGCGCCGACCTTGATGACGGCGACGCCGCCGGCGAGCTTGGCCAGGCGCTCCTGGAGCTTCTCGCGGTCGTAGTCGGAGTCGCTCTTCTCGATCTCGGCGCGGATCTGGTTGACCCGGCCGGAGATCTGGTCCGCGTCGCCGCCACCGTCGACGATGGTGGTCTCGTCCTTGGTGATGACGACCTTGCGGGCCTTGCCGAGCAGGTCGAGCGTGGCGTTCTCCAGCTTGAGGCCGATCTCCTCGCTGATGACCTGGCCACCGGTGAGGGTGGCGATGTCCTGCAGCATGGCCTTGCGGCGGTCGCCGAAGCCCGGCGCCTTGACGGCGACGGACTTGAAGGTGCCGCGCACCTTGTTGACGATGAGCGTGGCCAGGGCCTCGCCCTCCACGTCCTCGGCGATGATGACCAGCGGCTTGCCGCCCTGCATGACCTTCTCCAGCAGCGGCAGCAGGTCCTTGACGGACGAGATCTTGCTGTTGGCGATCAGGATGTACGGGTCGTCGAAGACGGCCTCCATACGCTC
>DASTMZ010000193.1:0-2974 GCA_035713725.1 Micromonosporaceae bacterium
GCGCCGGATCACCGTGATCCGGTCGGCGATGGCCTTGACCTCTTTCAGCTTGTGCGTGATGAACACGATCGACTTGCCGGCCGCCTTCAACCGGCGCATGACGTCGAGCAGGTCGTCGGTCTCCTGGGGCGTCAGCACCGCGGTCGGTTCGTCGAGGATCAGGAGGTCGACGTCCCTGGTCAACGCCTTGACGATCTCGACGCGCTGCTGGGCGCCGACCGGCATATCCTCGATCGTTGCGTTCGGGTCGACCGGCAGGCCGTACTGCCCGGACACCTCACGGACCAGCTTGCGTGCCGCGCTCCGGTTGAGGAACCGGAACAGGCCGCGGGTCCGTTCGGCGCCGAGCATGACGTTGTCCGCGACGGTGAACACCGGCACGAGCATGAAGTGCTGGTGCACCATGCCGATGCCGGCGGCGATCGCGTCGGCCGGGCGATGGATGACGATCTTTTCGCCGTCCACGCGGATCTCGCCCTCGTCCGGCTGCAGCAGCCCGTAGAGGACGTTCATCAGCGTGGACTTGCCGGCGCCGTTCTCGCCCAGCAGCGCGTGGATCTCCCCCGGCTCGACGGCCAGGTCGATGTGGTCGTTCGCGACGAGGTCACCGAATCGCTTGGTGATGCCGTGCAGCTCGAGTCTCACACTGCACCTCCGCTCGTCTTCGGTTAAGCCGCGTCGTATCACCCGGTCAAACGCCGAACCGGCCGGGCTCGATTGTGCGTCGAGCCCCGCCGGTCGGCAATCGCCTGTGTTACTGAGTTGGTTGGGCCGGCGATGTGACCTTGATCTGTCCGGAGATGATCTGCTGCTTCAGCTGATCGACCTCGCTCTGCAAGGACTGCGGGATCTTGCTTGCGAAGTCGTGGTACGGCGCGAGCTGCACACCATTGTTGGCGAGCGTACCGATCGTGCCGCGGCCGGTGAGCGTGCCGAGCGAGACCTTCTGTGCCGCGTCCTGCACCGCAGCCGAGATGTTCTTCTGGACCGTGGTCAGGAAGACCGAACAGTATTGCGCCGCACTCACGCAGCCGTCCTGGTCTACCCAGATCACCAGGAACTTGCCGCTGGACTGCGCGTCCGCGGCGGTGCCGAGGCCGACGCCGCCGGCGACCGGCAGGATGATGTCGGCGCCCTGACTGTTCAGCTGCTCGCCGAGCTGCTTGCCCTTCGCCTGGTCGGAGAAGCTGTTCGCGAACAGGCCGTTCTGTGCCGACTTGCTCCAGCCGAGCACCTGCACGTTCTTGCCCTTGACCTGGTTGTAGTGCGCGACGCCGTCCGCGAAGCCGTCCATGAAGATGGTCACCGGCGGGATCTTGAGGCCGCCGTACGTGCCGACCTTGCCGGTCTTCGTCATGCCCGCGGCCAGGTAGCCGGCGAGGTACGCGGCCTGCGCCGTGTCGAACTGCATCGCGTAGATGTTCGGCGCATCGCTTGTGGAGTCGACGATGCCGAACTGCGTATTCGTGTTCGCCTTCGCGACCTTGTCCGTCGCCGCACCCATCAGACCGCCAACCGCAAGGATGAAATTGCAGGCTGGCGAGTGAGTGGTGAAGTTCGTCAGATTCGGCTCGTAGTCGGTTTCCGTAGTGGACGCGACATACGTTGTGCTGATGTTCGGATTGGCTTTCTTCGCTGCTTCAAGGCCGCCCCAGGCGGACTGGTTGAACGACTTGTCGTCGATGCCACCAGTATCCGTGACCATGCAGGCCAGGATCTTCTTACCCGAAGCCGCGGCCTTCGGCGTCGACGACGTACCCGACGGCGCGCTTCCGCAAGCGCCGAGCGCCACGACAAGGCTCCCGGCGGCCATTCCAGCAAAGAGCCGCACGACCTGCTTGGCTTGCACGACGTTCCCCTTCCCCGACACCACGCCCCCGGCGGTGCCGTACGGCGCCCGATGATGGCGACACGATACATTGCGCCGTCCGTCCCGAGGCGGTTCGCCGCGCCCCGTCATGACCGGCCTGGTATGACAAATCTCCGACTGAGACATTTCCCCAGGTCACGACGGTTATGGCGCGATCGGGACGATGATATGCCGGTCTATGATCGCTTCGCGGTCCTTCTCCAAAGTCGTCACAATGTCGGCGATCTGTCCGCCCGAGGTGGCGTACGTGACCCCGTCGTCCGTGAGGTCGTATCGGCGTACCCCCGACCGGAACGTCCCGTGCGCGACCGACTTGATGAACGTGAAGACCGCGATATCGACGCGTTTGATCTCGGACGTGATGATCACTTGGTTCAACGGCGGACCGACCGTGACGTACTGGTCCGAGTCCACGCCGATGGCCATCGCATGATGGGCCTGCGCCGACTGGAAGACGCCGATACCGGCGCCACCAGCGACCTGGAACACCACGTCCGCGCCGCCGTCGTAGAGCGCGTCGGCGGCGGCCCGGGCCGCACCGACATTGGTGAAGTCGCACCGCGCTGGATCGTTCGAGACATATCCGATCTTGACCTGTACGGGTGGCATCTGCGCTGCCGCGCCGGCGTCGTACCCGGCCTGGAACCGGTCGATCAGCGAGTTGTGGCAAGCGCCCACCATGCCCACCACCCGAGTCCGCGACTTCAAAGCGGCCGCCACGCCCATCAGATAGGCGCCCTGCTCGTCGGCGAAGACGAGGTTCGCCACGTTCGACGCGTGCACTGCATCGCTGTCGACGATCGCGAAGCGCGTCTTCGGGCAGGCCCGCGCCGCCCGCGCGAGCGGACCGTTGGACGGGTCGGTGCCGGCATACGTGAATCCGACCGCGATCACCGGGTCGAATCCGGCCTGGCATAGCAGGAGCAGCCGCTGATATTGGTCCTCCTCGGTCTCGTCGCTGCGCGCGGATAGCGCACGAACTTCGGAGACCGAGCCGTGCAGGTCACGCTCCGCCATCGTCAGACCGGCGAGCGCCTGGTCGTTGAAGCCGTGGTCGCCGGGTCCGCCAATGGCAAACGCAAGGCCGACCTTGAGTCCGGAGCC
>DASTMZ010000194.1:0-38677 GCA_035713725.1 Micromonosporaceae bacterium
GATACCCTCAGGGGGTATCCTGCTAGGAGGCCATCGACGTAGGACGCGACCGACGTAGGAGGCGACTCGTGAGTCACGCCCCAGCTACGCGCAGCCCGGCGCCGCACGGCGAGCTGGCGCCGAGCACGGTCAGCAGTCGTACCACCGTGTCTTGGTCCGCCGCGGCACAAGCCACCTTGCACTGCCTTACCGGCTGCGCCATCGGCGAGGTGCTCGGCATGGTGATCGGCACGACGGTTGGTCTCCACAACGCGGCGACCGTGGCGCTGTCGATCGGGCTGGCCTTCGTGTTCGGCTATGCGCTGACCATGCGGGGCGTGCTGCGGGCCGGAATCGGATGGCGCGCGGCCCTAAAGATCGCGCTGGCCGCGGACACCGCCTCGATCGCGACGATGGAGCTGCTCGACAACGCGGTCATCGTCGCCGTGCCGGGAGCAATGGACGCAGGATTGACCAGCCTGCTGTTTTGGGGAACGCTGGCCGGCTCGCTCGCGGTCGCATTCGTGCTTACCGCGCCGCTGAACCGATGGATGATGTCGCGCGGCCGGGGCCACGCTGTGGTTCATCGATATCACGGCCACTATGCACATCACGGCCACGAGCCGCATCACGGCCACTAGCCGCATCACGGGCCAGTAGAGGCAACAGAGTCAGCCGTGCTCGACGATGTTCTCGATGCGGCGATCCAATGAGCGCACGTGCGCGGACTCCTCGCCGTACGCGTCAATCAGCATTGGCCGCAACGTTCGGAGCACCGCAAGCGCTTCGGCGGTCTGACCCGCCGCGTGCAGCATCACGCCGAGCTGGAACATGGCGTCGCGATAAAGCTCGTCGGCCGGATCGGCGACCGCGAGGTAGGCGCGGAAATACGCCACCGCGCGGTCGACGTGCCCGATCTCGGCGTGGCTCACGCCGGCGGCATAACGCAGATACGTCACCGTCGGGTCCGCGTCGCCGTCCCGGACAGCGAGCGACGGCACCAGTCGGTCGAGCAGGCGCGCGGCGCGCCCGAACTCATCGGACGCGAACAGCGTGCTCGCCAGGTCCACGGTGAGTTCGAGCGCCAACGCCGGGCTGCCGGCACGGTCGACGGCATCGGTCAGGATGTCGATGGCCAGTTGTGGTTGGCCGGCGTCCAGCAACTCCGCGACGCGAGCACGAACGTCCAGCGCCTCGTCCACATCGACTGCGTCTGGCTCGCCGAACGCTGCCGCCGCATCGAAAGCCGCGGGCTCGTCGCCAGCGGCGAACGTCGCCGACGACGCGGGCGCCTGACGTGGCAAGGGCGCGGCCGGCGCGGCGGCCGGCGGAGGCGCGAGATCCGGTGCCAGGTCCGTCTCCGGTTCCCGGATCAACAACGCGGGTACGGTCATCTCTGCGACTGACTCAAGATGTTGCGCAGCAACGCCGGGCGTGCGCGGTCGTGGCCCGAGCGGCCGTACGAACGGCAGGCGAGGATCGCGGCCGTCCAACGACTCCAACGGGTCGACCGACTCGAGGCCAACGCGGGCGTTGACGACGGCGCGAAGCTCCTCGTACACCGTCTCGGCATCGGGTCGTTCGCGCGGTTGCTTGGCTAGCATGGCGAGCACGAGATCGTCGACCGCTTCAGGGATGTCGGCGCGCGACTCGCGCATCGAGGTCGCCGGGGTGTTGATGTGGTGATCGCGGTAGGAGTGCAACGTCGTCTCGACGAACGGCACCTCGCCGGTGAGCATCTCGTGCAGTACGCAGCCGAGGCCGTACACGTCGCTCGGCGGGCCGACCGGATTGCCGAGCGCTTGTTCGCGGGACATGTACGGCGGCGTGCCGACCGTCGTACCCACTTGGGTCAGCTTCGGCAGCGCGCTCGCGCCGTGCAGGATCGCGACACCGAAGTCGAGCAGTTTCACGACGCCGCCGTCGACCACCATCACGTTGCTGGGCTTGATATCGCGATGCACCACATCGACCCGGTGAACATCGGACAACGTCGCGGCGACCTGTGCTGCGATGGCCGCCGCCCAGGTGACCGGGCTCGAATGGGACCCGCTCGGATGGGAGTCATAGTCCCGTTCCCCGATGAGGTCCCGCAGCGTCGGACCGTGGAGCAGCTGCATGACGAGATAGATGCGGTCGGTCGAGTCGTCCACGCCGCAGTCGTAGACGGCCGGGATGCCGGGCAGCTCAAGTCGCGCAGTGGTGCGGATCTCGCGCAGGAATCGCTCGCGGTCGACCGCTGCGGCGGCGGCGAACGCTTCGGCCTCCGCATCACCAGACCAGGCCGACGACGGCCATCCCGACGCGACATGCCGATGCATCAACTTGATCGCGACGCGGCGGTCGAGCTGTTGGTCGTACCCGCGCCAGACCGCGCCCATGCCGCCGGTCGCGATCGGTGCGTCCACCCGATAGCGTCCGGCCAGCACCCACTCGTCGGCCGCGGGTTCGACGTGTTCGCGCGATGTCGTCAACTGGTTCAGCGCTTCGGGGGAGTGGGCAGCAGCGCACCGGCGGTTAGGCCGTCGATCGCGGTGCGCAGGACGTCCGTCGCGGTGGCGGCGATCGCGTCCGCGCGGCCGCCGAAGTCGACGATCGCACGGTACGCCTCGGCATAGCGCCGTTGTTCGTCCAGCGGCACGCGAGGAATGCGGGCCCGTCGTACGTCCAACCGGAACGTACCCCCAAGCGTGCCGGACGCCTGCCGCCGGTTCGCCTCTGAGCCGAGGAAGCACGCGACGAAATACGGATCCAGCTGGTCTGCGTCGCAGCGGATCACTTCGAAGCGCCGTGGCGGCGCGTCGGTCGCCTCGACAACCGTTGCGTCGAAGCGGTTCGGGTCGCCCGAGATCACCACGTCGCCGTTTTCCAGCGGTGCATGTCGATCGGCGAACTGCAGCGCGCCAAGACGGGCGAGGTCCGCGATCGTGGTGGTCGGCATCGGCGTGGAGTCTGACGTGGCGCCGAACATCGGTGCGCGATCGGCGACCGTACGTAGCGCGTCGCGGTACCGCGCGGCCAGCTCCGTCAACTCGCCGGCGTAGTCCCGTCGCGGCGGCATGATGTGCGCGGCCGGCAGGAACAGCACGTCGTCGTCGAGCATCTCGATTGCTGGCACGTCCCGGGTCCGCGACTCGTCGGCGAACACCGCCTGCCACGCGCGCGGCTCGAGCGGAAGCTGCGACCGTTCTGTGTCGCTCAGGTCAGCCATCGCCACTGTGTAGGACGGGCGCTCCGTTGGCCGCTCCAGCATCCAGATCTGGAACGGAATGCTCGAGCTGCCGCTGATCCGCTGCGGCAACGCGATCACGCGTCGGAGCGTTCCGGAGCGCAGCAGTTCCGCGCGGATCCGGCGACCGGAACTGCGAACCGCCATGCCGTAGGGGATGAGCACGATGGCCGTACCGCCGGGTTTGACGTACTCGAACGCGAGCTGCAGCCAGGCCAGCGGTCCGTCGGTCTGCGCGGGCGGACCGAACTCCCACAGCCGGTCCGCGAGCGACACGTCCACCGGCACGAGCGGGGGAGCGCAGATCACCGCGTCCGCCGCGAGCCGGTAGCCGGCAAGCTGGTCGCCGACGAGCGGACTGCCGGTCGGATATCCGCCGGCGCCGTCGAGGTCTTGACCGACATAGCTGGTACGGGAACCGAACCGCGCCGCCGCCGCACGCAGCAACTGGCCGCTGCCGGCCGCCGGATCGAGCACGACACCACCGCGTAGCGGCGGAAGTAGCGCGGCCATGCTGTCGGCGAGCCGTTCGTCGGTGTAGCGATCCGAGCGCCGTTCGACGGGCAGTGACGTGTTCACGCCGGCCGCGCGACCATTCGCCTCCAGCCACTCCTGCACCTCGTCGAGCGAGAACGTCGGGCTCGTGGTCGGGCCGCCCACCGGTCGAGGGAAGTCGGCGTGCCGGCGCCGCCAATTCGACACCGCAGCGCGCCCGACACCGGCGATCCGCGCAATGTCGGCGGCGGTGACTTCGCTGCTCTCGGCCATCAACGACTCCTCGGTGCTGCTCACTCGCTGCTCACTCGGTCTGGCTCACCCGCGCCGGCCTGCCGATATGGTACACAGCGCCCATCTTGCCGCGTGAACTTGGCACAGCTGTGTACCTTCGCTATTGACAGATGTGTGTACGGTGTTCACAAGCGTACAGGCGAGGGACCTTCGGCGGGCTGGGGAAGCGATGACTGATATGACAGCGCCAGGCGGCGCATCGCTGCACAACATCCTCTTCGATCGGCTGGCCGCGCAGGCTGTGCCGTGGGAGATCGCCGACCTCGTCCTCGGCGCGCTGAGCGGTGCAGACGACCTGCACGCCGCGCTGGCCGGCGAACCTGTCGGGGTCGCCGAGGTTCGCGAACGCACCGACGGATCGAACGACCATACGTTCCTGTCGTCGGTCACCGTCGCCGGCTTCCGCGGCGTCGGACCGGAGCGCACGCTGCGGTTCGCTGCGCGACCGGGCCTCACGCTCGTGGTCGGGCGCAACGGCTCGGGCAAGTCCAGCTTTGCCGAGGCCATCGAGCTGTCGTTGACCGGAGACAGCATCCGCTGGGCCGAGCGCAACAGCGTCTGGCGCACCGGTTGGCGCAACCTGCACGCGCCGGAGCCATGCGCGATCGCCACCGAACTGGTGGTGGACGGAACGTCCGGCGTGACGACCGTACGACGCGAGTGGGCGGCCGGCGCCGCGCTCGACGCGCCGACCGTACGGGTGACCGCCGCCGGCCGGACGTACGCGAGTCTCGACGACCTCGGGCTCGCCCGTTCCCTCGCGCTCTACCGCCCGTTCCTCACCGCCGCCGATCTCGGCCGCCTCATCGCCGGCACGCCGAGCGCGATCTTCGACGCGCTCGGCACAATCCTCGGCCTCGACGGGCTGACCGAGGCCGATCGCCGTCTGAGCGCCGCGCTCCGCACCGAGGAGCAGACCTTGACCGGGGTACGGGCGGCCGCGGCAGCCCTCCGTACCCGTCTATCGACCGTTGACGACGACCGCGCCCGGCGCGCGGCGGCCGAACTCACGAAGGTCCGGCCGTCAGTCGAGGTGTTGGACGCCATCGCCGCGGAACCGTTGCCGCACAACGCCGTCACGAACGCCCGCGGGGTGGCGCCGATCGCCGAACTGACGCTGCCGGACGTCGCCACCGTGTCGGCGCTCGCCGCGGATATGCGTGCCTCGGCGGCCGAGGCCGGCGGTCGTGACGCGACGGTAACCACGATCGCGTTGCGGGTCGCGGGCATCCTGCGGTCCGGCATCGAGCACCACGACGATGTCGGCGACGGGCCGTGTCCGATGTGCCAGACCGGGCGGCTCGACGCGGAATGGCGCCGTGGCGCGGCGGAAACGCTGAAGCTCATGGAACGGGCGCACGCCGCCGCGGCAGCCGGTCGGAAGCGGCTGCAGGACGCCGTGTCGGCGGCAACGAGCGTCGGCGCGGACGTCCACATCCCGGACCAGGTCGACGGTGTGGATGTCTCGGTGCTGCGCGCGACGCTCGCGGTGCTGCGGGCCATGCCAAGCGACCCGGTTGCGCTCGCCGATCACTTGGTGGCGGCATATCCGGCGGTCGCCGAGGCGGTCACCGTCGCGCGTGCGGACGCGCGCGCCTGGCTTGAGGATCGGGACAGCGCATGGCGCACGGCAGCGTCGGCATTGCATGGCTGGCTCGCCGGAGCGCGAACCCTGCCGGACTGCGAGCGACGAATCACACGGCTCAGGCAAGCGCGGCAATGGCTGCGCGCGTCCGGCGAGCAGATCCGCAACGAGCGCCTCGCGCCGTTCGCCGAGCATTCCCAACGCATCTGGCGAGAGTTGCGGCAGGAGAGCAACGTCGAGCTGGGCGCGATGACGCTTGCCGGCACCAACACGCGACGCCGCGTCGAGTTCCCGGTCAGCGTCGATGGCGCGGATAACGGCACCGCGCTGGGCGTGATGAGCCAGGGCGAGTTGCACGCGCTCGGCCTCGCCACGTTCCTGCCGCGCAGTTGTGCGGCGGAGAGCCCATTCCGCTTCGTCGTCATCGACGATCCAGTGCAGAGCATGGATCCCGCGAAGGTCGATGGTCTGGCGCGCGTGCTGTCGACGCTCGCCGAGGACCGTCAAGTCGTGGTGTTCACGCACGACAGCCGACTGCCGGAGGCGGTGGCACGTCTCGAGATCGACGCCGACGTTCTCGAGGTCGTCCGGGCGGAGCAGTCGGTGGTGACGATCCGGCCGGCGAGCGATCCGGCGACGCGATACCTGGACGACGCGTACGCGGTTGCGAAGTCCGACGAGCTGACGTACGCGGTGCGGGCGCCGGTCGTCGCCGAGCTGTGCCGGTCCGCGATGGAGGCGACGTTCGCGCGGATGGTGTGGCGCAACCGGCTGGCGGCGGGTGCGCGACATGCCGACATCGAGTCCGCGCTTGCGAGCGCCAAGCGCACGATGGCCATCGCGGCGCTCGCGCTCTTCGACGACGCGAACCGAGGCGCCGACGTGATGAGCCGCATCAACCGATACGGCCGGCGGTTCGGCGATGCTTTCAAGGCGTGCCGGGAAGGCGTACACAACGGATCGGTACCCGACCTCAGCGGTCTGGTCAATGACGTACGCGCATTCGTTGCGATGCTCGCGTGAACGCGTCGGAAGGCCCCGCGGATCGCGCTTCCGACGCTGGGGCGCTCCACGTAGGCGTGACCGGTGTGAGCCCGCCGCGCGGGAGTTCGCCGGCCGAGAGCTTGCCCGACGTTGGAATGCCCGATGCGAGTTTGCCCGACGCTGGCCTGCCGGTCGCGACGGACTATCTCGACGCCGCCGATGCGATGCTTCGCGGCCACGGACGTAATGGCGGCGGTCACAACGGCGGCGGTGCGGTCCGCGCCCCTGCAGGCGGCGCGGGGGCGGTCGACGGCGGGTGGTGGCCGCGGGCGTGCGCGTGCCTGATCCGGCTTGGTCTGGAGCGCGGGCTCGACGCGTTCTGGTCACGCACGAACCCGGCCGTCGGCGCGTTGCGCAATCAGCGGGCCAAGCTTGTCATGCTGCGCCGGTACGTGGACCGCGACGTTGCCCGCCGTGCGAGCTTCGCATGGGCGACGTTGTCCCGGATGACACACCATGGACTCGGTGACGCCGCTCCGACCGCATCGGAGATTCGCCGGCTCTACACCGAGGTCTGCCACGTGCTGGCGCGGCTGGCGCTTCCGGAAGGGTTAGCCTGATCTCCTTGCCGGCGCATCGGAGGCGGGCGGAGCTGGGCGGACTTCCTCGCCGAACGAGTGAGCTAAGCAAGGTCGCCCCAAACGGCCGGCTGCGATCAATCCGATTGCGCGGCTAGGGTCTGCGCTCATGATGCCATCGACGGGGGGCGACCGAGGCAGGGAACGCTTCGTCGTGGACTCCGGCTCCCGACGCACGTGCCGGGAGCCTCGACGTCGATACGGCAGTGACCCAAATCGGACAGTTGCCGGATCGGCGGCGCGCCACAAACACCATCACCCGGAGATAAGGCAATATGTCAAGCAATGACTCCGCTCCGAGCCTGACGCCGAACCAGACTCAGGCGCTCATCCTGCTGATGGCCGAGGCGCGCGAGATGACCAACAACGAGATGCGCGATCTCGCCGGGTTCGCGCTAACCGGTGAGGACAACCGGAAGCTCGAAACGTTGGGGCTGGTCGCGACGGATCGCTCGCACCGGCCGTTCACGCATGAGTTGACCGAACGGGGCTGGCGAGTGGTGCGAGGTCTGTCGAGCAGCGCGGCACCGAAGCGTGCCGGCTCCGGGCTCCGGTCGCTGCTCGTCATGCTCGCCAACGTGCATCGGTCACTCGACCGGCTTCAGATGAGCCAGGCCGACTTCTTCAAGCAGACCCCTGTGCCCGGTTCGGTCACCGCCAGTTCGGTCAACGCCGGCACGATCGCAGCTGACCCGGTCGCGCCCGAACCGCTCATGTCTGAAGCGGTCACGTCCAAGCCGGTGGCCGGGGCGCCTTCGGCGGCCGGGCCGCCCGCGCCCCGCGATGCGGCGGACGCGATCCGCGCCGCGTACCACGATGTGGCGCTCGTACCAGGCGAGTGGGTCGGCCTCGCCGACCTCCGCGACCGTCTCGGCGACCTGGATCGGACCGCGGTCGACGCCGCGCTGCGCGGCATGCTCGGCCAACCGGGCGTACGCATCATTCCGGTTGCCAACTCCAAGGCGCTGCAGGCGCGCGACCGCGCGGCGGCGCTTCGGATCGGCGACGAGGACAACCATGCGCTGTCAATCGGTCCAGCATGATCCGCGCCGACGAGCGGGCTGTGCTGACCACTCTCCGGTTCAATCCCGCACCGACGCCGGACGACGTCTGGCGACCGTCGCCCTACGACGTGCCGGAGCTGCACACGGATGTGGTGCGCGAGATCGTCGGCGGGATCAACAAGGCGCGCCACGACGACGCCGAGACACCCTACGGCGTCGCGATGCAGGGCCGTGCCGGCGCGGGCAAGACGCATCTCCTCGGTGCCGTACGGGACAAGATCCAGCACCAGAGCGGCTACTTCTTCCTCGTCAACCTCATCAACGGCAAGACGTTCTGGGAGAGCACGGCGCTGTCGATGGTGGAGGGTCTCGGCAAGGAGGCGGTCGGCTGGGGTACGCAGCTCAAGACGTACCTGCGCCGGCTCTCGTCGTTGCTCAACATGCCGGCCGCACTACGCGACGCGATCTGCGGTGATGCCCCGCTGTCCCGCCAGCACGTGGCGATGTTCGTCTCCGCGTTGCGTACGCTTGACCGCGAGGTCGGCCGCGCGTGCCAGGACACGGCTCGTGCCCTGGTGCTGCACGGCTCGCAGGACTTCCAGGCGCAGGACGTGGCGTACGCACACCTGATGTCGGAGCCCGCCGATCCGACCGAGCGCGCGGACTGGGGCTTCACGCCCGCGATCCGTACGCCGCAGCAGATCGTACGGGACATCTCCCGGCTGATGGCCCTCACGCTCGATCCGACCGTGATCGCGATCGACCAGCTCGACACGTTGTTCGCACAGACGTCGACAGCGTTCTTCAGCCGGCGCGAGGGTGTCGAGGAGTCGCACGCGCGGCAGGTGGCGCCGATCGCGGACGGTCTGTTGATGCTGCGCGACATCACGCAGCGCACGCTCGTCGTGGTGTCTTGCCTGCCAGACACGTGGGAACTGATGAAGCGCGTCGCGCCCACGCCGGTAACCGAGCGATTCCGGGACGCTCACTTGCCCGATCGGATCTCCAGTCCGGCCATCGGTGCGGCGATCGTCGCGAAACGCTTCGCGCTCAAGTTCGCGGCGCAGCGGTTCGTACCCCCCTATGCGACCTGGCCCATCGCACCCGCAGCGTTCGCGGACGCGCCGACCATGAGCCCGCGCGGCCTGTTGCGCCGGGTCGACCGCCACGTGACCTGGTGCCTCGACCACGACGAGGTGGTCGAGCTCGACCGCCTGGTCGACGACGGCGCGGTCCGGCCGCAGCTGTTCGGATCGGTGGATGCGTTCAGCGAGGCGACGGTGCTGTTGCCCACGCTGCAGGTGACGGCGACTGAGCCGACCGAGGTCGACCTGCGGCCACTCGACGTGCGGTTCGCGGAACTGGTCGCCGCGGCGGATGTCGATGCGGCACTCGATCCGAACACCGAAGATCTGCACATGCCCGCGCTCCTCGCGGCCGGGCTGGCCACCTGGATCGACGAGCAAGCGCCGGCCGGATCGGTGTACAAACACGATCCGCCGCCGGGCAAGAAACCGGCGCTGCACGGCCGCCTCATCGAGGTCCTCGACGAGTCGACCGAGAACGAGGCGCACTGGGGCTTCCGGGCGATCGCGAGCACCAGCGCGGTCGCGGTGATCAGCCGCGTGAAGGCGGCTTGTACGTTGGCCGGGCTCGACCGGGAGATTCCCCAGCGCCGTCTTACGCTGCTGCGCAACGCGCCCTGGCCCAGCGGGCCACGCAGTGCCGAGGTGCGCGAGGCGTTCATCGCGGCCGGCGGCACGATCCGTCCGATCGCCGAGCGGGACCTTCGGATCTTCGCCGCGCTTCGGGACATGCGCGAATACCCGGATGCCCGGTTCCACGAGTGGTTGCGCGCGCGCCGGCCGGCGAGCAGCACCGAGTTGTTGAGCGAGTTTCTGAGCGATGACCTGGCCGACTCCGGTGATTCGCTCGCCGGCGGACGCGGCGACCTGACGGTCGATGGCGCCGACTCGGGCGCGCTCGGATCCGACGCGGCGAGATTGGGCGGGGCGAGATTGGGAGCGGCGGGACTGGGCGGCCCGTCCACGAACACCGCGTCCAGTCGGACAGCACAACGTGCCGCGGGCTCGACCGAAGCGGTACCCGGCGAGGTCGCCGCGATCCTGCGGGAGTCCACGTCGGCCAGTGCGGTCATGACCGCGACCATGTTGGCCCGCCTGGCTGCGCGCGGCCGGCCGGCAGACCGCGCCGGCTCGGCCGGCGGATCCGGCGTACCAGGTGATCTGGACGCCGGCTTCGGTGCGGGACGATTCGACTATCCGGACTGGGCAGACGGCGCGTCCGACGACGACATGGATATCGAGTCGGTCAAGCCGGACGGCGTGTCGATCCCGCTGGGCACCGCGGAGGCCACCGGTGCGCCGTTCGCGCTCAAGCTGGAGTCACTGCGACGGCACACAGTCATCTTCGCCGGTTCCGGATCCGGTAAGACCGTGCTGATCCGGCGGCTGGTGGAGGACTGCGCGCGGCAGGGCGTGTCCTCGATCGTGCTCGACCCGAACAACGACCTCGCGCGACTCGGCGAGCCGTGGCCGACCGTACCGCGTGGTTGGGGACGGGGCGACGCGGCGCGGGCGATGGACTTCCTCGACAACACCGACGTGGTGGTCTGGACGCCGCGGGTCAGCGCCGGCCGGCCGCTCGCGTTCCAACCGCTGCCGGACTTCAGCGTGGTGCGCGACTCGCCGGACGAGTTCGACCAGGCCACCCGGTCCGCGGTGGAAGCGCTGGCGCCACGCGCCGGCGTCACCGGGACGACCAAGGTCGCGCGCCGCGGCAAGGCAGTGTTGACCGAGGCACTGCAGGCGTACGCCCGAACCGGTCGGACCGGGCTGCGCGGCTTCACCGAGTTCCTTGCCGACCTGCCCGTCGGCGTGAGCCGGATGACCAGCGCGGCAAAGCTCGCTCACGAGGCCGCCGAGACGCTCAAGGCCGCGATGGTGACCGATCCGCTGTTCGGCGGCTCCGGCACGCTGGCCGACCCGGACGTGCTCTTCACTCCCACGGTCGGGCGACGTGCGCGGGTGTCGGTGATCAGCTTCGTTGGGCTGACGTCCGACGAACAACGACAGGGCTTCGTCCACCAGCTGCAGATGGCGCTGTTCAACTGGATCAAACGGCACCCGGCCGGCGACCGTCCGCTGAGCGGGCTATTCGTGATGGACGAAGCGCAGACACTCGCCCCGTCCGGCGGCACGACACCGTGCACGGCGAGCACTGTTGCGCTTGCGTCGCAGGCCCGCAAATACGGGCTCGGCCTGGTCTTCGCGACGCAGGCCCCGAAGAGCTTGCACAACCAGATCTCCGGCAACGCCACGACGCAGTTCTTCGGGCTGCTCAACGCGCCGGTGCAGATCGACACCGCCCGCGACCTGGCTCGTGCGAAGGGCGGCGCGCTGCCGGATATCGGGCTGCTCGAAAGCGGGCAGTTCTACGCCGCGGGCGAAGGCTTCTCGTTCGTCAAGGTACGTACGCCGATGTGCCTGACCTACCACCCGAACGCCCCGCTGTCGCCGGAAGAGGTCATCGACCGGGCCGAGTAAAGCGGTCGGCGCGCTCAGCCAGGGCTGACCGTGTCACACGTACGGCGTGTAGCACTTTCGGGGGTGGCAGCGTCAAATGTCCGGCGTGGCGATGGCGCGGCGGATCGCATTCGCGGCCGCGACGTGCGTTCGCACCGGAAGCGCGATGGTGACCGACGGTTCGCCGAAAATCGTCAGCAATTGCGTGCCGAGCGTGGCAATCGACGTGCCGGATTCGGAGCGTACGCCGGTAATCGACGAAATCGGGATGACCACCGTCTCGGACGTCTTGCGGAACATCCCGCGCCGGAACGCGATCAGAATGCGATCCTGCAGAACGATGACAAAACATCCGACGCGTACGTCCGGAGTGACGATAGTGGACGACAATGCGAGCCGGCATGTGTCGCCCGGCCGCATCACTTGCCGGATTTCGCGGGCCAGCAATCGGTACGCCAGAACGCCGCCTTCGGCCACCGATTGGTCGTTGATCGCGGCGGCGTACGCGGTAATCCCGTCGACGATCGTGTGGACGGGGTCGTAGCCGGTCGAGTTCACGTCGACGTGTTCCTCTCGATCGCTTTTCTCGGTGTGGCGCTTCTTCTTGGCGCTGCGGTTGTTGCCAGCGTTATCCCTGAGCTCTCGACCCGGGGTTTCGCGAACCGTACAGTCCCGCGGCCCGGCCGCGGGTGGTTGGCGGTCAACCTCGGACAACCTCGGACGCCGGCCACCTGGCCGCGCCTTCGTTCGAGTGCCGGCGTCTCCGGCGGCCCTGTACGAGGTTGTCCGGGAACAGCGTCCGCGGTAGGAGCGGGCCGCCACCGGTAGCTACTGTGCGCATCACCGCGGTGAGTCCGCGGCTTGCCCCGGGGGCCAACCGGAACTCGTTCCCAGAATCCACCGAAAGAACTCAGCCGGAATCCGGCGACGACAGCGCATCGCGATGGCGATCTTGTCGACGCACACGAACGTGGCGACAGGGGGTTCGCGACATCGTGACAGGCATCGTGACAGGCATTGTGATAAATGCCGCGGGCGTCCATAAGGGTGGTCCACACCGTGTGCGCTAGGCGCCGGATTGGTGAAGCCAACCGGATCCGTCGCATGATCTTCGGAGCATTGTGGATGTTCGCGCGCGGGGACGACCCTCGACACTTTGCGTGGAGTCCGAATTGGTGCGTCACGCCGTCGGCAGTCCCGACGAAAGCGTCGCGCGGCCGGCTCCGGCGATTAGTTGATCCTTATCGCTGCCAAGCCCACATCATCAGCCGGGAGGGCGATTCTCCAATCATCCACATCGCCCTACGATCCTGGGACCTGAATGGGAGGGCAGAGCGATTTCCGAGCCGACGCTCGACACCGAACCGGAATCGATCGACAGCCGCGAGGAGCTCGGTGCCGCGCTGACCGCGCTGCGGTTGCGCGCCGGTCTGACCATCAGGGATCTCGCCGTGCGTGCCGGCCTGCCGAGCGCCACCGTCGGCGGATACGTCACCGCCAAACACCTCCCCGGCCCGGGACAGCTCGATCAATTTCGCGCGGTGTTGCGCGCGTGTGGTGTGACCGACAACGAACGGCTCGATCAGTGGAACGAGGCGCTGCTGCGGGTCCGAGCGTCGTCCGACGGCCGCGCCGGCCGCCGGTCGGTTGATATCGCGGCGCCATATCGCGGTCTTGAGCCGTTCCAGCCGGACAACGCCGACCTGTTCTTCGGGCGGGAGCAGTTCGTCGGGCTGGTGTTGGCCCGCTTAGCCGAACTGTGGCACGCGCCGGCCGCGGGTGACCATGGTCGACCGCGTCTCCTGCTGGTGATCGGTGCATCTGGCTCGGGCAAGTCGTCGTTGCTGCGCGCCGGCGTTTATCCGGCGGTTGTCGACGCCGGGCGCGGCTGGTTAGGCACGATCGATGATCGGAAGCACCGGACGACGTCGCCGTGGCACGCCGCGGTGATGGTCCCGGGCAAGGAGCCGCGGCGTGCGCTCGTGCGCGCGCTGGACGGCGTGGCAACACCGCGCCTGCTGATCATCGATCAATTCGAAGAGATCTACACGCTGACGGCGGACGAGGCGCAGCGCGCGGCGTTCCTTGCCGACCTTGCCGCGCTCGATTCCGACACATTGATCGTGGCCGGCATGCGCGCCGACTTCTTCCACGCCGCGGCCCGCGATCGCATCCTGGTCACGGCGTTGCAGGACTGGCAGATGGTCGTGCCGCCGATGTCCGAAGAGGAGCTGCGATCGGCGATTGTCCGTCCGGCGGCGGTACGTGGCGTCACGGTCGACGACGATCTTGTCACGGCCGTGCTCGCCGAGGTGTTCCCGCACGCTGGCCCGGTGTCGATGACGCGGCAAAACGCGCTCCCGCTCATGTCTCACGCACTGCTGTCGGCGTGGCAACACCGGCGCCGTGGCCGCCTGACCCTCACCGACTACCGCGGCGCAGGTGGCCTAGCCGGCGCAGTGCAGCAGAGCGCCGAGGAAGCGTTCACCGAGCTGACACCGAACGAACAGGAGCTGGCTCGGCGGCTGTTCCTGCGGATGGTCACGGTCGACGAGGACCGCGTGATCGCCCGTCGTCGCATCGACCGCGAGGAGTTCGACCAACTCGACGAGGCCACAAGTGCCGACGCCGGAATCGCAGATGTTGACAGCGTGATTGCCGACGCGGTGATTCCCAACGCGACGGTTGGCCGCGACGCGGACGCCCGTGGCAACGGCACCCGCGCGTTGGGGGTACAGCGTGCGCCGGCCGCCGTGGAACGCGAAACGCCCGACCACAGCACGAACAACGCCAGCTTCCTCAACGGCAACACGGGCAACGGCAACGCCATCGTGTTCAACGAGACCGGGCTCAAGGACAGCGGGCTCAAGGACAGCGGGCTCAAGGACAGCGAGCTCAACGGCATCACATTGGACGCCATCCACGTGGGAATCACCGCCCGGCACGGCGCTGCAGACGCCGGCCGTGACGGACCGATCCGCCGGGTGATCGAGCGCTTCGTCAGTCGTCGCCTTGTCACCGTGGATGCCGGCAGCGTCGAGGTGAGCCACGATGCATTGCTCTCGGCTTGGCCGCGGCTCGCCGAATGGATCGCTGCCGACCACGCCGGGCTGCGCGTGCATCGCCGGCTCACTAGTGCGGCGAACACGTGGTCGACCGCCGAGTTCGACGATCAGCTGCTGCTGCGCGGCACTCAGCTCGCCGGCGTCGAGGAGTGGGCGCGCGACCCGGACCACTTGGCGGGTACGAACCGCTTGGAACGCGACTACCTCATCGCAAGCGTCAACGTACGCGATCGCGAGGAGCGCGCCGCACGGCGGCGGACCAGTGTGCTGCGTACCGCTGTGGCCGCGCTCGCCGCACTTGCGCTCCTCGCGGTCGTGTCCACCGGATACGCGCTGCACGCCAGCGGTGTCGCGGACGCGCAGCGCCGGGCCGCGAACATCGCACGGGACAACGCGCTGTCCCGCGAGGTCGCGATCGAATCGGCGCGTGCCGCCGCCAGCGACCCGGCACTCGCCGAGCAACTCGCATTGGCCGCCTACCGCATCGCGCCGACGGTCGACGCCCGATCGGCGCTCGTCGACACGACAGCGCATGGCGTCGTCAACCGTATTGTCGGTGCGTCCGGACCGACCACGCTTCAACTCAACCCGGCGGGTACGGTCCTCGCGGTCAGCAACGCCGGCAACGGGACCGTGACGCTTTACGGATACCGCGCGGACCAGGCGATGCGCCGTCTCGGCGTAGTGCCGACGAACGATCCCGCCGACCAGGTGTTCGCGGTCGCGTTCAGTCCGGACGGCCGTACCCTCGCGGTCGGCGGGCTGCACGGCCACGTCCGGCTGTTCGACGTGAGCGACCCGCAGCGACCCGCGCCCGAAGCGAACCCGTCCGAGTCGTTCGCGGGCGCGGTGGAGTCGCTCGCGTTCAGCCCGACCGGCGACGAGCTCGTCGCGGGCGGCGCGAAGCCACCGCTGCGCCAGTGGGCTACCACGGATCCACATCATCCGACGGCACTGCCGACGCCAGGCGGTGTCGCATCGGACGGGATCGTACAGGGTGTGGCGTTCAGTCCGGACGGTGCGACGCTCGCGGCCGCCGGCGTGACCGGCACCACGACGCTGACCGGCATGTTGTGGATGTGGCGTGCAACGGACGTCGGCGCGCCGCCCACCGCGATGTCGTTCGGTAGCTCGGCCGTGAACTTCGTGGTGTACGCCGCCGATGGACACTCCGTCGCGGTCGGTACGAAGGACAGCCACACGCTGATCATCGATGTCTCGAATCCGGCCTCGCCAACGGTCGTCCAGCACCTCAACACCGGGTTCACATCGTGGGCGAATGCGGCGTCGTTCTCGCCCAACGGCCGGCTGCTCGCGATCGGCGGTTCGGACGGCACGCTCGACGTGTTTGACACGTCGACGTGGTCCCGACTCGAGGTCAGCCCGACTTCGTCGCAGGTGACCGCGGTTCGGTACGCGCCGGACAGTCGGATGCTCCTGACCGCCTCGGCCGACGGTACGGTGCGAAGCTGGCCGGCCCGGGACGGGAGCATCGCCATGGGGGCACCCGTGTTTGCCGTTGCCTATGACCGCAGCGGCACGCGGTTCGCCGTGGCATCCAGCCACGAATTCGGTCACGTGTCGATCTGGTCGACCCGACCGAGCGAGGACAGCGGGCCGACCCTTTCGGCCACGCTCATGAACCCGGCGACATTTGGACCCTCCGACGGCACCGTCGCGATCTCGGCCGACGGGAAGCTCGTCGTCACCGGCAACGGCTCTGGACAAGTGCTCGTCGCGACCATCGCGCCGGGCGGCATCGACCCCGCGTCGCTGCGCGAGTTGACCGGGCCGACGGACGTCATCGAGTCGGTTGCGATCAGTTCGGACGGGCGTACCGTTGTCGCCGGCTCCGACGATGGGTTCGTCCATCTGTGGAACGTCGCTGACCCGGCCGCACCAGTGGTGCTGCCGTCGCTCGACGCCGGTGGCGAGGTCGCGTCGGTCGCGGTCAGCCCCAACGGCCGGCTGCTCGCGGCGGCGAGCGTCGACCACAAGGTCCACGTGTGGGACATCAGCGATCCGTCCCAGGCGCGTGCCCTACCGTCCTTGTCCGGCTTCTCGAACTACGCGTGGTCGGTCGCGTTCAGCCCGGATTCGAAGCTGCTCGCCGCCGGCGGCGCGGACGACACGGTACGGATCTGGAACGTCGCCGACCCTCGCCACGCCCGGCTCGTCGCCGGTCCGCTCAACGGGCCCCAGCATTACGTGTTTGCGCTGGCGTTCAACCCGAGCGGCACGCGACTGGCGGCGGCCGGCGGCGACGGCTCGATCTGGATCTGGGGACTGGATCGCGCGGGCGTGCCGCAGCTACGAACGATGCTGCATGGTGCCAATCCGGGCGGCGGGACGTACGCGGTCGCGTTCAGCCCGGACGGCAGCACGCTGGCGGCGGCGGGCAGCGCAGGTGACGTGACGTTCTTCGGCGCCAACGGAGATGTGGCGGCCGCCGCGGTTTGCACATCCGGTGGCGATCAGCTCACGAGGGCGGAGTGGACGCAGTACGTGCCCGGTTCGCCGTACCGGGATCTGTGTCCATAAAGCGCACGCTGCGCGGACCCGCACCGACGCGCCTATGCCGCGTCGGTGCGACGCCGTCGAACGCGGAACCCGACGCTCAGCGATGGCTGGGCGCAGTGATTCCCGGCCGGGTCCACTGAGCGACAGGCCGCCCGTTTTGTCGCCACCAGCCGTCGCCTGCGCGATCGGGTTGGGGCCATCCGTCCGGCGAGTCCTCCCACTGTTCCCTTCGGCCGTACACCGTCATGTCGAGCAGTTGAAGGGCGGGCATCATCGCTTCGCAGCCCCGGCCGTCGGTGGTGTAGGTCAGGAAGATGCGGTCATCGACGCGTAGGTAGGCGTTGAGCCAGCCGTCGGACACGCCGCGCTCCTCGACTCCGTGGACGGAGTACCACGGCATCTGGTAGCCCATGAAGGTCCGGAACGGGGCGAACTCCTCGTATGGTCCCTCGCACCAGATCGCGAAGGAGACGCCGCGGGCGTGCAGGTATGCAGGGTCCTGGGCGTTCCAGATCGTTAACGTGCAGCCCTCGCACTGATCTTCGAACGGTTTGCCGAGATGCCACATGTGCTTGCAGGCCAACAGCACGTCGCGACCTTCGAACATGTCGAGCAATGAGGTCGGTCCGTGCTCGCCCATCAGCGCGACGTTGCGAACCTCGAACATCGGCAATCCGCGCCGCGCCGCGGCGATGGCGTCACCCTCGTGGGTGTGTGCCTTCTCCCGGGTCAGCAGTGCGTCGCGCGCGGCGTTCCAGCCGTCCCAGTCGACAATCGGGGGAGCCGCGACACCAAGCTCAGCTACCTCAACCTCAGCTACCTCAACCTCAGTCATAGCGCTACGCTAAAACGAGTTTGTACTTCTGTAAAGGGACTCAACGTTGCCGATCAAGAAGACCTATGCCGAACTCGGGGACGCCTGCGCCAACGCGCACGCCCTCGACCTGATCGGCGACCGGTGGAGTCTCATCCTGGTGCGCGAGCTCATCCTGGGACCGCGCCGTTTCGCCGACCTACTGTCGGAGGCGATCGGCATCACCCCATCGGTTCTGGCCGGTCGGCTGCGCCACTTGCAGGGTGTTGGGGTGGTGGAACAGGCGAAGCTCGACGACCTCGCGCGCACTCGGGTCTACCGCCTCACGCCCTGGGGCGCGCAACTCGAGGAGGTCATGCGCGCACTCGCGCGCTGGGCTCACGGATCGCCGCTGTTTCCGGTGCCCGGTACGGGCCTGACGCCCGACGGGGTCATCGTGGCCATGCGCACCACGGTGCCGCTCGGTTCGGTCACCCACGTGCCGGTCCGCGTCGAGTGGGAGCTGCACGACGTTCGTCGGCCGGCGGTCGCGGCACGCCGTTACCGACTGGTGTGGGAGCGGGACTCATTCGACCTGGCCGAGGGCCGGGCCAGCCAGCCGGACGCGACAGTGGTCGGCGACTCGACCGCGTGGGCCGCGGTCGCATTCCTTGGCTTGCCCATCGAACAGGCCGAGCGCGACGGCCAACTCGCTGTTCAGGGCGATCGACAGCGCCTGGCCAAGGTACTCGACCTCTTCGCCGTACCCCCGCAGACGTTCAGTCGGCCAACGTCTCGATCGGTTGACCGGTAACGGCCGAGATCAGAGCGAAGTCCTTGTCCGCGGCGAGGACGGTGAGACCGGCCTTCTCCGCTGTTGCCGCGACGAGCAAGTCAGGTATCGAGGTAGCGCGATGCTGGCCCCGATCGGCCAGCAGCATCTGGACCTCGAGCGCGCGGTCTTCGATGGCCGGGGTGAGACGCTCCACCGGCATCAGAGACAACGGTGGCACCGCGAACTGTCGCCGAGTTGCGATGGCGGTTGAATCGGTTGAGTAACGTCCATGTCCCGTCGGACACGGGTTTGGGGACATGAACGTTACCCAACTGGCGATCATGGGCCGCTGTCTTGCATTGTCGGTTCCTCCTCGCCCACCGATCGTGTGCGGGGCGGACTGTGAGCGGGATGCGACAGCGCCCAGGTTCTGCGTGCGCCGGTGGCGTCTGCGTGCCCCCGGTGGGAGTCGAACCCACACTGGCGGAGGTTTGAGCTCCGTGCCTCTGCCGATTGGGCTACGGGGACGTCGGCTCGGCTAGCCTACCCATTACGCTGTGCGACGCGACACCCGCAGGCAGGTGCCGCGGTTCCACCACGGTAGGGGAGTTGGGTCAGTGGCCGAAAAGCGTTCACCGGAGCAGCGTCCCCGCGTGCTGATCGCCGAGGACGAGGCACTGATCCGACTCGATCTTGCCGAGATGCTTACCGAAGAGGGCTACGACGTCGTTGCCGAGGCGGGCGACGGCGAGGCCGCCGTACGTCTTGCCGAGGAACACCGGCCCGACCTCATCATCCTCGACATCAAGATGCCGATCATGGACGGGTTGGCGGCCGCCGAACGAATTGCCGCGACACGCATTGCGCCGATTATCGTGCTGACCGCGTTCAGCCAACGCGAACTCGTCGACCGGGCACGCGAGGCTGGCGCGATGGCCTACCTGGTCAAGCCGTTCCAGAAGAGTGACCTTGTGCCGGCGATCGAGATCGCGCTGTCACGGTTCGCCGAACTGTCCGCGCTCGAGGACGAGGTCGCGACGCTCAACGATCGCCTCGAGACGCGCAAATCCGTGGAGCGGGCCAAGGGCGAGCTGATGGCCAAATACCAGATGACCGAGCCGGACGCGTTCAAGTGGATCCAACGCACCGCGATGGATCACCGGATGACAATGCGCGACGTCGCGGACCGGATCGTCGCCGAGGCCACCGCATCCGACCTGCCATAACTCGCGATCCGCGCGACACGCCATAGGTGGGTACGGGCAACCGCCGGCCCCGCGAATCCGGCGGCGCGATTGTCGGTGGTGACGACTAGGCTCGCCAAACGTGAGCACCACAGCCGCGGAGCGATCCACCGCCACCGGACCGGGCAAGCTGCTTCTGCTCGACGGCCACTCATTGGCCTACCGCGCGTTCTTCGCGCTGCCGGTGGAGAACTTCTCGACGACCACTGGTCAGCCCACGAACGCCGTCTACGGCTTCACCTCGATGCTCATCAACGTGCTGCGCGACGAGAAGCCGTCACACATCGTGGTCGCGTTCGACGTGTCGCGGCAGTCGTTCCGCACCGAGCGCTATGCCGAATACAAGGCCGGCCGGTCCACCACGCCGGTCGACTTCAGCGGCCAGGTCGCGCTCGTCAAGGAGGTGCTCGCGGCGCTGCGCATTCCGGTCGTGGAGGCGCCTGGATACGAAGCGGACGACGCGATCGCCACGCTCACCCGCGAGGGGCGCGAGGCCGGCCTGGACGTGTTGATCTGCTCGGGGGACCGGGATGCGTTCCAACTTGTCGACGAGCACGTGACGGTCCTTTATCCGATCCGGGGCGTCTCGGAACTTACCCGCATGACGCCGGAGGCCGTCGAGGCTCGCTACGGCATCGGCCCCGAGCAATATCGCGATCTCGCTGCGCTGGTCGGCGAGACAAGCGACAACTTGATCGGCATCGCCGGCGTCGGGCCGAAGACCGCTGCGAAGTGGATCACGACGTACGGCGGTCTGGACGGCGTTGTCGCGCACGCCGACGAGATCAAGGGCAAGGCCGGGGACGGCTTGCGGGCCGGCCTCGCCGACGTGCTGCGCAACTACGAGTTGAACCGGCTCGTCAACGACCTCGACCTGTCGGTGCGGCCGGCCGACGCGACGTGGCACGGCTGGGACCGCGAGCAGGTGCACCAGGTCTTCGACACGCTTCAGTTCCGCGTGCTGCGTGATCGGCTCTACGAATACCTCGAGGCCGTCGAGCCGGAGGCGGAGGGCGGATTCGAGCTGGACACCGCGATCCTGCGTGCCGGCGGTGTGGCCGCCTGGTTCGAGTCGCACGTCGGCGCGGACCCGGTCGGCGTCGCCGTGACCGGCACGTTCGGGCGAGGCACCGGCGCGCTGACCGGCATGGCGATCGCGACCGAGGGCGGTCACGCCGGCTGGTTCGATCCGACCGATCTCGACGCGGCCGACGACGCAGCGGTCGCCGCCTGGTTCGCGGATCCCAAGCGGCTCAAGGTGATCCACGATGCGAAGCCGACGTTGCTCGCGGCCGCGGCGCACGGCTGGACGCTGGCCGGCCTGTATAGAGACACCGCGCTCGCGGCATACCTCGCACGGCCGGACCAGCGGTCCTACGACCTGAATGACCTCGCGCTGCGCTACCTGCATCGCGAGCTGCGCGTCGACCTGCCCGAGGACGGTCAGCTGACGCTGGACGGTCTCGGCGACGTGAGCGAGGAGCTGGAGCGCAACCTGATGCTGCGCGCCGCGGCGACGCTCGATCTCGCGACCGCGCTGGACGCCGAGCTCGCGCGCGGCGGCGACACGTCTGCCCAGCTGCTCGTCGACGTGGAGCAGCCACTGCTTGATGTGCTCGCCGGCATGGAGGCGACCGGGATCGCGGCGGATACGGACTATCTGTCCGAGTTGGAGTCGCAGTTCGCCGCGGAGGTGAAGGCGGCCGCACAGGCGGCGTACGAAGTGATTGGGCGCGAGTTCAATCTCGGCTCTCCCAAGCAACTGCAAGACATCTTGTTCACGGAACTCAACCTGCCGAAGACGAGGCGGATCAAAAGCGGGTACACGACCGACGCGGACGCGCTGCAGGGCCTCTACGTGAAGACCGAGCACCCGCTGCTCGAGCACCTGCTTCGCCATCGCGACGTCGCCCGGCTGAAGTCGACCGTCGACAGCCTGCTCAAGTCGGTGTCCGCTGACGGCCGGCTGCACACCACGTTCTTCCAGACCGTCGCGGCGACCGGCCGGCTTTCGTCGGCCGACCCGAACCTGCAGAACATCCCGATCCGCACCGAGGAGGGCCGACGGATCCGGCGAGCGTTCATCGCATCGCCCGGCTGTGAGGGCCTGATGACGGCGGACTACAGCCAGATCGAGATGCGGATCATGGCGCATCTGTCCGGCGACGACGCGCTCGTCGACGCGTTCAACTCCGGCTTCGACTTCCATGCGGCGACCGCGTCGAGCGTGTTCAGCCTCGATCTCTCGGACGTGACACACGAGCACCGGCGGCGGATCAAGGCGATGAATTACGGGTTGGCATATGGCCTGTCGTCATACGGCCTGGCCCAACAGCTCGGCATCACGCCGACCGAGGCGTCGGTGTTGATGGAGGAGTATTTCTCGCGTTTCGGCGGCGTCCGCGACTATCTGCGCGAGGTCGTCGCGCAAGCGAGCCTCGACGGCTACACGTCGACGCTGCTTGGCCGCCGCCGCTATCTGCCCGACCTCGCGAGCGACAACCGGCAGCGCCGGGAGATGGCCGAGCGGATGGCGCTGAACGCGCCGATCCAAGGTTCCGCCGCGGACATCATGAAAATCGCGATGCTTCGCGTCGCGGAAGGTCTGCGCGACGCCGGCCTTCGGTCACGGATGCTGCTTCAGGTGCACGACGAGCTGGTGTTCGACGTGGCGACCGGGGAGCGCGAGGCATTGGAGACACTGGTCCGCGACAAGATGGGCGGCGCTTATCCGCTGTCGGTGCCGCTGTCCGTGTCGGTGGGCGCCGGCCGCGACTGGGACGCCGCCGATCACTGAGCGTTACCGCGCCGGGATGACCGCGCTGCGACGACAGCGCCGGGCATGACGACGCCGGGCCATTGTGGTCATTAAGGCACGAAGCGGACGCAACGCGTGACACGATTCCGTCATGGGGGCGGTGGAATCCGGCGGCCTAACCGCGACGTACGAGGTCGCTGCGCAGTTCGAGCGCGCCGTCGAGAGGGCTCGCGCCGCCACCGAGCAACGCGACACGGACGCCGTCTGGGACCTGTTGCACGAGATCGCGTACCGCGCCGATGCGGCGTACGACCTCGCCGCCGTACGGGTGACCAGCACCGACCCGGCGGTTCGGGCGCTCGCGGTCGACCTGTTCGGTGTGGTGGCCGACGCCCATCCGGATCGGCGACCGCGGGTGGCACAGCTGCTGTGCGATGTCGCGACGCGGGACGGCGATCGCGGCGTTCACCTCGCGTTGGCCAGAGCATGCGGCGCGACAAAGGATCCGGGCGCCATCCCGGCATTGCTCCCGCTCGCCGGCCACGAGTCGGCGGAGGTCCGGCGTACCGTCGCTGAGGCGCTCGCCTGGGCCATGCTGGAGCGGCCGGGCGGCCCGGGGATCGACGTGCTGATCGCGCTGACCTCGGACGCCGACCCGGAGGTGCGCAACTGGGCGACATTCAGCCTCGGCTGGCAGCTGGCCATCGACGGCGATGCGATCCGTGACGCGTTGTGGGAGCGGATCGCGGACCCGCACCCGGAGGTACGCGAGGAAGCGGCTCGCGGCCTTGCCCGACGCCGCGACCGCCGTGCGACGCCGTATATCGCGGAGTTGCTCGCTCGCGACGACGCGCATGTGCACACGTTTGACGCGGCCGCGTTCCTTCACGAGCCCGCGCTACTGCCGCTGTTGGCCAACTTCAACGCCGCCGACCACGGTGTGGGTGAGGCCTTGCTGGAGTGCGATCCGATCGCCCGGGCACTGCGCGACGATCTGGCGTGGGGCGTGTTCACCACGATCGCGGAGCGCTGGCCGGAGCTGCCCGCCTCGCTCTACTCCGACCGCTACGAGCTCGGCACGTATCTCGATATCGCGCC
Source organism: Micromonosporaceae bacterium (assembly GCA_035713725.1). GTDB lineage: Bacteria > Actinomycetota > Actinomycetes > Mycobacteriales > Micromonosporaceae > DASQPR01. The sequence continues at coordinate 24,007 of DASTMZ010000194.1, forward strand.
GCTGCCCGACTCGGCGACACCGTGGGAGCCACCGGCGACGGCCGGATACCTCGTGGAGGCTGTGCTCACCCGTGCCGGCGGCGACGTGTCGCGTGCCGCCGACCTCGTCGTGGAGGACTTGTTGGCCGACATCGGGGAGTTGCGGGAAGACTGACCGTCCACTTCGGCAGACCACCCGGGACACTGACGTAGCAAATGCAAGTAACCCCGCGCCGCCGAGGGCGCGGGGTCACTTGTACGGGACTTGGTTAGCTACGGGAGTTGGTTAGCGGATGCCGAGTTCGTGTGCACTCGTACGCGCGCGGTCGAGGCGCTCGACGGCGCGTGACGAATGCGTGGTGACGGTGCCGGTCTTCTCGTTGAGTCGGACACCATCGCCGAGGGTGCGATTGGCGCGACGGACGCTCACGTGATCCTCCAGATCGTTTGTTGAAAGCCATGTGTCTCAAGCGATTCGTGGGTCCGGCGATTCCCGTGTGCGTTGTGTTCTCGATCACCCCGCATCAACCGGCCGGTGCGCGCAGAAGATCGCGGTGCCCGGGAAGATCCGGCCGCGCAGCGGGCTCCACTGGCCCCACTTGTTCTCGTTGTCGGCCGGCCACTCCGGCTCGACGATGTCGGTGAGCACGAATCCGGCGGCGACGAGTTCGCGTACCCGGTCGCCAACCGTACGGTGGTGCTCCACGTACGTCGCCGTACCCGAGTCGTCCTGCTCGACGTACGGGCGACGGTCGAAGTACGAGTGCACCGCGATCAGCCCGCCCTCACCCGGGTCGTCGAGGAAGATCCACCGCATCGGGTGCGTTACCGCGAACACCCAGCGGCCGCCGGGGCGCAGCACCCGGAACACCTCGCGCATCACGGCCGCCGAGTCGGCGACGAACGGGACGGCGCCAAACGCCGTGTACGCGATGTCGAAGGAGCCGTCCGCGACCGGCAGGTGCGTCGCGTCGGCTTGTACGAGCGGTACCCGTACCCCGGAATGTTCCGCGGCCAGACGGGCGTGCCGCAACATGCCGGCGGACAGGTCCATCGCGACCACCTCGGCGTCCTGAGTGGCGAGCCATCGCGCGGTGGCCGCCGCGCCGCAACCCACCTCGACGACCCGCCGCCCCGCCACGTCGCCGAGTAAGCGCGCGTCGGCCTCCCGCAGACCCTCCGGACACCAGCGAAAGTCCACTTCGCCAAGGAAGTCGCCGTGCTCGGCCTGGTAGGCGTCCGCTTCCGCGTCCCACCACCGTCGGCTCGCGCGCAGGTTCTCATCGGGCTTCACCGTCCGGCGCGTCACGCCGGGCACGGTGGCGTCCGGCATTGTTATCTCGTCAATGGCCGGCGCCGCGAGGTTCTGCTCGTCCTCGTCCACATGCCACAACGTACGTCCCGGCGATGTGCCGGCCACCGCCGACGGCCCAACTCCACGACCGGGCGGACAGAAATGTCGGCAGGCTCCTCGGCGCGCCGCGACCTGATTCGGTGGCCAGATTCGGTAGGTTCTCGCCGATGGCATCGGTCGTCCAGTGTGGACCCGGGTCGACGGGCACCGCGGGCGTCCGAACCAGACCGCACCGACACGGGCGCGACTTGGTGAGCACGTTCATCACCTACAGGAAGGGCCGGTAGATGGCCGACACCGACGACGATGTGACCGAGGCGCACGACCAACGATTGACCGTACACATCCTCACGCACGTCCCGGAGCACCAGCCGCGCGAGACCGATCCGCACTATCACCTGTTCATCCAGGCCAAAGAACGCATGAAGCGGCAAGGCCTGTGGCGGTGCGCGATCAATGACGACTACTGCGGCGGCAACATCGAGCTGCACCATTCGCACATCGAGTTCTCCCAGGTCGGCACGGAAGACCTGTCGAAGGTGAACATCGCGTTCGGCCTGAACCTCGAGACCGATGACCAGTTTCAGACCTGGATCGAGTCACCCGGCAACCTCGAGCCACTGTGCGAGGTTCACCACCGGACCCACTACGGCGTGCACGTGCTGCCCGGCCCGTTGTGGGAGCCACTGCGTTACCGCAAGGCGAACATGAAGCCGTCCGCGGAGTTCGTCACCGCCGACGAGTTCGCCAACGGCACCGCGGTCGACACGAAGACCACGCAACACACCGCGGTCAAGCAACACGCCACGCTCGGGGGCTTGGCGACCGACACGAGGTCGGACGTGAAGACCCTGACGAAGGTGTCCAACGGCGCACACGACGTCGACAAGACCGTCCGCAGCGTGCACACCGAGGAGCACCACACGGTGCCGCGGCAGCGGGCCGCGAAGCCCAAGGGGAAGAAGGGCTTCTTCCACCGGATGTTCGGTGGTTGACCCGTCTACCGCGCCGCGCGTTCGTTCCGGCACGATGCCGTAACGAGGCCGCCGCGGACTCGGCCGGCACGGCGACCGACGGGTCGCCGTGCCGGTTTGTCCGCTTATACCGGTTAAGGCCCATGTGTCGCTGATGCCGAAGAGCAGTGCATCACGTGTCGGGTGGTTGCACCTCGCGGGTTTGCGCACGGTAAGCTAGCCGATGCGCTCGTGGGCTGCGACCTCGGTAGGGAGCAGGTCTGCGGCCGGCGTCACACATCAACCGATCAACGTTCGATCGGCTGACGCGTGCCTGTCGGCGGGCCGATGGGCGCGATCCGGTCACCCGCCGATCGGATCACCCGCGACCATAACCGACCGGAGCAACAACCCACATGACGAGCAGCATCGAGGCCACCTCGAGCGCAAACCAGATCGCGGTCGACGACCTCGGCAACGAGGAGGACTTTCTCGCCGCCGTAGACGCGACCATCAAGTACTTCAACGACGGTGACATTGTCGAAGGCACCATCGTCAAGGTCGATCGGGACGAGGTCCTGCTCGACATCGGCTACAAGACCGAGGGCGTCATCCCTTCGCGTGAGCTGTCGATCAAACACGACGTCGACCCGTCCGAGGTCGTCAACGTCGGGGACCACATCGAGGCCCTGGTTCTCCAGAAGGAGGACAAGGAGGGCCGGCTGATCCTCTCGAAGAAGCGCGCGCAATACCAACGTGCGTGGGGGACGATCGAGAAGATCAAGGAAGACGACGGTGTGGTCCGTGGGTCGGTCATCGAGGTCGTCAAGGGCGGTCTGATCATCGACATCGGCCTCCGCGGCTTCCTGCCGGCATCTCTCGTCGAGATGCGACGGGTACGCGATTTGCAGCCGTACGTGGGCCGTGAGCTCGAGGCGAAGATCATCGAGCTGGACAAGAACCGCAACAACGTTGTGCTGTCCCGTCGGGCGTACCTCGAGCAGACCCAGTCCGAGGTGCGCACGGAGTTCCTCAACAAGCTCGCCAAGGGCCAGGTCCGCAAGGGCGTGGTGTCGAGCATCGTGAACTTCGGCGCGTTCGTGGACCTCGGTGGTGTGGACGGTCTCGTGCACGTGTCCGAGCTGTCCTGGAAGCACATCGACCACCCGTCCGAGGTTGTCGAGGTGGGCATGGAGGTCGAGGTCGAGGTGCTCGACGTCGACCTCGAGCGTGAGCGAGTTTCGTTGTCGCTCAAGGCCACGCAGGAAGACCCGTGGCGCCAGTTCGCCCGTACGCACGCGATCCAGCAGATCGTGCCCGGCAAGGTCACGAAGCTCGTCCCGTTCGGCGCGTTCGTCCGCGTCGACGACGGCATCGAGGGCCTCGTGCACATTTCCGAGCTGGCCGAGCGCCACGTCGAGATCCCCGAGCAGGTCGTCCAGGTCGGCTCGGACGTCATGGTCAAGGTCATCGACATCGACCTCGAGCGGCGCCGCATCTCGCTTTCGCTGAAGCAAGCGAACGAGGGCTTCGTCGAAGGCGAGGAGCACTTCGACCCGACGCTCTACGGCATGGCAGCGACGTACGACTCCGAGGGCAACTACGTCTACCCCGAGGGCTTCGACCCGGAGACCGGCGAGTGGCTCGACGGCTACGAGAAGCAGCGCGAACTCTGGGAGAAGCAATACGCCGACGCGCGTGTCCGTTGGGAGGCGCACCAGAAGCAGGTGCAGTCGGCCCGCGCCGCGGACGCCAACGCGGAGCCGGCACCGCCCAGCAACGCGTCAACGTCGGCGCCGCCGGCCGCAAAGCCGGAGGAGCCGAGCGGCACGCTCGCGACCGACGAGGCGCTCGCAGCGCTCCGCGAAAAGCTCGCGGGCGGCGGCAAGAGCTGAGCGGGTAACCGCCGAGGTCGGTGCAAAGGCTAACGGTGCTGCGTCACGGCACCAGGGTCAGCGAGGCATAGCGGCAGCAACGCATGACGGCCCCATGGGATGCGTCCCATGGGGCCGCGTCGTGTCCGGCGTTCGACTCCTTGGCGTGCGTGGTCTCGGCTGCGATACCGAACGCGGCCGCGACCTGGATCACAGGGCGGTGCGGCCGATGCCGCGCAGCCGCCGTCCACTGATCGTGCGACGGTGCGCGAGGTCGTCCACGGTGTCGGTCGCTTCCTCGTCCGGCCCCGGTGACTTCGCACGCGTACGCCCGACCCGAGGTGCGCCGGCCCGATGTGCGCCGGCGCGCCGCCAGCGGTACGCATCCGATTGAGCCGCCGTACTGCCGCCGTTGGCACGCCGGATCACCACGTCAACGGCCATCCCGCGTCGATGCCGACCGTCCGGCGCGAGATCACGGTTGGCGGCATCACGGTCGGCAATGCCGCGGTCGGCCCACCGGACCACGAGGTCCGGCACCGCCGCTCTGCCGATCCACGGACGGGATTCCGCCGCCTGCGGCACCGGGTCGGCGGTTGCGTCCGCCGCAGCGGTTGGATGGGCCGTGGCGTCCAGCACGTCCGCGCCGTGTGCCGACGCCTGCACGTCGGTAGGTGGGTCGGCGGTCGGTCGGTTGATCGCGGTACCTCCTATCGGGCCCTCGCTGGCACGATAAGTCACAAAAGCGACCAATGACATCAGACGCGCCGAACTCGGTGCGACACCCCCGACGGTGGCTCGTCGCGTCCGTCGCTCCGGATGAGTCGCGCCTGAGTGCGTCTGTCGGATCAGTCGCCGCTGGATGATCTGGGCGCTTACCACCGACCGGTATGGTTCGGGCGTGCGGATGGTGGGTTTGACCGGAGGCATCGGCGCCGGCAAGAGCGCTGTCGCGCGGCGGCTCGCGACGCACGGCGCAGTGATCATCGACGCCGACGCGCTGGCCCGGGAGGTCGTCGAGCCGGGCACCGACGGGTTGGCTGAGGTCGTCGCGGCCTTCGGAGACCAGGTGCTGTCCTCGGACGGCTCGCTGGACCGCGCCGCGCTCGGTCGCGTCGTATTCGACGACCCCGCCTCGCGCGAGCGGTTGGAGGCGATCGTGCACCCACGCGTACGGGCCCGTACCGCGGAGATCGTTGCCGCCTCGCCGACCGATGCCGTAGTCGTCAACGACGTACCACTGCTAGTGGAGACCGGTCTCGCCGGGGCGTACGACTTCGTGATCGTGGTCGAAGCCGCGGAAGGCGTACGCGTCGCCCGGCTCGTCGCGGAGCGGGCGATGAGCGAGGTGGATGCGCGAGCGCGCATCGAGGCGCAGGCCAGCGACGAGCAACGGCGCGCGGTCGCGGATATCGTGATCGTCAACAACGGCACGCTCGCGGAGCTCGACGCGGAGGTGGACATCGTTTGGCGCGACCGGCTGCGTCCGGAGGTGACGTTGTCGTGATCCTGTGTCGGCAGGCGGCGTACGCGTGATTGGGCTCACTTGGCCGCAGTGCGTACCCGCGACAATGACAGATGTCATGGCCGGGCCGTGCCGAGCCGCACTGGCCGCAACGGCGCCGGGAGGCGATTCTTAGAGCCATGGCCATCGCCCCGGCAGGCAGATCGGACGCGCCCTCGTCGGACGCGTCAGTCTCGGTTACGCCCGTCTCGGTTCTGCCCGTCTCGGTTATGCCCGTCTCGGTTATGCCCGTCTCGGTTACCCCTGTGACGGTGGCGCCCGCCGCACGACCCGCGCCGTCGGCCGTGGCAGAACCGGTGGCGGCGCGCCGGGTCGGCACGCTCACACCGCCGCCCACCGCGCCGCCGACGTCGCCAGCCGCGCATCGTGTGCGCGACGCGTGGCGCACCCTGCGCGAGGCGTACAGCGATATTTTCGTGGCCGACTGGAGCTCACGTCAGTGGCTGCGCGCGCGCATCTTCAGCCTGGTGTTCCTCGGTTTTCTCGTCGGGCCGGTCCGGCAAGTCCTGGACGCCGACTGGTCCGCCGGGCGGCAGGCCGCCACCATCGCGGGCATCGCCGCATTCGGACTGTGCTTCGGCGTCGTCCTGTGGCGCAACACTCCGGCGTTGCATGAGGACCGAGCTCGCTACGCGGTGGTCGCCGCGATCGCGATCGGTGTGGCATTGGTCGCGTCCGGTGTGGACTGGGTGACCGGTTTCTCGATCTTCTCGATCGCGATGCTGCTCTACAACTGCTCCCGCCGGTGGTGGCTGGCGATCGTCGTCGGGGTTCCGCTGGGTAGCGTTGTGCTCAACGTCGTCCTCGTTGGTGAGCCGATCCGCGACGCGCTGATGTTGGCCGTACCAGTGATTCTGATCGGCGTCGTGCAGGCGGCGTTCTATCAGCAGGTGCGCGCAAAGGTGGAACTGGCCCGTGCCCGCACCGACCTGGCGCGCCTCGCGGTCAGCGAGGAGCGCCTGCGCATCGCGCGCGACCTGCACGACATCCTCGGGCAGCGGCTGTCCGCGGTGTCGCTGAAGGCGGAACTGGCCGCTCGGCTCGCGGCGCGCGACCCAGCACGTGCCGCGGTCGAGATGAGCGAGGTCGCCGCGGTGGCACGCGAGGCGCTCGCCGACGTACGCGAGACGGTTTCCGGCTACCGGTCGCTGACGCTCGCCACCGAGATCGAAACGGCGCGCGCATTGCTGGCCGCGGCCGGCGTTTCAGTCGAGGTTGCGGTGTCCGGCGACCCACTGCCCGAACGGATCGACGAGTGCGCCGGCGCAATCGTGCGTGAGGCGGTCACGAACGTGATCCGGCATGCCGCCGCGGAGCGGTGCGTGATCCGGGTCGGTCGGCGGTCCGGCGACGTCGTGGTCGAGGTGCATAACAACGGGACGGGTACGGGGGCTGACGGCGCGACGGTGGCGTACGGCAACGGGCTCACCGGGCTCACCGAACGGCTGGCCGGCATCGGGGGCATACTCTCGGCCCGCGGCAAGCACAACGAATTCCTGGTGCGCGCGACGATGCCGCTGCGCCCGTCGTCGTCTGCGATATCCGCATGATCCGGTGGCGCTGGTGATCGGGTGCCGCGCGTGATCGGGTGCCGCGCGTGATCGGGTGCCGCGGAATCGGGTGCTGCGTGATTGGGTGCCGCGTGAACGGGTGCCGCGCGTGATCCGCATCCTGCTCGCCGACGACCAGCACCTGGTGCGGGGTGCGCTCGCCGCGTTGCTGGCGCTCGAGGACGACTTCGAGGTCGTCGCGTCGGTCGCGGACGGCGCGGAGGCGGTGCAAGCCGCGATCGAGCATCGGCCGGATGTCGCGCTGCTTGACGTCGAGATGCCTGGTCTCGACGGCGTCGCGGCGACTCGGCAGATCGTGACCCGCGCGCCCGGCGTACGCGTGATGATCCTCACCACGTTCGGCCGGCCCGGATACCTGCGCCGGGCAATGGACGCCGGGGCACGCGGTTTCATGGTCAAGGACGCGCCACCCGATCGGCTGGCCGCAGCCGTACGTCAGGTGCATCTCGGCCGGACTGTAGTCGATCCCGCGCTGGCGGTCGCCTCGCTGTCGTCGGGCGCGAACCCGCTCAGCGAACGCGAGGCGGATGCGCTGCGTGCCGCTGAGGACGGCGGTACGGTCGCCGACATCGCCCGTACCCTGATCCTCTCCGAGGGCACCGTACGCAACTACTTGTCCGCCGCGATCGGCAAGACCGGTGCGCGCACCCGTGCGGAAGCGGCCCGGGTGGCCCGAGAAAACGGGTGGCTGTAGGAGGTTGCCGAAACGGCGGCGTGGCGGCCCGCGAACCGCCAAGATCACCGGTACGCCCGGCGATATAGTGACAGGGCGCCGGCGCATGCCGTGGGGCGCTGGGCAAGAAGGACGTTCGCGGCGGCCGGTCTGCGCACATTGCGCGACCGCGGTTCGGGTTGCGCTCTCCGGTAGTCCCGAGGCTGCACACCCTCGCGCCAGGCGGACCGGCCGGTGTGGAGGTCCGGTCGCTTGCCCGGTCGGCCGCCGCGAACGGCCTACACATTGACGGTAGCGCCGGTCACCGTTCGCGCACAATGGGATTCATCGACGGGCTGCCATCGTCGATCCGCCGAGCGCAGCTCTCGCAACCGGTCGATCCGGCCGTCGACCAGCGGCGGTGCGCCTCCGGCCGGGGCAAACGGCCGGCGGAAATGTCACTCGCCACGGGTACGTTGTAGGCATGGTGCTCAACATTCCGCGACTCGACAACCGCTTCCAGGTGTTGAGCGACTACCAGCCGTCCGGCGACCAGCCGACGGCCATCGAGGACCTGGAGAAGCGGCTGCGACGCGGCGAGCGGCACGTCGTGCTGCTCGGCGCGACCGGAACCGGCAAGAGCGCCACCGCGGCATGGCTGATCGAGCGCGTGCAGCGACCGACGCTGGTGATGGCACCGAATAAGACGCTTGCCGCCCAGCTCGCGAAGGAGTTCCGCGAGCTGCTGCCAAATAACGCGGTCGAATACTTCGTGAGCTACTACGACTACTACCAGCCCGAGGCCTACATCCCGCAGACGGACACCTACATCGAGAAGGACTCGTCGATCAACGAGGAGGTGGAGCGCCTCCGGCACTCGACGACGATGTCGCTGCTCACCAGACGTGACGTCGTGGTTGTCGCGACGGTGAGCGCGATCTATGGTCTCGGCACCCCGCAGGAATACGTCGAACAGTCGGTGCGGCTGAGCGTCGGGCAGGAGCTGGACCGCGATCAGTTGCTGCGCCGACTCGTCGACATTCAATACGCGCGCAACGACCTTGCGTTCCAACGCGGCACGTTCCGAGTCCGCGGTGACACGCTGGAGATCATCCCGGCCTATGAGGAACTCGCGATCCGCGTCGAGCTGTTCGGCGACGAAGTGGAGAAGCTGTATTACCTGCACCCGTTGACCGGTGAGGTGATCCGTGAGGTCACCGAGCTGATGATCTTCCCGGCGTCGCACTATGCGGCCGGTGCCGAGCGGATGGAGCGGACCATCCGTGACATCGAGGTCGAGCTGGCCGAGCGACTCGCTGAGCTAGAGAAGCAGGGCAAGCTGCTGGAGGCGCAGCGGTTGCGCATGCGCACCACCTACGACATCGAGATGATGCGGCAGGTCGGCTTCTGTTCCGGCATCGAGAACTATTCGATGCACATCGACGGCCGGACCTATGGCGAGCCACCAAACTGCCTGCTCGACTACTTCCCGGACGACTTCCTGACGGTAATCGACGAGTCGCACGTGACCGTCCCGCAGATCGGCGGGATGTATGAAGGCGACGCGTCGCGCAAGCGCATGCTCGTGGAGCACGGGTTCCGGCTGCCGTCCGCGATGGACAACCGACCGCTTCGCTTCGACGAGTTCATCGAGCGGGTGGGCCAGATGGTCTTCCTATCCGCCACGCCGGGTCCCTGGGAGCTGCAACAGAGCCAGGGCGAGTTCGTGGAGCAGGTGATCCGGCCGACCGGGCTGGTCGACCCGCAGGTGGTGGTCAAGCCCACCAAGGGTCAGATCGACGACCTGATGGGCGAGATCCGCGAGCGCAGCGAGCGCGACGAACGCGTGCTGGTCACCACGCTGACCAAGAAGATGGCCGAGGACCTCACCGACTACCTGCTCGAGCACGGCATTCGCGTGCGCTATCTGCACTCCGAAGTGGATACCTTGCGGCGCGTCGAGTTGCTGTCCGAGCTTCGTAAGGGCGAGTTCGACGTACTCGTCGGGATCAACCTGCTCCGGGAGGGACTCGATCTGCCGGAGGTGTCGCTCGTCGCGATCCTCGATGCGGACAAGGAGGGATTCCTCCGCAGCGGCACGTCGCTGATCCAGACGATCGGCCGCGCCGCCCGCAATGTGTCCGGCGAGGTGCACATGTATGCCGACAAGATGACGCCGTCGATGGCCAACGCGATCGACGAGACGAACCGGCGGCGCGCCAAGCAGGTCGCCTACAACGAGGAACGTGGGCTGGCGCCGGAACCGTTGCGTAAGAAGATCCACGACCTTCTCGACGACATCTACCGCGACGCGGAGGACACCGAGTCGGCGGTCGGTGGGCACGGTCCCGGCGGCGCGATCGTCGGCGGCAGCGGCCGTCAGATGTCCCGCGGCAAGGCGCCCGTCCCCGAGACGCGCAGCCGGGGCCGCGGCCGCACCACGCCATCCGCGGCCGGCATGGCTCGCTCCGACCTCGCTGCGCTCATCCAGGATCTGAACGAACAGATGCTCGGTGCCGCGCGCGAGCTCCAGTTCGAGCTCGCCGCCCGGATCCGCGACGAGATCTCGACGTTGAAGAAGGAGCTTCGGGATATGGACGTTGCTGGGGTTCGTTGAGTTCTTGCGCTTGGGGTGGTTGCGCTTGGGGGTGGTTGCGCTTGGGGGTTCGGGGCCAGCATCCCCAGGTCGACGGCAGGGCATCTAGGACGACGTGGGGACGCTGGCCCCGAACCCTGACGTGGGCACGCGACATCCGGAGGGTGCAGGCTCTCGGTGCGCTGTGATACCGGGAGCGGTCCCGTGGGGGCGAGAGCGGTCACGTGGCGACGGATGACGATGAGGCCGCGGTCTTCGTGAGCGTGATCCCGAGGGCGGTCACGTGGTTCCGGGGGCTATTCGGCTAGGTCGCGGTAGTGCTCGACGTGCGGCGGGCCGTCGAAATGTGGGCCGAGCAGGCCGCGCCAGGTGCGGAAGCGCTCGGTGGCGCGGAAATTCTGCTCGTGCGACTCGACGGAGTCCCACTCCACGAGCAGCACGAACTTCGTCGGCGACTCGATGCCGTGGGTCATCCGCGCCGAGCGGCACCCGGGCGTCGTGACGAGCGTCTCGCGGGCCTCGGCGTACGCGGCTGCGAACTCGGCCTCTCGACCCGGCATCACGTTGATCAGAGCGACTTCGAGGACCATGCCTTCGAGCCTCGCACGGCCGGCCGTGCCCGCCACCGGCGGGTCAGGGCAATCAGGTCAGTCAGTCTCGGCCGTCCAAGAACCGTGTCACGGTCTGCACCAACCACTCCGGATCGTCGAGCCACGGATTGTGTCCGCCGCCCGATTGCACGGCCAACTCGGCGCGCGGGAACAAGCCTGCATACTCGACGGCTCGCTTTGGTGGCAGAACGACGTCGTACTCGCCCGCGACGAGAAGCACCGGCGCTTGCAGGTTGGCCAGGCCGGATCTGACGGCATCCGCGTCGATAGCACCGTCCGAGTAGTACGCCGCGGCCGCGGTCGCGTTGCGCTGACTCGGTCCGTCCGCCTCGTACGCACGGCTCACCTCGTCCCAGCGGCCATGACTGAACGGCGCGATCGCATCCCAGTCGCCGTCCGTGGCGTCGTCCGACCAGATCCGCTCGAATGCGGCGAAGGCATCCGGGAACCACGGCTCACCTCGGCGCAGTTCGGCGACCTGTCGGCGATCCGCGTCGGTGACCGCCAGGCCAACCGCGCGAGGGCTGGGATTGAGAAGCACTAGGCGGCGGATGTGTGCCGGGAAGCGGGCCGCGTAGAGCACGGCGAGCGAGCCACCCGCCGAATGTCCCAACAAGTCGACTTCGTCCGAACCCAAGTGCTGGCGCAGCGCCTCCACGTCGTCGACCAGCCGATCGCACCGGTAGCTGGTCGGATCCGCCGGCTTTGCCGACTCCCCGGTGCCGCGCAGGTCAAACCTCACCAGCAGGCGATGCTTGGACAGCCCACCAAGGTCACCGAGGTACGCCGACGCGCGCATCGGGCCGCCCGGCAAGCAGATCAACGGTTCGCCAGCACCGAACTGGTGGTACGCGAGGCGCGTGCCGTCAGCGCCGAGCAACGATGCCATGCGGAGATCGTATGCGGCCGCGCGGTGGCGGTACGGTACCCATGATCATCTTTGCAGGCGCCCGGCGGCCGACACGCGATGTGAGCGGGCCAATATGCCGCTGGCGTTACCCAGATCCGCGCCGGTACGCAACAATGGTGGACCAGGAGGGGAGTATCCCCGAAGCGACGGCGTCGTCAGCACGGAGCCGATCGCACCGGTCCGCCGAACGGGCCGCGTGTCGATCATGTCCCGGCGTCGTCGACCGAGCCGCCTTCACCGGCGCTCGGTGGGAGAGACCTCCGGTGTGACGTACGTCTACCGGAGGTTCCGACGTGCACGTTTCGCTGCTGATTTGGGCGATCACCCTGGTGGGGTTGATCGCCGTACTGGTTGCCGACCTACTGATCATCGGCCGGCGGCCACATGAGCCGTCCATGCGTGAGGCGGCCGCCTGGGTCAGCGTCTACGTCGGCCTCGCCGTCGCGTTCGGTCTCGTCCTGCTAGCCACCTACGGGCCGACGTATAGCGGCGAGTTCTTTGCCGGCTGGCTCACCGAATACAGCCTGTCCGTCGACAACCTGTTCGTCTTCGTGATCATCATGTCGGCGTTCGCGGTGCCTCGGATCCACCAGCAGCGCGTATTGCTCGTCGGCATTGTGCTGGCACTGGCACTCCGCGGCGTGTTCATCTTCGCCGGGGCCGCTCTGATCAACCAGTTCGTCTGGGTGTTCTACCTGTTCGGCGCCTTCCTCCTGGCGACGGCCATTCGTCTGGCCAAGTCCCACGGCGACACCGATGCGGAGTATCGCGAGAACGGCCTGGTTCGGTGGAGCCGCCGGATCCTGCCGATCTCGGACGAGTACGACGGTGCTCGGCTGACCACCCATCGGCCGCGCGACGAAGCCAGGCGAGGGTCTGGGGCACGCCGCTGGATGTTCACCCCGATGCTGATCGTGATGATCGCGATCGGTACGACAGACCTCGTGTTCGCGCTCGACTCGATCCCGGCGATCTTCGGGCTGACCAAGGAGGCCTATATCGTCTTCACCGCGAATGTGTTCGCGTTGATGGGCCTGCGTCAGCTGTACTTCCTGCTCGGCGGGTTGCTCGACCGCTTGGTGTACCTGTCCTACGGGCTGGCCGCGGTGCTGGGCTTCATCGGCGTCAAGCTCATCCTCGAGGCGTTGCACGGCAACGATCTCCCGTTCATCAACGGCGGCCAGCCCGTCGAGTGGGCGCCGCACATTCCGATCTGGCTGTCGCTGACCGTGATCGTGGTGGCGCTCGGCGTCGCAACGATCGCGAGTTTGATCAAATCGCGAGGCGGGCCACCAGACAGGCGAGCCACGCCTCGCGACGACCGCGGCACGCCCCAGGGCGCCGCGACTACTTCAGGTCGGCCTCGATCTGGCGAGCAGTCGCAAGCAGCGGCGGCAGCAGATCGCGGATGAGCTGCTCCGGGGTGCGCAGGCTGGCATGCGCCGACACGTTCATCGCCGCGATGACACGTCCGTCGCCGTCCCGGATCGGCGCGGCCAGCGACCGCAGGCCCTCTTCGAGCTCCTGGTCGACCAACGCCCAGCCCTGTTCGCGGACGCGTGCGAGCTCGCGGCGCAGTTTGGCCGGCTCGGCGATGGTACGGGCGGTGAGCACCCGCAGCTCGGTGGAGGAGAAGAACCCGTCGAGCCACTGGTCGGACTGGCCGGCGAGCAGCACACGCCCCATCGACGTGGCGTACGCGGGGAACCGCGTTCCGACCGCGATGGCGACCGTCATGATCCGCTTCGTCGGTACGCGTGCGATGTAGACGACCTCGTCACCGTCCAGCACCGACACCGACGACGATTCGTGCACCTTCTCGACGAGCTGTTCGAGGTGGGGCATCGCGATCTCGGGCAGCGTCATGCTGGACAGGTAGGCGTACCCAAGCTCGAGAATCTTTGGCCGCAACGTGAATCGGCGGCCGTCGGTGCGCATGTAGCCGAGTTCGACGAGCGTGTGCAGGAAGCGGCGCGCAACGGCGCGGGGGAGTTCAGTGATCTTGGCGACCTCGCTGAGCGTAAGGTCGGTGTGTTCCGCGTCGAATGCGCGAATCACCGACAGTCCCCGTGCCAGGGACTGGACGAATTCGCCGTCGCGCGGTTGTGTCATGACGTTCTCCCTGTTGCTGCCGCGTGCGCACTCTAGCCGCTGGCCGCGGCGTCACCGCCATGGCGCGCGGGTTCGCCGTCGGGCGCGGAGCCACCAGCCGGTAGCGCACCCTCCTCGCGAAGCACCCGGCTCGCCAACGCGAACGCGCTGTTCGAGGCCGGCACGCCGGCGTAGGCGGCCACGTGTAGCAACACCTCCTTGATCTCGTCGGTCGTGACGCCGTTGCGTAGCGCGGCGCGCAGATGCAGCTCCAGCTCGGTCTCGGCGCGCAGCGCGGTCAGCACGGCGAGGGTGACCATGCTGCGGGTGTGCCGGTCGAGCCCCGGCCGCCCCCACACGTCGCCCCAGACGTTGCGCGTGATGAAGTGCTGGAAGTCCGTCGTGAACGCGTCTGCCGCGGCGGTGGCGCGATCCACGTGCGCGTCGCCCAGCACCGCGCGACGCACCCGCATGCCGTCCGCATCCCGGTCGGTCATCGAGTCACCCCTCGGTCGGCTTGTCGTGGGCTTCGAGCGCGCGGTCGATCCACTCGCC
>DASTMZ010000195.1:0-1575 GCA_035713725.1 Micromonosporaceae bacterium
AGATGCCGATGGCGAAGCGCCAGCCGTCCACGGCAACGGTGACGCCAACGTCGCCCCGGACGAACAGCGCCTTCTCGTCCGGCCCGCAGAGTTGCTGCTTGTCGTACGCCACCGTGGTCGTACCGGCGCGGTCGACCAGCAACGCGGAACACGTACGGCGGCCGTCGGCATGCCGTACCGGTGCACCGACGACAACAACCGTGCCGTGCTCGCTGGCCGCGACCCGCAACGGGTCCAGTCGTGCGTCCTCGACGGCCCGGTCGGCGTCGGCCGACACGTCGACAGTTGTCGATCGGCCGAGCAACGTGAGGTCATACGCCGACAGGAACAGCTCGGACAGCACCACGATCCTGGCGCCGTCCGACGCGGCGCGGGCCACGAGCCGGGCAGCGGTGGCGACGTTGGCCGCGACATCGCCGGGCGCCGCCTCGGCCTGGATTGCCGCCACCCGAACGGGCTCGGCCCCCGCTTTCGTCATGGCGGCATCGTCCGTCATCGCGGGATCGTCCGTCATGGCGGCATCGTCGCACGCTGCGTGCGTGCGGTCGCGTCTCAAGCCGTACATACGGTTTGCAAGCGCTCCACGCACCTGTCACGATCAATGGATGCCCAGGGTACGCCCGGATCAGCTGGCCGCGCGGCGGCGCGAGATCCTCGCCGGAGCGCGGGCGTGCTTCGCACGCTACGGGTACGAGGGCGCGACCGTACGGCTGCTGGAGAAGGAGACCGGGCTCTCGCGTGGCGCGATCTTCCACCATTTCCGGGACAAGGAGTCGCTGTTCATCGCCGTAGCACAGGACGACGCAGCGACGATGGTGGCGACCGTCGAGCAATTCGGTCTCGTCCAGGTGATGCGCGATCTGCTGCACCGGGACGACGCGGACACGGCCGGCTGGCTCGGCAGTCAGCTCGAGGTGTCGCGGCGGCTGCGTACCGATCCGGACTTCGCGTCCCGTTGGTCAGCGCCGACCGACGCGCTGGTGGCCGCCACCCGGGAGAGGCTGAGCCGGCAGCGCGACGCGGGAGTCTTGCGCGCCGACGTACCCATCGACACGCTCGCCAAGTTCCTTGAGTTGGCGTACGACGGGCTCGTACTGCACCTCGCGATGGGGCGGCCGGCCGGTGATCTCGAACCGGTGCTGGATCTCGTCGAGGCGGCCGTCCGCCGCCCTGCAACGCGTTGACTCCACACACAGACCGCAGACTCGGCTCAGCTCACCGCAGACGTTCGTTCAGTCCACGGCGGACGCCTGGGTCGCCTCGTCCGCTAACGCATCTCGTGCGATCACGATGACCGGCTCCGAATCGTCCACCAGTACCGGTGGCGACTCCTGGGTGGTGAACTGGGTGCGGTAGAGCTCGGCGTAGAGCCCGCCGGCCAGCACGAGTTCGTCATGCGTCCCGCGCTCGACGATGCGACCGACGTCCAGCACCAGGAGCTCGTCGGCATCCCGTACGGTCGACAGCCGGTGCGCGATCACGAACGCGGTGCGGCCGGTGAGTGCGACCGACAGCGCGCGCTGGACAGCAGCCTCGGACTCCGAGTCAAGATGCGCGGTCGCCTCGTCGAGGATC
>DASTMZ010000196.1:0-49472 GCA_035713725.1 Micromonosporaceae bacterium
TGCACCGGGATGCCCTCGGTGATCACGATGGCCAGCTCGATGCCGGCGTCGATCGCCTCGATGATGGCGCCCTTGGCGAACTTCGGCGGTACGAAGATGACGGTGACATTTGCTCCGGTCGCAGCCATCGCCTCGCTGACCGAGTTGAACACCGGAAGCTGCGTGCCGTCGAAGTCCACTCGCTGGCCGCCCTTGCCGGGCGTAACGCCGCCGACGACGGCGGTTCCGGCGGCGAGCATGCGCCGGGTGTGCTTCGAGCCCTCCGAGCCGGTCATGCCCTGCACGATGACCCGAGAGTCGTTCGTCAACCAGATCGCCATGTCATGCCCCCACGGCCGCGAGCTCAGCGGCGCGCCGAGCCGCACCGTCCATCGTGTCCACCCGTTCGACGAGCGGATTGCGCGCTGTGTCCAGGATGGCCCGGCCGGCCTCCGCGTTGTTGCCGTCGAGCCGTACGACAAGCGGCTTGGTGACCGCCTCGCCGCGCTCGGCGAGCATCGCCAGCGCCTGCACGATGCCGTTCGCCACTGCATCGCACGACGTGATGCCGCCGAACACGTTGACGAACACGCTGCGCACCGACGGGTCGGACAGCACGATCTCCAGGCCGTTGGCCATCACCGCCGCCGACGCGCCGCCGCCGATGTCGAGGAAGTTAGCCGGTCGTACGCCGCCGAAGTCCCGGCCGGCGTACGCAACCACGTCCAACGTGGACATCACGAGGCCGGCACCATTGCCGATGATTCCGACCGACCCGTCGAGCTTCACGTAATTCAGGTCGCGTTCCTTCGCGCGCTGCTCCAACGGATCGGTGGCCGCCACGTCCTCGAGCGCCTCGTGATCGGGATGGCGGAACGTGGCGTTGCCGTCGAATGTGACCTTCGCGTCCAGTAGCAGAACGCGGTGATCACCTACGCTGGCAAGCGGGTTCACCTCGACCAACAACGCGTCCTCGGCGACGAACATCTGCCATAGCTTGACCGCGATCGCCTCGATCTGATCGGCGACGTCTGCCGGAAAGCCCGCCGTGGCGACGATCTCACGAGCGGTCGCGGCGTCGACGCCCTTCGACGCGTCGATCGGAACTCGAGCCACCTTCTCCGGCGCCTCGTGTGCGACCTGCTCGATCTCCATGCCGCCGGCCGTACTCGCGATGCACAGGAACGTACGGTTCGCCCGGTCGAGGAGGTAGGAGAAGTAATACTCCTCGACGATGTCCGCGGTCTCGGTAACCATCACCTTGTGCACGGTGTGGCCCTTGATATCCATGCCGAGGATGTCGGCGGCTCGAGCCTGCGCCTCGGCCGCGTCCGCCGCCAGCTTGACGCCGCCAGCTTTGCCCCGGCCGCCGACCTTAACCTGCGCCTTGACAACCGACCGGCCGCCGAGCCGCTCGGCGATGGCGCGCGCCTCCTGCGGTGTCTCGGCCACGCCGCCGTCCAACACGGGTAGGCCGTGCCGGGCAAACAGGTCGCGCCCCTGATATTCGTACAGGTCCACGTTGAGCGTCCCGTTCTGTGATTCTGCTCCGCCAGCTCTGCGGCCGCCGGACTACGCCACCCGCCACCACGGCAGGGCGGCGAGCCGAACGGCCGAAGCCTAACCATCATTCGTAGCGGACAAATCGCAAGGGTACGGCGTGTGCCACACCGCACAGCCGACCAGTGAACACGCGGCGGTTCGCGAGCGGCGCTACCGAGTCATCGTGGCCCGACCCGACGGCAGCACCCTCGGTAAATCACGTCGCTGCGGTGCGTAACCCGATGCCCGCTGACGTCGTTGTCTACAGCGTCGGCCCCGGCGAGCCCGCGGGCCGGCACCAAAGCGGCCGATGCCCTGTCGGTCGAGGGGTGGCGGCGGGGCATCGCGCATCGAGGGACCGGACGTGTGAGGGGTGCGTCCGGTCCCTCATCTTGTGCTTGTTTCGTTGCGGCGCCGGCTTTACTGCGGTTGCGGTTACTTCGGTTTGGCGGGCAGCGTCCCCACTCCGGGCGGTCAGGCTTGATCCCTCCGGGGGGACGCCGCCCGCCAAACCGGACCGGGCTGGGCGACCGGAGAAGGTGTAAGAGCTACCGGGGTGCGCGTGACACCGAGAACGGTTACGGGACACGAAACACGGTTACGTGGTCGCGTTTAGGCGACGGGGGTGGCGACGTGGGCGCGCACCCAGTCCACGATCGACTGTGTTGTCGCACCGGGCGTGAAGATCTTCGCTACGCCAATCTTCGTGAGTTCCGGAATGTCCGCCTCCGGAATGATGCCGCCACCGAACACCACGATGTCGGCCGCGCCACGCTCGTGCAGCAGATCGACGACCCGCCGGAACAACGTCATGTGGGCGCCGGACAGCACCGACAGGCCGACCGCGTCGGCATCCTCTTGGATCGCGGTCTCCACGATCTGTTCCGGCGTCTGGTGCAAACCGGTGTAGATGACCTCCATGCCGGCGTCCCGCAACGCGCGCGCGACGACCTTCGCGCCGCGGTCATGGCCGTCGAGGCCCGGCTTGGCGACCACGACCCGGATGCGAGAGCTCATCGAGGCGACCCTTCTTCAACCCGGGACCACGCAAGGGATTGGCGCGTCCTGAACGAACGGTAACCCCCAACGTCCGTTCCGACGATGGCGGGCCGCCGAAATAGGCCCGATCGGTAGGGCTTGTCGTACGTCCCACGGACGTGTCATTCCAGCGCATTGCACACCGTCGTGGCACCATCACCGTACGAATTTGGCATTAACGACCGCCACCGCAAAAGGTAACGAAATGCGCGACCGACGACGCACAAACACACGGAATCGGCATTCTGCCGGCGCTCCGACTTGTGTTTCGGGTAACAGATTGGCTACGGTGACCCGGTTGTCATCCGCTTGACACCTGGACGACAGCGCGTCGCTAATCTCGTCCCCCCACGTTTTCGCGAATTGGCGACGCCCGGACGGCGAAGGGCTTGCGTGTGAGTTCTCGGAAGGAGCGCGACCGTTATATCGGTCGACGCCGTGTTCCGACCCCGCCACGAAGCCGCTATACGGCGGTGGCGACCACCGCGCTTCTTGGCGCGGGCGCTGTCGCATTGGCCACCGCGTCCGCCATGCCGGACATGAAGGTGACCGACGCGAGCAGCCTCGCCACGATGGCTGGCAACAACACGTCCATCAGCCGACTCGCCACCTTCGACCGTGCGAGCCGATCGACCGACCGGACGTCCACATCGGCCACTGCCGCCGCCGACATCTGGCGCCTTCCGATGACCAGCTACTCGCTGGCCGCCGCGCCGTTCGGTGAGCGCGCCGGCATGCTAGATCGCGGCATCGACATGATGGCGCCGGTCGGCACCCCGCTCTACGCGTCGCACGACGGTGTGGTCACGCTCGCCCGGTGGTACGGCGGATATGGGTACACAGTGATTGTCGACATCGGCAACGGCGTCCAGCTCGTCTACGGCCACGCGTCGGCGCTGACCGTCCGGGAAGGACAACAGGTCGAGGCCGGTCAACTGGTCGCGTTGTCCGGCAACAGCGGATACTCGTTCGCGCCGCACGTCCACTTCGAAGTCCGGGTGAACGGGACCCCGACCGACGCGACGGCATACCTGCTCGACCATGGCGTCGACATTTCGAAGCACAGTGACGCGCTGAGCAACTGATCCGCCGCCGGCCGCGCAAAGTCAAACCCCGCTTCGCCCCTCAGATCTTCTCGATCGGCGCGTGCCGTAACACGATCCACATCACCTGATCGCCGAAGTCGATCTGAGCCTGCGCGCGCACGCCAGCGCCCTGCACGGCGAGCACCTGTCCGAGACCCCACCGCTGATGGTTCACGCGGTCGCCCGGCACCAGCGTCGGCACGTCCGGCTTCGCGAGATCGCTTGCGGTCGCGAGGTTGCCGGCCGGAATGCCCAGCCGCGAGGCGATCTCCGTCGCACGCGGCGTGCCACCCGTAAATCGGCTGGTGCGCGCGCCGGTTCCGCCGCCTCGGCCGCCGACACCACTGCCGGACCATGACGTGTACGCGCTTTCGGTCCGCTCCCATCGCATGAGCGGCTCTGGCAACTCGTCGAGGAAGCGGGACGCCGGGTTGAACTGCGGCTGTCCCCACGCGCCGCGGGTGATCGCCCGTGAGATGTAGAGCCGACGCCGGGCACGAGTGATCCCGACGTACGCCAACCGGCGCTCCTCCTCCAGCTCGTGGCTGTTGCCGAGCGATCGAAGGTGCGGAAACACGCCGTCCTCCATACCGGTCAGGAACACGACGGGGAATTCCAGGCCCTTCGCGGTGTGCAGCGTCATGAGCGTGACCACGCCCTGGTGCTCGGCGTCGTCGCTCGGGATCTCGTCCGCGTCGGCCACCAGCGACACCTGCTCGAGGAAGCCGGCCAACGTCGGCGCGGGCGGCGCCGCGTCGGTTACTTCGCCGGTGTCGGCGTCCACGACCGGCGTCGCCTCGACCCGCTCGGTGTATTCGCGTGCGACGCTCACCAACTCCTGCAGGTTCTCGGCACGCCCGGCGTCCTGCGGATCCAGGCTGTCCTCAAGCTCGGCCAGCAGGCCCGACCGTGCCAGCACCGCCTCCAGCACGTCCTCCGGCGGCGATGTGGCCGCCATGGTGCGCAGCTCGTCCATCATCGCGACCCAGTCGGTGATCGCGTTGACCGAGCGCGGTGAAATGCCCGGTGCCTGCGCGGCGCGGCGCAGCGCGGCGCCGAACGAGATCCGGTCACGGGTCGACAACGCCTCGACACACGCCTCGGCTCGATCACCGATGCCACGGCGCGGTGTGTTGAGGATGCGGCGCACGCTCACTGTGTCGTCCTCGTTCGCGATCGCGCGCAGATATGCGAGCGCGTCGCGGACTTCCTTGCGCTCGTAGAAGCGGACGCCGCCGACCACCTTGTATGGCAGCCCGAGTCGAATGAACACCTCTTCGAACACTCGGGACTGGGCGTTCGTCCGGTAGAACACCGCGACGTCCGCCGGCCGGATCTCGCCGGCGTCGGTGAGCCGGTCGATCTCTCGTGCGACCCAATCCGCCTCGGCGTGCTCGGTGTCCGCGACGTAGCCGACGATCAGTTCGCCATCGCCCTGATCGCTCCACAGCCGCTTGGGCTTGCGTTCCGTGTTGCGATCGATGACCGCGTTCGCGGCGGACAGAATCGTCTGCGTCGACCGGTAGTTCTGTTCGAGCAGGATGGTCCGCGCGTCCGGATAGTCGCGTTCGAACTCGAGAATGTTGCGGATCGTGGCGCCCCGGAACGCGTAGATCGACTGATCGGCGTCGCCGACCACGCACAACTCCGCCGGCGGCACGTCCGGCGATCCGCCGACCAGCTCCTTCACGAGGACGTATTGCGCGTGGTTGGTGTCCTGGTATTCGTCGACCAACACATGCCGGAACCTGCGCCGGTATTTCTCCGCGACCTCGGCATGCGACTGCAGCATGTGCACGGTCGTCATGATCAGATCGTCGAAGTCGAGCGCGTGTGACTCCTGCAGCCGACGCTGATATAGCCCGTACGCCTCCGCGACGCTCCGCTCGGCAGGTCCCTTCGCGTCACGCGTGGCGGTCTCGTGGTCGATCAGTTCGTTCTTCAGGTTCGAGACCGCGGCCGCGAGCGACCGTGCGCTGTAACGCTTGGGATCGAGGTCGAGTTCGCGCGCCACAAGTTGCATAAGGCGCCGCGAGTCGTCCGCGTCATAGATCGAGAACGTCGACTTGAGGCCCGCGTAGTCATGCTCAGCGCGCAGAATCCGTACGCACGCGGAGTGGAACGTTGACACCCACATCAGCCTCGCGCGCGGTCCGACCAACGCAGCCACGCGGTCCTTCATCTCGCCGGCCGCCTTGTTCGTGAACGTGATCGCGATGATCTCGCCGGGGTTGACGCCGCGTTCGGCCAGCAGATAGGCGATTCGATGCGTTAGCACGCGGGTCTTGCCCGAGCCCGCACCCGCCACAATCAGCAGCGGCGAACCGCTGTGCGTGACGGCGGCGCGCTGCGGATCATTGAGGCCGGCGAGAAGCTCCTCCGGATCGAGCCGGCGACGACGACGCTCGCCGCCGTTGTCCGGCTGATCATTGTCCGGCTGGCCATTGTCTCGCTGGCCATTGTCCGGCTGGCCATTGGCGCTCGCGTCGCCGCGCCCGGAGCCGTCGGACACGGCCGAGTCCGATCCGGCGCGGCCCGCTGCCGGGGAGGTGTCGAAAAGGGCATGCATCGCGGGTCGAAGTCTATGCCGAGCGCCCGACACCCGTCGGTTGTGCGCGCCGCGCGCCGCGCCGAGGGCGGCCTATGCTCGGTGGCATACAGTGTCGCCGTGCCGGAGTTCCTACGCATCGCGACCGCGGCCGTCGGCGTGGTGCTCGCCGTATGGGCCGGCTACCGGGCGTGGCGCGACAAGGCTCCGGACCGCGGCCTGATGATCGGCGCGATCGTGCTCGTGCTGCTGGCGATCGCGCTAGTCGCGACAGCATTGAGCAGCATCGCGGGCGGTCACCACCTGCCGTCGACGGTGACGTTCGTCGCGTACGTCGTCGCATTCCTGATCATCCCGCCGGCCGGAGTCGTGCTCGCTCGCATGGAGCCGACGAAGTGGGGATCGGTGATCATCGCCACGGTGGGTATCGTCGAGGCGATCCTCGTCGTACGCCTTCAACAGGTCTTTTCGTGAGCGGGGCGGACGCCGATGGACACTGAACCTGTGACCACCGAGCAAGACGGCCGGACGCCCGCGACGCCGATCGCCCGTCGGCGGCGAATCAACATCGGGTTCGGCCGGCTGCTGATCTTGGTGTACGGAATCTTCGCCCTCTCCGCGAGCGCCCGTGCCATAGTGCAGATCGCGACGAAGTTCCATGAGGCCCCGCTGGCTTACGTGTTGTCCGCCATCGCCGCGGTTATCTACATCGTCGCGACGGTCTGTCTGGCCAGATCGACGGTGCGATCCCGTCGACTCGGCATCGTGTGCATCTCGATCGAACTCATCGGCGTGGTCGTGGTCGGCGCGTTGAGCCTCACCGACAAATCGGCCTTCCCGGACGCCACGGTCTGGTCCGACTTCGGCTCCGGCTATGGCTACGTCCCGCTCGTCCTGCCGATCCTCGGTCTGTGGTGGTTGCTGCGCGGCGCCCAACCGGCCGGCGCCGTCCGTACCGACGCATTACGAACCGACGGCGATTGACCGCAGACCGCTTGCGACCCTCGCGCCGTCCCACATCTCGGCGGGCGCTGGCGCAATGCCGATCCCATGGCATACTGGTCGGCGTGACGCAGACCGTCGCCATCGCGCGATTTTTTGCCTATGAGTCCGGGAGTCCGGCACTCGTAGGTCGCGTCTGAGCGCACCCAGACCTTCGAACCGCCCCGGGCTCCTCGAGCCCGGGGCGGTTTTGCTCCGTGCGAGGGAAGCTTGAGCGATCGTGGCCCGGACCCATCGACACCCGGCAGACCGCCGCACCGCGAAACGGAGCACGACACCATGAACGCCATGATCGACGTCAACCCATCGATCTTGTCGGCACCCGCCGACGAAGCCACCCCGGCCAGCGGCGGCGCGCCCGGCGCCCTGGGCGCCACGGTTGTGGGTGCAAGCGCCCCGACCAACCGCGCGGGCGACGACCCTGCCAGCGACCGAATCTCGGGCCTGCGTGAGCGCATCGACGAGATCGACAACGAGCTGATCCGGCTGTGGCAGGAGCGCGCCGAGATCTCCGCGGAGGTCGGCCGGGTGCGTATCGCGTCCGGCGGCACTCGGCTCGTGCTGTCGCGGGAGCGCGAGATCGTCGACCGGTTCCGTGACGCTCTCGGCGCCGACGGCGTCCAGTTGGCCCTGCTGATCTTGCGCGCCGGACGCGGCCCCCTATAGCCATGGCGCCAGAGACCACCGCCGAGGACGTCGTCGCGCTCGTCGACCTGGCGGACACCCTCGGCGTACAGATCTGGCTGGACGGCGGATGGGCGGTCGACGCGTGCCTCGGCGAGCAGACCCGCAAACACGCCGACGTCGACATCGTGGTCACCGAGCCGCAGGTCGCCGTGTTGGTCGCGGCATTGTGCGACAAGGGATACCGGGACGTGCCGCGGTCCGATACGCGACCGTGGAACTTCGTGCTCGGCGACGCGTACGGTCACGAGGTCGACTTCCACGTCGTGGCGCTCGATGACGACGGGAACGGCATCTACGGGCCACGCGAGAACGGCGAGCGCTATCCGGCCGCCAGCCTCGGCGGCACGGGTACGATCGTCGGCCGTACCGTTGCCTGCCTCACGCCCGAGCAGCAGGTGATCTTCCACACCGGCTACCCCGTCGATGACGAAGACTGGGCGGATGTGTCCCGCCTGTGCACCCGGTTCGGCATTCCGGTGCCGGACGACTACGCGACATTCGTGGCGACGGATCACACCGGCGACGACGCGCCGTGACGGCGACGTACGATCGGCGCTCATGAGCTTCCCACCGTCTCCGGAACCGATCGCCGATGTCCAGCGCGTGTTGTGCGTTGCGGCCCACCCGGACGACATCGACTTCGGCTACGCCGGCACCATCGCGGGCTTCGTGGACGACGGTCTTGAGGTGACGTATCTGCTGGTCACGCGCGGCGACGCCGGCGGCTTCGACGACACGCCCAGGGACGCGATGCCGGTGCTCCGCGAGGCCGAGCAGCGCGCCGCGGCCGCGGCGGTCGGTGTCAAGGACGTGCGGTTCCTGGACGGCTACCACGACGGTGCGGTGACCGTCACATTGGAGCTCCGCCGCGATATCGCGCGCGTCATCCGCCAGGTTCGGCCGGATCGCATCGTGACGAGTTCGCCGGAGCGCCGCTGGGACCGCATCGGCGCTGGCCACCCCGATCACCTGGCGGTCGGTGAGGCGGTGGCGTGCGCGGTCTACCCGGACGCGCGCAACCCGTTCGCGTTTCCCGAATTGCTCGCCGATGAAGGACTCGAGCCGTGGGTGGTTCGGGAGATCTGGTTCGGCTCGACGGCCACCGCGGACCACGTCGTCGACATCACCGACACGTACCCGCGAAAGCTCGCCGCCTTGCAAGCGCACGTCACGCAGACCGGCCACATGGACCTCGACGCGCGCCTTCGCCTGATGCTCGGCCGGACCGCGGCGGCGGCCGGTCTTGCGGAAGGTCGGCTGGCCGAGGCGTTCAGCATAGTGACGACGGGCTGAGCCGCCGCGCCCGAGACGCGCTACACGAGACGGCGATCGGCCGCCCAGCGGGACAACTCATAGCGGTTGGACATCTGGAGCTTGCGCAGCACGTTCGACACATGCGTTTCCACAGTCTTGATGGAGATGTAGAGCTCCTTCGCGATCTCCTTATATGCGTAGCCGCGCGCCAACAGCCGCAGCACCTCGCGCTCGCGGTTGGTGAGCTGGTCGAGTTCGGGGTCGGCGACCGGCGTGTCGGACCGCGCCGCGAACGCGTCCAGCACGAACCCCGCCAAACGAGGGCTGAAGACCGCATCGCCATCCGCCACTCGACGGATCGCCGCGGCGAGATCATCCGGCGAAATAGTCTTCGTGACATAACCGCGGGCGCCGGCCCGGATCAGGCCGATGACATCTTCCGCCGCGTCCGACACGGACAAGGCCAAGAAGCGGACTTCCGGGTACGCCGTACGGCACGCCTCCAACACGGCGCGGCCACCACCATCGGGCATGTGCACGTCCAGCAGCACGACGTCCGGCCGGGTGGCGCCGATCGACGAGATCGCCTGCGCCACGGTGGACGCCTCACCGACCACGTCGACGTGCGCGCCGAGCTCGGAACGCACGCCGGCGCGGAACATCGCGTGATCGTCGACGAGGAACACGCGCAATCGCCGCTCCCCCGCCGGATCCGCGCCCGACGGGTGTGTCACCGGCTCGCTGCTCATCGCCCCATCATCTCCCGCTGCAAACTAATCGACGCGCTACTCATCTGGGTTCGGCATGAACAGTCGCACCTCGGTGCCCTCCCCTGGCGCGGTGCGGATCTCCGCCCGACCGTGGTGCCGCTCCATCCGACCGATGATCGATCCGTGCACGCCGTGCCGGTCGGCCTCGACCGTGGACATGTCGAACCCGACGCCACGATCGCGTACGAAGACGCTGACCTGCTCGGGCTCCACTTCGGCGTAGAGCGAGACGGTCGGCACCTTCGCGTGCCGGGCGGCGTTGACGAGCGCCTCGCGGGCGGCGTTGACCAGCGCTCGTACGGGTTGCGTCATCGCCGTGTCGCCCACCACGACCGACTCGACGGCGACCGCGTACGTGTCCTCCAGCTCCGCGACGGCTTCCTCGATGGCGGCGGCGAAGGTCTCCGACGCCGAACCGGTCGGCTTGTAGAGCCAGTTGCGCAGGCTGCGTTCCTGGCCGCGCGCGAGCCGGATCACCGTGGTGGGGTCGCCCGAGTTGCGCTGGATCAGCGCAAGCGTGTGAAGCACCTGGTCATGGATCATCGCGGCGAGTTCGGCCCGCTCGGCCTCGCGGATGCGACCCTCACGCTCCGAGCGCAGCTGGCTGAGCATCCGCCACAACAGCGGCGCCAGGGCGAGCGCCACGCCGCACAGCGCAACGATGGCGAACAACGCGCTGCTGGCGATCGCACCGAAGCCCGCGCTGCTGGCCGGCGCGATCACCGCGATCACACCGATGATCCCGACGATGACGAGCGCGCCACCGCCGAGCAGCCGTAACACGTAGCTGCGCCGGTCACGTTCGTCGAGGACCGCGCCCATCCACGGGGCCATCGGCATGGTCCGGCTCCACCGACGCCGACGATCCGCATCGGCCAGATGCCAGATCAGTCCGGCGCCGGCCGCGATCAGGGCAATCAGCCAGCCAAGCGCCGACGAGAAGCCACCGAGCCCGACAAGCGACTGCAGCAGCAGCACGCCGGCCGCCAGCGCTGCGTACGGCAGCAGATCGACCAGGCTACGGCGGCGCGCCGGTATCTTCAGCGGTACCACCGGCACCACCGCCCACAGCACGACATAGAGCAGCGCACCGGCACCGTTGAAGGCCAGCAGGACGACCAGCCCGATCCGGACCAGCGCCACTGGGACGCCGAGATGCTCGGCGAGGCCGGCGGCGACGCCCGAGATCAGCTGCCGCTGCGGGATCCGGTAGAGGCGGCGAGTGCCTGTGCCGGGCCGGCGGTCAGTGGTCGGCTCCACGCTTGTGTCGTTCTCCTGAGTGCATGATCGGTCAACTGCGGATAGAGCAGCTGGTACCGATCGTCACACGGCCGATCGGCCAGTGCACAGGGGGACGCCCCCGACTCGTACGCCCCGGATAAGTCAGGGTTGCCTCAGGGTCCGAACCGGAGGCAGCTGAGGCGCGAGCGGCGCGATGCTCGGAGCATGACGACCACACCCGAGCCGTCCGACCGTCCGGACACGCCCCGCGAGCCGGATGACACCGGTCACGCGCGTGATGCCATCGCGGGCGCCCCGGACGATGCGACTGCCGCGGACGCGGGCTTGGGCGCAACAGTGCCGGCCGCTGAGTCACCGGCCGCTGAGTCACCGTCCGCCGAGCCGCCGTCCGCTGAGTCGCCGTTCGCGGCGGTGCCCGGCACTGAGCCGCCGTCCGCACAGTGGGCGGCTGGCAGCACGGCCGGCGCGTACCCGGGTAGGGCATCGGAAGCGTCCCGCCCCGGCTTCGCACCGCCGTGGTCGGGGCAACAGCCACCGCCGCCGCCTCCCGGCACAGCTGGGTACGCGACCCGCTTCGGACTCGTCCGGCCGGTGCACAACCGGTACATCGCCGGTGTGTGCGGCGCTTTTGCGCGCGCGACGAATACCGACCCTGTGCTGTGGCGCGTGGCGCTCCCGGTGCTGACCGTCCTCGGCGGCTTCGGCATCCTGGTCTACCTGCTCGGATGGCTCCTGATCCCGGCGGAGGGCGACACCGCGTCACCGCTTGAGGCGTTGCTCCGCCGTGGCTGGTCGAGCACGTCCAAGTGGCTGACGGTGGTGCTCGGCGTCATCGCCGGCATCTGGTTGGTGGCGACCTTCACCTCCGGCTTCGGCTGGAAGATCATCGTTGCGGTCGCCGTCATCGGCCTGCTTGCGGTGCTCGGCAATTCTCGCGCGGCCGGCGGCAGTCGGTCCGCATTCGGCGGACCCGGTCCAGGCGTCGGCCAGGACCCGAACCGACCCGGCTGGTACGCCGGAGCAGGCGCCCAGCCGCCCGGCGCCATGATGGCCGGCTCGACCATGTCGGGCGCGACTATGCCTGGCGGGACGACCGGGCCCGCGAGCCCGCAAACGTCTACCGGAACGGGGTGGCCAGAGTCGTCCGCATTCGCGGCTGGTCGAGCCGCGGCGGCCGGCACGGGATCATCGCCACCGTCAGGCGTGACGGAAGGCGTGGGCACGACCGGTTGGCAGCAGCCGCCGGCGTACCGTCAGCCCTTCGCTCCGGGCGGCCCGTACGCGCAGAGCGACCCGTACGCCCAGAGCGGCCCGTACGCCCAGAGCGACCCGTACGCACCGGCGGCGAACCCGTACGCACCGGCGGCGAACCCGTACGACGACCCGGCCTACCCGTTTCCACTGGACTTTCCCGGGCTGAGCGGGGGCTGGGCGGAGCCGCCCGCCGCGCCGCCCCAGCCGCCGTCACCGCGCGAGCGTCGAAGCGTCTCGATCGCCGGCCGGGTCACCGTCGCCGCCACCGCGCTTGTCCTCGGGCTCATGGGCATCCTCGACGGTACGGGCGCGGTGTCGGTGCCAGCGCCGGCGTATTTCGCGGCCGCGCTGGCCACCGTCGGCCTGGGACTGATCATCGGTTCGATGTTCGGCCGGGTACGAGCACCGATCGCGCTCGGCATCGTGCTTACTCTCGGTCTGCTCGCCACGAGCGTGACCAGCGAATACCACGCGCAGCGCGTGACCATCCGTCCGACCAGCATGGCGGACATGCCCACGACGTATGCCGGGCGTGTCCAGCAAGTGACGATCGACCTGCGTAACGTCGACTTTCGGGACGACGTGACGTCGATGAATATCCGGCTGACCGCCGGCATGATCCTCGTAGAGCTGCCGCCGAACGTCGACGCCCATGTGGTTGCGAGGGTCGGGGCGGGCGACACGATGATCTTCGGGCAGCACAACAGCGGCGGCGTACACGCCAAGGCCAATGTCACTGACAACGGCGATGACGGACCCGGAGGCGGCCAACTGACGATCAACGCGAACATCTCGTTCGCCGGCTTCGTGGAGGTGAAGCGATGAACCGACGCCGACCCGACATCGCGGCCCTCGTCTTCGGTGCGTTCTTCGTTGCGGCGGCCCTGTGGTGGGTGGTGAACCACCGGTTCGTGTTCGCCCTGCCCAGCGTCGGCTGGATCGTCGCACTCGTGCTGATCGCCGTCGGAGTGCTGGGCATCGTGAGCGTCCTTCGCGGTGAGCGTCGACGGGACCGCGAACGCCGTGGCAACGGTTCGCAGTCCTGGCGATTCAAACCCTGACGCGCCGCACCACGGCGTACGACAGGCTCGTGGCACCCGCCTATGCTGGCGCCATGAGCCTGTCTCCGGCTGGGGCGACGGCCGCCGGGCGGTCGCGGAGCGATTTCCGGCTGAGCGACCGCGCGGTCAGCGCGCTGACCACCGAACTCAGCCGCTTGGGCGGGCCGAAGACGGGACTCGTGGTGGGCGTAGCGCCGGAGTCTCCGGTGCTGGTCGCGGCACTGGCCTCGCTCATGCCGAATGACCGGTTGATATTCGTCGCGGCCGACAGCGCTGCGGCCGAGGTCCGCGCGATCGTGGCGGGCCGCGGCGCGTGGGTCGCCGAGCGGGTACGCGTGGTCGACACGCTCGACGAGGACACGCTCGACGACGCGGCCGCCACAGACAACGCGGCCGCCACAGATGCCGCAGTCGCCAACGACGTCGTAAAGCGCGGTGCGGACGTGGCCATTTTCGCCGAGCCGCTATCCGGCACCGCGGACGACGCGCGTGCCGTCATCGGCCGCGTTCGCGCGCACCTCGCCGACGGAGGCGTGTTGTGCGTCGCGACGCTTGCCGCGCCACGCTTGGCGGACGGAGCAACCGAGGAGCTCCAGCGCCAGACGTCGTTCTACGGCGTCGGCACCGATGTCGTCGTCCGCAACCGGCCGCCGCTGCGCGTTCACCGCCTTCGGTTCACCGCCGCACCGGCGGAGATCGCCGAACGGCTCCGCCCGGCAGTACGGCCGTCCAGCATCCCGTTGACGCGAGCGATGAACGTCGACGCGAACGGCGTGGCTGCAGCAGGCATAGCACTCGGGCTGGCGGCAGCGGCACGGCTGGCCGGCCGGCGGGGCCGGTGGTCGGTCGTACCAGCATTGGCGGCGCTGCCGCTTGCCGCGTTCTTCCGCGATCCGGAGCGCGACGCACCCGAGGATCCGGCCACCGTGGTGGCATCCGCCGACGGCAAAGTGCTGTCCGTCGAACGCGTCGTCGACAAGCGATTCGCCGACGACGAGATGCTCCGCGTCGCGGTGTTCCTGTCGGTCCTGGACGTCCACATCAATCGCGCCCCGGTGGCCGGCCGCGTAGCCGACTTCTTCGTCGAGGACGGTGGCTTCGCGGCGGCGATGAGTCCGGCCGCCGAGCACAACGTCGCCGCGTACACGGTCCTGGACACGGTGCACGGGACGGTCGTGGTAGCACAGCGCACTGGGCTGCTAGCGCGCCGGATCGTCCAGCGCGCCCCGATCGGCGCCATGCTCGCCAAGGGCGAGCGTTTCGGACTCATCCGATTCGGCTCGCGCACCGACGTCTACCTGCCGGCCGCTGCAGCCGAACCGATGGTCGCGCCGCACGACAAGGTGCGGGGCGGAACGACCGTCATCGCCCGCTGGCACGCCTAGAACCGGCGCGCCGCTCGCCGCTCGCCGCTCACCGCTTGCCGCGGCCGCCCGCCGGACATCGGTCTGGACCGTCGCCGGCCGAAGATGCGTCAGGCGGTGAGCGCGTCGCGGTGACCGCGCTGCCGCAGCCACAGCAGCGGGCCACTGACCACGTACGCGGCCACCAGCACAGCGAACGTGATGCGGTAGTCCATGAACAGGCCGACCAGCGGCACCACCCAGAACCACCGAGGCAGCGCGATGAGGCGGCCAAGCTTGGCGTACGGGAATCCGGACACCATCGACACCGCGAGCACCGCGACAGCGACCACCGCGACGATGCCCGGCATCTGGAGCCCGATCAGCACGGCCATGCCCATGACCCCGGCGATGAGCGTGGTTGGTACGCCAACGAAGTAGCGGCCGTCCTTCGGCGACACGTTGAACCGTGCCAGCCGGATCATCGCGCCCACCGCGATCATGATGCACGCCGCCGCTACCAGCGCACTGGGCGCCGACCCGTGCAACGACGCGTAGACGACCACCGGCGCGGCGATGCCGAACGAGCACATGTCGGCGAGCGAGTCCATCTGCGCACCGAACGGGCTCGCGACACCGAGCTTGCGGGCGACTGCGCCGTCGAGGCCGTCGGAGGCGACGCAGCCCAGCAGAGCGACGGCGGCCCATCGGATGTCGTGATGCATGCTCAGGAAGATCGCTGACATGCCGAGCATGAGGCTAATGAGGGTAAATGAGTTCGCGAACGCGAACTTTGCGCGCCGTGCCGAGGTGACCTCGCCGGGGATCAGCCGGATGGTGTGCGGCACCGTCGCGTCGTCGGTGGCGGACGCGCGCCGCCTGGCGGCGGCTTCCTCGACCGTCCGGCGGGCGCTCTCCTCGAGCGAGCGCGCAGCGGCCTCGTCGAGCGCGCGCCGTGTGGCGTCGAGTACGCCCGGATCGGCGCTGCTGGCGCCGGTCGGCGCCGGGCTCACCGGCGAGATCGCGTCCACCCGACGGGTCCGGCGCAGCAACGTACGCCGCGTCGAGTAGGGCTGGCGCGGCTGTCCGCCGCGGCGGCGTACCACACGGATCATGAGAAATGGGGCCTGTCGGGCCAACGAACCGCTGCGACGTAGTCGACCGGTCCAACGCCGGCCCGCGGGACGGGGGCTGTCATTCGAACGCCGGCGCCAGGGGGCTCTCGGCACGTTTCCTCCAGGCGGAACGCGGCCATCTGCCGGTTCCAGGCTCGGTAATCGTGTTCGCGACCGGACCGGTGGGTCCGTGGCGGCTCGCGGCCTTCACGATCGCACATTCGACCTTTGATGCGCGATGGCCGAACTGCGAACTCTCCGTTACCCAGCGTGGCAACGGCGGGCGATGTGCGCCGCGACACACATCCCAGTTCATTGTACGCAAACCCGCCATACGGCGACACCCATGTGTGATCTAGGCATCACCTTACGTGATCAGCAAGGATCGTGAGGGTGAGCCGATTGAGGTTGAGCTGGGCAGCCTCCGCGATCGTGAACCACGCCACTCGATCGGTAGAACCGCCAACCTCCTGTACGGAGGGTTCCGTCGGGTGGGGTACCTCGACGTCGAAGATCGCCCGTACGGTGTGCCAGTCGAGCGGCCGGCGCTCCGGGCCGTACGCGTTCGGGTTGTGCATGTCCACCACGTCGATCAGTGGCCCGACCACGGCTTGCTGACCGGTCTCCTCACGGATTTCGCGGACCAACGCGTCGCGGGCGGACTCACCGAAGTCGGTGCCACCACCGGGCAGATGCCAGTGACCGGCACCGGGATAGCCGGCCGACACGCGCGTCAACAGCAGGCGGCCACGCGGATCCCGCACCACGCCGTACGCGCTGAACCGCTGGAACCGTACGGCGGTCGGATCGCGCGGCTGCGGTACGGCCAACGCCGCGGCGGCGGCGTCCACCTCCGGCGCCGTCGGATCGCCGAGAAACCGCGCGAGCCACGGCATCGGCGGTGCGCCAGACACCTCGTCGGGCGCGAACCACCGGACCCCGTTGGTGCTGCCGTCGACCTCGTTGCGCAGCTGGCCGCCGGCAACCTCGACGTCGTACACGATGCGGTCGAAGTGGATCAAACGATCCCGCACTTCATTGTGAACCAGGTCGGAGCGGACGTCAGCCAGCCTGCCGACCCGGATGGACAACCCGGTCTCCTCGGCAAATTCACGGGTCAGCGCGTCGGTCGGCGACTCCGCGTGTTCGATGCCACCG
Source organism: Micromonosporaceae bacterium (assembly GCA_035713725.1). Taxonomy (GTDB): domain Bacteria; phylum Actinomycetota; class Actinomycetes; order Mycobacteriales; family Micromonosporaceae; genus DASQPR01. The sequence continues at coordinate 17,079 of DASTMZ010000196.1, forward strand.
CCGGGTAGGTTCCACCGACCCGGAAAGTTCGACTCCGAGGAGCCCCTGACCAGCAGAAGCCGACCGGCGTCGTCGTGCGTGATGCCGTACACGCTGATCTTGCGGCCTTGACGCACGCGGACCGCCCTTCGCCCATCGACCGTCGCACATGTGAATGATCCGGCGGCCACACTACCTGCCCAACCTCTGCGATCTTGGCATCGCACCTGGCGGATCGCATCGGGTGCCCCACCCGGATCACGAGCCGCGGATACGTAAGGGTCAGATATCAGGGTGCCGATCCGGGCGGTCACCGAGGCGCGACCGCCCCCGGATGCGAGACCGTAGAGGCATGACACAAACGCCTTCGTACCGGGAGCTGCGGCGCTCGCCGACCGATCGCAAGATCAGCGGCGTGTGCGGCGGCATCGCCGAATATCTCAACGTCGACCCGAACATCGTCCGACTCGCGGCGATCGCGCTGACCATCATCACCGGCGGCGCGTTCATCCTCGCCTATGTCATCGCGATCGTGGTCATGCCCGATTCGCCAAAGCCGGCGCCGGTGTGGAACCCGCCCGCGAACCAACAGGGCCAGCCAGGCCAGCCGGCTCAGCCGGGTCCGGCGGGCTGGGACGGGCGCACGCCGCAGGGCGAGCAGTTCCCGGGTTGGCCAGGCACGCCGACATCACCGGCCGACCGGCCGCAAAGCTAGGCCGATTCACGGTTCGTGGGGCCCGCGCCGGCCGGGCTCCACGACGATTTGCGGGTACGCCGTGCCGATTCGCGGGTACGCCGTGCCGGGACCCGACGGCGCCGGCACCTAGGGTGGCTGGCATGCGTCATGTCGGCATCGCCGCGCACAGCATCGAGGGCGCGAGTCTCTGCTTCCGCGAGTTCTGCCATGCGGGCTTCGCCGAACTCGGTCCCAATGACCATCCCGACGTCACGATGGACGCCATCGCCCTGGCTCGCAGCCTGTCGTCGTGGGACAGCGGCGACCACGCGGCGATCCGGCAGATCATGGCGACGAGCATCGCCCGGCTGGCCGGTGCCGGCGCGGAATTCTTCGTCTGCCCGGACAACACCGTGCACACCGCGTTCGAGTTGCCCGGCCCGGATTTCGCGCTGCCGGGTCTGCACATCGCGGAGATCGTGGCAGACCGGGCGGCGCGCGACGGCCGCCAGCGGGTCGGGATCCTCGGGACCCGCTACCTCACCGACGGTCCGGTCTACCCGCGTGCGTTCGCCAGCCGAGGAATCGAGGCCGTGCTGCCGAGCGCGGATGATCGGGCCATCGTCAACCGGGTCATCTTCGACGAACTCACCGATGGCATCGTCACCGACGCGTCCCGCACGGCGTACGTCGGCATCATCGAGCGGCTCGCGGCACGGGACTGCGACGCGGTCGCGCTCGTCTGCACCGAGATTCCGTTGCTGATTACGCCGGACGTATCGCCGCTGCCGACGCTTGACTCGACGCGACTGCTCGCGCGTGCGGCGTTCGAGGTCGCGGTCGGGCGGGCGCCCATGCCAGCGTGGCGCGGCGGACCGATCCAGTGAGCCTGATCGGCGGCGCAACCGTCACTCCCATTCGATGGTGCCCGGTGGCTTGCTCGTCACGTCGAGCACCACGCGATTGACCTCGGCTACTTCGTTGGTGATGCGTGTGGAGATGCGGGCCACGAGGTCGTACGGCAGTCGCGACCAGTCCGCCGTCATCGCATCCTCGCTCGACACCGGGCGGAGGACCACCGGATGACCGTACGAGCGGCCGTCGCCCTGCACGCCAACACTTCGTACGTCCGCGAGCAGTACGACGGGGAACTGCCACACGTCGCGATCGCGCCCGGACGCGAGCAACTCGTCGCGGGCGATCTGATCGGCGGCGCGCAGCACCGCGAGGCGGTCGTGCGTGACTTCACCGATGATCCGGATCGCGAGCCCCGGTCCCGGGAATGGGTGCCGCCACACCATCGCCTCGGGCAGTCCGAGTTCGGTGCCGATGGCGCGCACCTCGTCCTTGAACAGCTTTCGCAACGGCTCGACGAGCTCGAACTGCAAATCGTCAGGCAACCCGCCGACGTTGTGGTGCGACTTGATGTTTGCGGTACCAGCACCGCCGCCGGACTCGACCACGTCCGGGTAGAGCGTGCCCTGCACCAGAAACTCCACGTCTCCGGTGGCCGCGACCTGGCGCGCGGCGCGCTCGAAGACTCGGATGAACTCACGTCCGATGATCTTGCGCTTCCGCTCCGGATCCGAGACCCCGGCGAGCGCGGCGAGGAACTGCTCCGACGCGTCGACGACCGTCAGCCGGATGCCGGTTGCCGCGACGTAGTCCTTCTCGACCTGCTCGGCCTCACCGGCGCGCAACAGACCGTGGTCGACGAATACGCACGTCAGCTGGTCGCCGACCGCCCTGTGGACGAGCGCGGCCGCGACCGCGGAGTCGACGCCACCGGACAGGCCGCAGATGACTTCCTTCGTGCCGACCTGTGCGCGAATAGCGGCAACCTGCTCCTCGACGATGGATTCCGGAGTCCACGTCGGTGCGATGCCGGCCACCTCATAGAGGAAATGTTCGAGTACGGCTTGGCCGTGGCTGGTGTGCGCGACCTCGGGATGGAACTGCACGCCGGCCTGTCGTCGCGTGACGTCCTCGAATCCGGCGACCGAGGCGCCCGCGGACGTGGCAGTGACCAAGAAGCCGGCCGGCGCGACGGTGACCGCGTCACCGTGGCTCATCCAGACGTCCTGCCGCTCCGGTAGGCCGTCGAACAGCACGCCGCGATGCGTCACGGTCAGCGACGTGCCGCCGAACTCGCGCAGTCCGGTCTTCGCGACCGTTCCGCCGAGCGCGCGCGCCATCAGTTGAAAGCCGTAGCAGATGCCGAACAGCGGCACGTCGGTCCGGTAGAGCGATGCGTCGACATCGGGGACGCCGGGCTCGTACACGCTGGCCGGGCCGCCGGACAGGATGATCGCCGCCGGCTTGCGCGCCAGCATCTCCGGCACCGGCATGGTGTGCGGTACGACCTCGGAGTAGACCCGTGCCTCACGGACGCGTCGCGCAATGAGTTGGGCGTACTGGGCGCCGAAGTCGATGACGAGAACCGGACGCGGCTGGCTCATCGCCCTAGCGTAGTCGGCGTGCCGGGCGCCCTTTCGCCGCCGCGCAGGCGCTTCGCTCGCGGCCGCGTACCCAGCTCCGCACGTGTTTGATCTTGTCGGTACCCGGTGGACAATGGTGGTATGGGAGACATCCTGGTCGGCACCGCGTCCTGGACCGACAAGACGCTGCTCGAATCGGGGTGGTATCCGCAGACCGCCGACACGCCGGAGAAGCGGCTGAACTACTACGCGAAGCAGTTCTCCCTTGTCGAGGTGGACTCGACGTATTACTCACCACCGGCCGAGGCGACCGCGGCGCGCTGGGCGGAGCGGACACCCGAGGACTTCACGTTCAATATCAAGGCGTTCAGCATGCTGACCGGTCACCCGACCCGGCCGAGCGCGCTCTACAAGGACCTTCGACCCGAGACCGACAAGGCGAACGTCTACCCGGGCGACCTCACCCCGCAGGCGTACGAAGACGTGTGGACGCGCTTCCTGTCCGCGCTCGATCCGCTCGTCGAGGCCGGCAAGCTCGGCGCCATCCTGTTCCAGTTCCCACCGTGGTTCGGCATTCGCCGCGACAACAAGAACTATCTGGTCGAGGTCGCGAAGCGGTGCGCGCCATTACGTGCCGTCGTCGAGTTGCGCAACGCAAGCTGGTTCGACGGCGACAACCAGACCGAAACGATCGACTTCCTCACCCGCCACCGACTGCCATTCGTGAGCGTCGACATGCCGCAGGGCCACCGATCCTCGATCCCGCCGGTGTTGGTCGCGACGAGCGATCTGGCCGTCGTGCGCTTCCACGGCCACAGCGACAAGTGGACGAGCAAAAACATCTACGAGAAGTTCGGCTACGAATACTCCGACAATGAGCTGAAGGGCTGGGTACCCAAGCTGGAGCGGCTTTCGCGCGAGGCCGCGGCTGTGCATGTGCTGATGAACAACTGCCGCGACGACTTCGCGCAACGCAACGCCGCACAGCTGCGCAAGCTGCTCGGCGTCTAGGCGCTTCCGGAGTCGCGTGGCGCGCGCCGTCATCCATGATCCGCTACAAGGTGGAATCTCGATCAGATAGCGACTTCGATTCCACCGGCTAGTGGGTCATGGTGGTCAAGCGACCGGCAACCACGTCATCGGTCGAGCACCAACCCGACCTTCTGGAATTCCTTCAGGTCGCGATATCCGCACTTGGCCATCGCGCGGCGCAGTCCGCCGAACAGATTAAGGCCGCCGTCCGGATCGTCGGACGGCCCGAAGAGCAGCCGTTCCATCGAACCGAGCGGCTCGGCGCCGTCGGCTGCGGCGAACGCGCCGCGCGGCAGGTTCGGATGGCTCGCCGCGCTGTGCCACCAAGCGCCGCCGGCCGGTGCGTCGACACACACCGACAGCGGCTCGCCCAGCATCACGGCGTCCGCACCGCACCCGAGCGCCTTCGCGATGTCGCCCGACGTCCGTACCCCACCGTCGGCGATCAGGTGCACGTACCGTCCGCCGGTCTCGTCGAGATAGTCGCGCCGTGCCGCGGCGGCGTCTGCGATCGCGCTCGCCATGGGTACGCGAATGCCGAGCACACGGTCCGTCGTCGACCATTCGTCGGCGCCCACCCCGATGATGACGCCGGCCGCACCGGTGCGCATGAGATGCAGGGCGGTCTGGTAGTTCGTACAGCCGCCGACGATGCACGGCAGGTCGAGGTCGGCGATGAACTCCTTGAGGTTCAACGGTTCGTCCACTGTGGACACGTGCTCGGCGGACACCAGCGTGCCCTGGATGACGAGGATGTCCACGCCGGCGTCCAGCACTACGGGCGCGAGTGACAGGGTGTGCTGCGGGCTCACTCGTACCGCCACGGTCACGCCGCCCTCACGGATCACCCGTACCCGCTCCGCGATCAACTCGGGCCGGATGGGCTCCGCGTACGCCTCCTGTAGCCGGCGCGTGGCGTGCCCCTCCTCCTCGAGCCCGGCCAGTTCATCGAGCACTTTGGACGGGTCCTCGTAGCGCGTCCACAGGCCCTCGGCGTTCAGCACACCGAGGCCACCGAGCTGACCGAGGGTCACCGCCGTGCTCGGGCTCATCGTCGCGTCCGACGGGTGTGCGACACACGGAATCCGGAACGGGTAGGCATCGAGCTGCCATGTCGTCGACACGTCGTCCACGTCCCGGGTGCGCCGGCTCGGCACGATCGCGATGTCGTCCAGGTGGTAGCCGCGCTGGGCATTCTTGCCGAGCCCGATCTCGACCACGTCACGCATGCCGGTCCTCGCCGTCATCAGTCACGCCGTTCCATCAGTCGTGGAGTGCTCCATTGTCGAACACGACGGTGGCGTCCGTCGCGCAGACCTCGGGGATCTGATGGCACGATCCCGAGCGCGAGCGCGGGTCGGCGCTCGGCCGCGGTGTCGACGCCGTCAGCGCGAGTGGTAGTTCGGTGCTTCCACCGTCATCTGGATGTCGTGCGGGTGGCTCTCCTTGAGTCCGGCCGACGTGATCCGGACCAGCCGGCCGCGCCGCTGCAACTCCTCGATGTTCGCCGCGCCGGTGTAATACATCGCCTGGCGCAGGCCGCCGACGAGCTGATGGGCGACCGCGGCGAGCGGCCCGCGGAACGGCACCTGCCCCTCGATGCCCTCCGGGATCAGCTTGTCCTCCGCGGTCACGTCGGCCTGGAAGTAGCGGTCCTTCGAGTAGGACGCACCGCGCTGGCCGCCGCGCAGCCCGGCCAGCGCGCCGAGCGATCCCATCCCGCGGTAGGACTTGAACTGCTTGCCGTTGATGAAGATCAGGTCGCCGGGCGACTCCTCGCAGCCGGCCAGCAGCGAGCCCAGCATCACCACGTCGGCACCGGCCACGATCGCCTTCGCGATGTCCCCGGAATATTGCATCCCGCCGTCGCCGATCACGGGTACGCCGGCCGGGCGAGCCGCGCGCGCCGCCTCCATGATCGCCGAGACCTGGGGTACGCCGACGCCGGCCACCACCCGTGTGGTGCAGATCGAGCCCGGTCCGACACCCACCTTGATCGCATCGGCGCCGGCATCCACGAGTGCCTTGGCACCCGCGTAGGTCGCGATGTTGCCGCCCACGATGTCGACATTCGTGTCGCGCTTGAGGCGGCCGATCATCTGCGTGACGGCGCTGTTGTGCCCGTGTGCGAGATCGACCATCAGCACGTCAACGCCGGCATCGACCAGCGCGCGAGCGCGCTTGTACGCGTCCTCGCCGACGCCGATCGCGGCGCCGACCCGCAACCGTCCGGCCGGATCCTTCGTGGCGTGCGGGAACTGCTCGCTCTTGGCGAAGTCCTTGACCGTGATCAGCCCACGCAACCGGTCATCGTCGTCGACGAGCGGCAACTTCTCGACCTTGTGGCGCTGCAGCAGCGCCAGCGCGTCCTGTTTCGTCACGCCGACCCGCGCCGTCACCAGTGGCATCCGCGTCATCACGTCGCGGACCAGCGCCGACTTGTCGGCCACAAACCGCATGTCACGGTTGGTCACGATGCCCATCAGGCGGCCGGCGGTGTCGATCACCGGTACGCCGGAGATCCGGTATTTGCCGCACAGCGCATCCACGTCACGGATCGTGTCGTCCGGCGAACAAGTCACCGGATTGGTAATCATGCCGGCCTCGGACCGCTTCACGAGGTCCACCTGGGCCGCCTGGTCTTCGATCGACATGTTCCGGTGCAGCACGCCGAGCCCACCGAGCCGTGCCATCGCGATCGCCATGCGCGCCTCGGTGACCGTGTCCATGGCACTGGACAGCAGCGGGATGGACAGCTCGATCGACCGGGTTAGCCGTGTCGTGGTGGAGGCCTGGCTCGGATCAAGATCGCAGTGCGCCGGCAGGAGCAGGACGTCATCGAACGTCAGCGCGAGCGGTAGGTGGTCGTCGGCCAGCGTGTCCGTGGCGTCGCGGTCCGGCTGGCCGCGATCGACCCCGAACCGCGCGTCGCCAGCGAGGCTGCCGGCATCGAACCGGTCGACGTCGTCCCGGCGGTCTCCATCGAAGCTGTCCACGTCCGGGCGGTCGGCATTGGGGCGGTCGGCATCGAGGCGGCCGGCATCCAGGCGGTCGGGGCGGTCTGGGTACGAAAGATCCACGGCGGCTTCCCCTCGGCTGCGGTGCACCCATCGTACCGAGTCGTCCGAACGAATCATCCAAGCGGCACGGGCCCGGGCGGCTGCGGAGCCCGTCGGCGGCTTCGGCGCGTCCGGCCTGCGACGAGCGGCTCGCGGGAGCGCCCGCCATCCACGTGGCGCACTGTCCCGCTCCGCCCCAGCGGTCTACCGTTGAGGGGTGCACGACGAGCCCATCGACCCATTTGCCGGCGATCCCACGGATCCGACCGATGAGCTGGCCGGATTCGACGACCCGGCGGACGCCGACCCAGTCGACGCCGAGCATCTGGGCGACGCCGAGCGCGAAGACGTCCTCGAGGATCTCGCCGATCTGGAGATCTACCAGGCGCTGCTCGCGCCGATCGGGGTGCGTGGCCTCGTCATTGAGTGTGAAGACTGCCGCGAGCCGCACTACTTCGACTGGGACCTGCTCGGCAGCAACCTGCGTCACCTGCTCGAGTCGGGCCGACCGCGAGTGCACGAACCGGCCTACGACCCCGATCCCGAGCACTATGTGACCTGGGAATACGCGCGCGGCTACGCGGACGGCGTGCACGACACGCTGACCGAGCCAGAGACGTCCTGATCAATCCGCGGCCCAGGTCCGCGGCGGGTCGACCTAACCCACCAGGCCGGTACGGAAACCGGATGCGACCGCATGTGCGCGGTCGCGCGCGCCCAGCTTCCGGAACAGTCGCCGGGCATGTGTCTTGACGGTGTCCTCGGAAACGAACAGTTCGCGTCCGATCTCGGCGTTGCTCTTGCCGTCCGCCATGCCGCGCAGCACCTGCAATTCACGCTCGGTCAGCGCAGGCGGCCGTGGACCGCCAGTGGCGAGGTCCATACGCTGCTGCGGGACGAGCGTCGCGGCGGCCGCACCGCGAGCGGCCGCACCAACCGATGCAAGCGTGCCGCGCATGGCAACCGTCGTCATATCGATCGGCGCGGTCGGGGACACCGCCCGTGCCGCCGTGAAGCCAGGTCCACCGTTGCGTACGTCGAGCGGATGTGTCGTGCGATCGGCGGTCGGCGCTACCGCGACGTTCGGCCGCTCGCGCCGGGCTGCGGCCGCCGAGGCGCCTGCGTGACCACTCGCGCCGTTGGCAGCGACTGCCGCGTCGACGCGTGCGACGCGGCCGTTGTCGGCACGGCCCAGTCGCTCCACGGCGGGCGCGCCGGCGTCGGTCAGCCCGAGCAGCAAAACGGTCTTCGTGACCGCTGTGACGAGGTCGGTGTCGCCGCCCCGGATGACGCCGCGCGCTCCCGCGGAGATCAAAGCGCTCGCGACGGTCGGCTCCGGAAGGCCGTAGACGACCAGGGTGGCACGCGGGGCGTACGCCATCGCACGGCGTACGAAGCCGACCGGATCGGGACGCGTCAGCGGCCCGTCGACGAACACCAAGTCGGCAGGGCGCTCAGCGAGACGCGCGAGTGCCTCGACCGACGTGACCGCGGTGCGCACTGACCCGCTCACGCCGAGTCGGTCGGCGCACACCGCCACCGCCCGAGCCGCATCTGGCGTCCGTACGCAGGCAAGGACCGTCAGCACGCGCATCCCCTCTTGTTCCGGCCGTTGAGTGTTCCGGCGGTTGAGTCCAGCGGTTGAATCGGGCGGTTCAGTTGGGCTGTTGAGTGTGTTCCTGAAGGAGAGCACAACACGAAATGAACCGGTCTACGACCACTTTCTACGGATGTGGCGTCAAAAAGCGCACACAGAGTGCGAGTCCAAGGCTCCGATCTGCGAGTGCATAGAACCGGCAAGCCCTGGGTATCCCTGCGAGCACCATCCACGGCTCACGAGAGAGGTTCGCGATGAGCAACATTCACAGGCTGCCCGGGCCGAACGCCGACGTGTGGGACTGGCAGCGCGAAGGCCTGTGCCGTGGTCGCGACAGCGGACAGTTCTTCCACCCAGACGGCGAACGCGGCTCGGCGCGTACGCGTCGGGAGACGCAAGCCAAGGCGTTGTGCCGCATGTGTCCGGTGCGTCCTGAATGTGCTGCGCAGTCCCTCTCCGCTCGTGAGCCGTACGGTGTATGGGGTGGTTTCACCGAGACTGAGCGGCTTCGGCTGCTCGCGATCGGCTGGCAGGACACGTGGCAGCGCTATCGACGCCGAGTCGACGTCGGCAAGCTCGAAGCGAAGCTGAGCCGCGAACTCGCGAAGACCTTTGCGCGCCGCTCCGACGTGTCGCCCGACGTGGTGGCACCGCCGCGACAGCGCGAGCCGGTCGGCGCAGCCTGAGACCGACACTCACCACCGGCCGATCACCAACGATTTGATCTTCCCGGTATAGCAGTCGACCGTGCCTTCGCCGTCGCCAACGGCGAGCGCGGTGGCCGCATCGGGTCGAGCTTGCAGCCCGAACGTAAACGAGCCGCCGGCGGCGGCCGTACCCGGACGGCTGTAGGCCTGCACCGAGAAGCGCGTGAGCACCAACTCGGCGTGCTGCGCGACCAGATCGTCGAGATGAGCCTGCAGCGTGACGTGGTTGCCGAGTTGGACGTCCAGGCCGATCGCGTAGGACACGCTCGGATCGCGCCAGCCGCCGAAGTCGCCCGACTCGGTGAAGTATTTGGCCACCGACGGTTCGCGCCCTTCGCTCACGTCGGCGAACAGCCCACGCAAAAGAGCCTCACCGGCAGCTCCGTTGCAGACCACCGGATGCGACGTTGGCGTCGGCGGGTTGACGACGGTGAATTCCGCGGACGGCTCGGGCTGGCCAGGCAACTGCAGACGATCCGGCGCACACCCGGCGAGCAGGATCACGGCGACGTACGACACGATGCCGACGAGCAGTGTGATCGTCGCGATGGACGGCCGGCGACCGGTCGATCGCGACGTCAGAATCGGTACGCCGGCCACGGCCACCTCCGGGTGTCATGGTGGCTCGATGCCACGATCCCCGGCAACCGCGACTGCTACCGGACCGTCACGTTGATCGTGTGGTAGCCGCTCGCGCCGTTCGGCGCCTCGTCGGCGATCTCACTGGTCTGCGTCTGGCCAGTGTTGTCGGTGGCGCGCACCTGAAGCTGGTGGTCGCCCGGCGTGGCATCCCAGTTGAGGAACCATTGCCGCCACGTGTCGACGGACGGAACGGGATCGATGGTCGCGACTCGCCACGCGTCGTTGTCGACCCGTACCTCGACCTTGCTGATGCCTTTGTGTTGCGCCCACGCCACGCCGGCGATCGCGACCCGCCCAGCGGACACCGACTTGCCGTCGATCGGAGTGTCGATGCGCGACTCCGTCTTGATCGGACCCATCGCCGACCAGCCGCGCGGCACCCAGTAGGCGTCGAAGTCTGCGAAGCTGGTGAGCTCGATCTCGGTAATCCACTTTGTACCGGACACGTAGCCGTACAGTCCCGGCACCACGGTACGCACCGGAAACCCGTGCTCGACCGGCAGCGGCTCGCCGTTCATGCCCACCGCCAGCATCGCGTCCCGACCGTCCATCACGACCGCGGTTGGTGAGCCGGCGGTAAACCCGTCTACCGATCGCCCGACCATCTGGTCCGCACCGGGCATCGGACCGGCCTCGGTGAGCACATCGCGCAGCAGAACACCTTGGAACAGCGCATTGCTGATCAGGTTGCCGCCAACCGGGTTCGACACGCAGCACAAGGTGATGTAGCGCTCGACCATCGGACGGGCCAGCAGCTGTTGGTACGTCATGGTGATCTCTTTTTGCACCCGGCCGTGGATGCGCAACGTCCAGGTCGTCGGATCGACCTGCGGCACGACGAGCGCCGTGTCGATCCGGTAGAACTCGGCGTTCGGCGTCACGAACGCGGTCTGCCCGGACAGTGCCTGGTCGGGCGCCAGGGACGGCGGTGCCTCGGTCGGCGTCGGCAACACCACCGACTCACGCGCCGCGGTCACGTTGCGGCGTTCACCAAGTTGTCGACCCACGACCTCCGCGATCAACGCGCCGACCAGCGCGACCACCGAGCCGATGAGGACGGTACGGCGACCTCGAGCCGTGTCCAGGTCGGGACGCCGGACCCGTGGACCGCGCAGGATCTGGTAGAGCACCGCCGCGCCGGCTAGCGCGCCGATCAGCGACGGAAACACCGCGCCGACACCGGCGTCGTGCCGAGTCACCGCCGCCACCGCGCCGAGCACACCGAACAGCCCGATCCCGGCGTACCCGATGCGAATGTCGCGCACCGCCCACGCCCCGATGACCGCCGCGATGATGCCGAGCAGGATGAACGTTCCGGTGATTAGAGCGGTCTTGTCGTGCGTGCCAAACGTGCTGGTGGCGAACTCCTTGACGGGCAGCGGAACCGAGTCGACGACGACATCACCGACCGCGATCACCGGCGCGCTCTGCGGCCCGGAAAATGCGGCGATCAGTTCGGCGAGGCCGATCGCGACGCCAGCCGCGGCGACGCCGGCTAGCGCGCCGTACCAACGCGCGGGCTTGCGCACTAATGCCACACGGTCAAGTCTGGCCGCTGCGCTCACACAAACAAGACGCGTAAGCGATCTTTAAGAATCTTCTCGGCCACTCATAAGCCTTCGGCAACCCAAACCTCTGCTGCCGCGGCACGCCCGAACGTCGGCCACCATCACGTAACCGCTCTCGGTACCACGTACCCCCGAAAGCCCTTAACCCTCCCGGCGGCGGCCGCCCACGTCAGGATCCCGGGACCGCTTGCCCCACGAAGGGATCAAGCCTGACCGCCCGGAGTGGGCAAGCGGTCCCGGGATCCAAAGAGCAACCACAACTAGAAACCAGGCCCGTGCGAATGCCCGTGCCCGTGTCCGTGCCCGCCCGCGGCCGGCTTCGGCGGCTCCTTCTTCTCCACGACGATGCTCTCCGTGGTGAGCAGCAGACCGGCGATCGACGCGGCGTTGGCCACCGCGTTGCGCGTCACCTTGACCGGGTCGACGATGCCGGCCGCGACCAGGTCGCCGTAGCTCCCCGTCTCGGCGTCGAGGCCCTGACCCCACGGGAGCGTACGGACCTTCTCCACGACCACGTAACCGTCGTGTCCCGCGTTCTGCGCGATCCAGCGCAGCGGTTCGACGAGCGCACCGCGCACGATGCCGACGCCGGTCGCCTCATCGCCGGTGTGGTCCAGCCCGTCGAGCGCGGCCGCGATGTGCACCAACGCGACGCCGCCACCGGGGATGATGCCCTCCTCGACGGCTGCCTTCGTCGCCGAGATGGCGTCCTCGATGCGGTGCTTGCGCTCCTTCAGCTCGACCTCGGTCGCCGCGCCGACCTTGATGACGGCGATGCCACCGGAGAGCTTCGCGAGGCGCTCGTTCAGCTTCTCCTTGTCCCAGTCCGACTCGGACGCCTCGATCTCCTTGCGGATCTGCGCGACGCGGGCCGCAACGTCAGACGCCTTGCCGCCGCCGTCGACGAGCAGCGTGTCGTCCTTCGTGATGACCGCGCGACGTGCCGTGCCGAGCATGTCGATCGTCGCGAGGTCGAGCTTGTAGCCGAGTTCCGGGTTGATCAGCTCGGCGCCGGTCAGGATCGCGATGTCCTGCAACTGGGCCTTGCGACGGTCGCCGAATGCCGGTGCCTTCACCGCGGCGACCTTGATCGTCTTGCGGATCGCATTAACGGCGAGCGCGGCAAGCGCCTGCCCGTCCACGTCCTCCGCGATCACCAGCAGCGGCTTGCCGGTCTGCAGCACCTTCTCGAGTAGCGGCAGCAGGTCCTCGAACGCGCTGATCTTCTGCGTCGTCACGAGTACGTAGGGCTCGTCGAGCGCGGCCTCGCCGGCCTCCGGGTCGGTCATGAAGTAGGGCGAGATGAAGCCCTTGTCAAATTGCATGCCTTCGGTGATCTCGAGCTCGGTCGCCATCGTCGAGCTGTCCTCGACGGTGATCACGCCCTCGCGACCGACCGCGTCCATCGCCTCCGCGATCAGCTTGCCGATCTGCGCGTCCTGCCCCGAGACCGTGGCGACGTGCGCGATCTCGGCGGTGCCGGCCACCTCGATCGCCTTGGCGAGCAGAGCGTCGTTGACCGCGGCCACCGCGGCGTCCATGCCCCGCTTGAGGGACGTCGGGTTGGCGCCAGCGGTCACGTTGCGAAGCCCGTCGCGCACCATCGCCTGCGCGAGCACGGTCGCGGTCGTGGTGCCGTCGCCCGCCACGTCGTTCGTCTTCGTCGCGACTTCCTTGACGAGCTGCGCACCGAGGTTCTCGTACGAGTCCGGGAGCTCGATCTCCTTCGCGATCGTCACGCCGTCGTTGGTGATCGTCGGGGCGCCGAACTTCTTGTCCAGCACCACGTTGCGGCCCTTCGGGCCGAGCGTCACCTTGACAGCGTCGGCGAGCGCGTTGACGCCGTGCTCCAGCATGTGCCGTGCGTCGTCGGAGAAGCTCAGAGTCTTCGCCATGAGTTCAGGTATCCCTTTCTACGCCGGCCAGCCTCGCGATCGGTGCGCCCACGTCCAGCCAGGCGCTGCCGTGGCGGCGCTGACTCGGCTGCCGCAGGCATGGTCTGGGCCGTGCGGTGGGCGTACCCGGGTGGGTCGCTAGGCGGCCGTACGGGTGAATGTTTCGCGCAGCAGCGTGGCCCCGGGTGCACGGCTGCGCCGGGCACACGGGGCCACGCTGTCTAGATCACTTCTCGATGACGGCGAGTACGTCACGAGCGGAGAGCACTAGGTACTCCTCGCCGTTGTACTTCACCTCGGTGCCGCCGTACTTGGAGTAGATCACCGTGTCGCCGACCTTCACGTCAACCGGGATCCGGTTGCCTTTGTCGTCGAACCGGCCGGCGCCGACAGCGAGGACGGTGCCCTCCTGCGGCTTCTCCTTGGCGGTGTCGGGAATCACGAGGCCAGACGCGGTGGTCGTCTCGGCCTCGTTCGCCTGGACCACGATGCGGTCCTCGAGCGGCTTGATCGCAACCTTCGTCGCGGTAGTCACGGGCATACCCTCCTGGGGTACTTGGAGTCTTCGATCTGTGTCAGCCACGCAAGAGTTCACGCGGCCAGACCGGGCGGCTCCGTCGTCGCGGGTGCCGGACCGCTCGGTGCATTGCGACCCACGCCGGCTGGCGCGGCACGCTAGCACCCTCAGGGTGAGAGTGCTAATGGGACGTTAGTCCGCGGCTGGCACTCCGTCAAATAGAGTGCCAACTCGGCGCGGCACGCGCGGCCAAATGGTGCGGGCTCGCGCGCCGACAGCCACGCTACGGCCATCGTCGCACGGCGAGGTGGTCGCGGTCCGCCGTCCAGGATCCACGATCTTGGCAGGTACGCGTCACCGCCGGCCGGCCGGATAAGCGGATCAACGACAGCCGATGGTGACAACGTCTGGCACGATGCCCGGCATGAATTCCGGATGCCTGGCCGACGCATGCCACGCGTCGCGCCGCCCGCGCACCGAGTCGGGCCGGCGAGCCACTTACGCGACGATGGTGACCGCCGCGGCTCTGGCCGCCACCATGTTCCTCGCCGGTTGCGCGAGCGCGGCGAAGAGCGGCGCCGGCAACGTCGGCGCGCTGTCGCCGTCCAGCAGCGTCTCGGTTGGCGAGCCCGGCATCGGTAGCGCGGCGCCGGCGAGCGCGACGCCATCCGGAACGCCCGCGAACGGCGGCGGCGGTGGCGCGCCGACCTATCCGAGCACGGACAAGGACTACACCAGGGCGGTCCTGGACGCGTACGACACCCACGCGTCGACGCGACTCGCCCAGCTCACCGTGGCCGATGGCCCGACCGTGTTCGCGAATCTCGGCTCGCTGGACAAGCACTGGCACTTCCACGCCTGTGGCAATGACGGCGCGCTGCGGCAGTGTACGTACGACAACAACAACGGCGACCGCATCTCGATCGACCTCGATCCCGCCTCGCTCGGCAAGCCACACGCGGTCACCACCGCATTCGTCGACCGCACCCACTACGGCAACACCGCCGACGCCATGGTCGGTGACTTTATGCAGGCGTGGTTCGACGGCAACACGAGCCGGATGACCGCGCTCGGCGACGCCACCGCAACCAGCTACGCGACCGGGTCCGGCAACGCACCGGAGTCGTGGAACCTGAGCGACGCGCCGTCCGGCGCTTCGCCGGGCCACACGATCGTCACGGTCGCCACAGTCGATGGACGGACATTGCTCTTCGACGTGACCGATTCCAAGGTCGGCCATCCGCACGCCTTCACCAAGGTGACAGTCTGATGCGGTGTCACCGACGCCGGACGCCATAGCCGCGCTTCGTACCCCCGACGGGTCGAGCGCGCTCGCGGCGGCGGCCGCGGCGGCCGGCGGCGATCCGCTTACCGCGGCGAGCGCGCTCCGGACCGCTGGCATCGCGCCGGATCTGGCCGCGGCCGCCCTTACCCAGGTCGAGTTGCGGGCGAGAGCCGTCGACAAGTTCGGAACCGACGCGGCTGGCATGTGGTTCACGCGGACCGGGTTGGAGCAGGCGACCCGCGCCGTGGTGGCACGCCGCCGGGCGACTCGACTGGCGGCCGCCGGTGCGACGCACGTCGCGGACCTCGGCTGCGGCATCGGATCCGACACGATCGCGTTCGCGCGCGCCGGATTACGCGTCACCGCGGTCGACGTTGACGCGACCACCGCGTCGGTCGCCGCGGCGAATGTCGCGGACCTCGGCCTCACGCATCTCGCGACCGTCCGGCACGCGGCCGCCGCGGACGTCGACCTCCGCACAGTGGACGCCGCGTTCGCCGACCCGGCGCGACGCGGTGGCGGCCGCCGCGTGTTCAACCCGGCGGCGTACGCGCCACCGTGGACCTATGTGCTGTCGATCGTCGACGCAGTGCCACGAACCGTGCTGAAGGTCGCCCCCGGCATCGATCACGCGCTGGTCCCGGACGGCGCGGAGGCGGAGTGGGTGTCGGTGGACGGCGACGTGGTCGAGGCCACGCTGTGGTGCGGGCCGCTCGCCAACGTCGCCCGCCGCGCCACGTTGCTATCCGGCCTCGGATCGGTCGAGCTGGTCGGCACCGGCACGGCCATCGCACCGGTCGGTCCGATCGGCGGGTACGTGTACGACCCGGACGGCGCCGTGGTGCGCGCGCATCTGGTGGCCGAGTTCGCCGCGATGGTGGACGGCCGACTTGGCGACGCCTCGATCGCGTACGTCTACGCCGACGGGCCCATGCACACGCGTTTCGCCCGCGGATATCGGGTGCTGGACGTGATGACGTTCTCGCTCAAGCGACTGCGGGCCGAACTGCGCGCCCGAGACGTCGGACGAGTCACGATCAAGAAGCGCGGCTCCGCGATCGAACCGGAGCAGCTGCGCCGGGACCTGCGGCTCCGCGGCGACGCCGAACTGACCGTCATCCTCACCCGGGTGGCCGGTGCGCCGACCGTGGTGTTGTGCTCGCCCCTGCCGCCGGGCTCGCCCGCCGGGTGCTAGGTATCGTTCCGGCGTGGCCGGTCAGGGTACCCGCGCGACGGCGCTGCTGCGTGAACGGAACATCGCGCACACGGTGCACTCGTACGCACACGACGCCCGAGCCCAGTCGTACGGTCTCGAGGCCGCCGCCGCACTCGACATCGCGCCGGAGCGGTGCTTCAAGACACTGATCGCCGACGTGGATGGTGCGCTTACCGTCGCGGTCGTTCCGGTCACCGGTCCACTCGACCTCAAGGCGCTGGCCGCGTCAGTCGGCGGGAAGCGCGCGTCGATGGCCGAGCCGGGCGCCGCCGAGCGGAGCACCGGATACGTACGCGGTGGGATCAGCCCGCTCGGGCAGCGACGACGACTGCCAACCGTGATCGACTCGTCGGCGTGCGATGGTCCGACGATGTTCGTCTCCGGTGGCCGGCGCGGACTGGAGATCGAGATAGCGCCGGCCGACCTGGCCGTGGTCACCGGCGCGACATTCGCGCGAATCGCCGCTGCGCCCTAGCGTTTCGCAAGGCTGGCGATTGTGGCTGGCGATTGTGGCTGGCGATTGTGGCTGGCGATTCTGGCTGGCGATTGTGGCTGGCGATTCTGGCTGCCAGCCGGCCGCGACGACCTCTCGACCAGCGCCGGCGCGGTTCCTAACGGGGGACACCACCGGCCTAAATGGACAACCGAGTTGTGGCTCACAGCCTCGCACGGCAGGCTGGTTGCGCACATGCCGCGGAGCACGCGTTCACGACGCGGTGGATCGCGCGACAATACTCCGGCACCGGAGGCTCCGACGCCGTACAAAGGACCTACCCGGCCAGTAGGTCGCGCGGCGTCGGGCACCGCTGGACGTGTACGAGGCAGGGGGAACGTTGGACAATCCGTGGCTCGCGATGGAGGTGGGTGCCGACGCGTCGGCCCGCTCGGCCACCCTGCGTGCCGCCCACGAAGCGTTCATGGTCACCGGGGCGGTCGCCGAGCCGGTCCGGGACGTGGTGGCGGACTCGTGGCGGCGCTCGGCGGCGCTCGTGGGACCCGACACGATCGCACCCGTGCACGTGACCGACGGGGAGCTCGAGGCGTACCGCGTCGACCACCCGCTGGCCAGGGTCATGCCGCTGCTTCGTGATCTGCTCGGCACCATCGCGTACGACGGCGCACACCTGATGGGCCTGTCCGACGCGGACGGCCTGCTGCTGTGGGTCGAGGGCCACCCGGGCGTGGTACGCGGCGCGGAGAACACGAATGTCATCGCGGGCGCGCGCTGGGACGAGGTGAACGTCGGCACCACCGCGACTGGCATCGCGCTCGCCGTCGACCACGCCGTGCAGATCTTCGGCGCCGAGCACTTCACCCGATCTCTGCACCACTTCACGTGCGCCGCGGCGCCGATCCACGATCCACAGACCGGCGCGACGCTCGGCGCGGTGAACGTGAGCGGCGGCCCGCACCTCGCCAGTCCGCAGAGCCTCGCGCTCGTCCAGGCGACGGCTCGCGCCGCCGAGGCGGAGCTCGCGTCGATGCTCCCGGGGCTGCCACCCACCGCCCCGCACCTTCGCGTGCTCGGTCGTGACCAAGCGATTCTCGATGTCGGCGGCACGAGGCACCGGCTCGGCCGCCGGCACAGTGAGATCCTGGTGCTGCTTGCCACACATCCGGAGGGCCTGTCGGCCGAGCGGCTCGCCTGGGAACTCTACGGAGATCGCAGCGCCAACCCGGCCACCCTGCGCGCCGAACTGTCGCGGCTTCGCCAGTTGCTCGGTCCGGTGATCGCCTCGCGGCCGTATCGGCTCGCCGAACCGGTGGTGGCCGACTTCGTGACGGTCGCCGACCTCGCGAGGTCCGCGTCGGTGGCCGATGCCTTGCGGGCGTACGCCGGACCGTTGTTGCCCGGTTCTGGGGCGCCGGGCATCCGACAACTTCGCGACGATCTCGAGACACGAGTGCGCGAGGCTGTGCTGCGCAGCGCCGACCGCGAACTGCTCAAGCGATGGGCGACCAGCCCGTCGGGCGAGAGCGATCTGGAAGCGTGGGAGTCCGTCGCCGCGGGTCTGCCGGTCGGGTCCGAGCTGTACAAACGCGCGACCGCGCGCGCCGCGACATTGCGCCGGATCTACGGCGCCGCCAGCGAGGACGACGCCGAGATCCGTCGCGTACCGCGACAGCGCACCGAGGACTAGCGCGCGCTAGTCGACCGGCCGATGGGAGTCCACTGCGGGCAGTGGCAATCGGGTCAGGTCCGGCAGCGACGGCGCGACCGGCGTGTGCGCCGGCTCACGCTCGAGTGCCGCGAGCGCCTCCGCGATGCCACGTTCGAGCTGTGCGTCCACGCCCCTCGCGAAGTCCTGCGGGCGGTTCTCCACCTCGATGTCCGGGTCGGTGCCGTAGTTCTCGACGCCCCATCCGACGTTGTCGAACGCGAACGCGAACTCCGGCTGCGTCGTGACGGTCCCATCGGACAGCGGATGACGCGGCCAGATGCCGATCACGCCGCCCCACGTACGCCGGCCGATCAGGGGCCCGAGACCCATCTGCTTGAACGCATGGCTGACGATGTCGCCATCCGAGCCGGCCGCCTCGTTCGTGAGCATGACCATCGGGCCGCGGGCCGCCTCGTCCGGGTAGGGCTCCGGGACGCCCCACCGTGGGAAGCCGTAGCCGAGCCGTCGCCGGGCGAGCTTCTGCAGCAGCAGACCGGAGACGTGTCCGCCACGGTTGAATCGGACGTCGACGACGAGCGCCTCCTGATCGAATTCGGCGAGGAACCCGCGGAGGAACTCGGCGTAGCCCCACGCGGTCATGTCCGGGATGTGTACGTAACCGACCCGACCATCGGTCCGTTCGTGCACCGTGCTCCGGTTCCCGGACACCCACTCGCGGTAGCGCGCAAACTGTTCGGTGCCGATCGGGCGTACCCGCAATGTCCGCACTGGACCGTCACCGCGACGGACCGCGACCTCCACCTCCTGATCGGCCTGGTTCACTAGCAGTGATGCGGGCGTGCGAAGCCGATCCACCGCGATGCCGTTGACCGCGACGATCGCGTCTCCATCGCGCACGTCGAGCCCCGGTCGGACGAGCGGCGAACTGTCGCTCGGCGACCAAGCATCGCCGACGACGATGTGACCGATCGTGTGGTCGCCGGTCGCCGCGTCGTACGCCCAGTCGACGCCGAGGAAGCCCTGGCGATACTGCGGCGACTTGCGGTATGCCCCGCCCGCTTCGTACGCGTGCGACGTGCCGAGCTCGCCCTGCAACTCCCACAGCAGGTCGGACAGCTCGGAACGGCTCGACACTCGCTCAACCAGCGGCGCGTAGTGCCGGTAGACGGCGTCCCAGTCGAGCGAGGACATCTTCAGGTCCCAGAACTGCTCGTGCTGCAGCCGCCACGCCTCGCGGAACATCTGCGGCCACTCCGCGCCCGGCCGCACCGACAGCTTCACGCGATCGAGATCGATCCAGCCGGTTTCGCGACCCGGATCGTTGCCGTCGGCGGGCTTCTCCCCCGCCGCGACCACCCGGAGGCGGTCCTTCGCGCGGTAGAGCAGCGTCTTGTGGTCGGGGCCGAGCCAGAAATCGGTGATGCCGTCGGCGATCTGGTCCACCTTGCTGGTCGCCAGCGTGCACGCCTGCAGCGTCCGATTGTCGCCGGGCGGCTCGTATCCGCCACCGGTTCGTACGCCGACCACCGGGTGCGACGTAAACAGCACCTTCTCGGCCGTACCGGCGATCCGCTCGTAGCGCCCGTCCGGGACCGGCAGCGGCACCACGCGGCGTTCGATTCCTTCGAGGTCGATGGTCAATGGTCGCGACGCGTCGTCGCCACCGCCCGACGCCAGCGCCGCGTCCGAAACAGTGGCGTCCGCCGGCGCGCTGCCGGCCGCGGCCGCCACGGCATCCGCACCGTCCGGATTCGCGGCGCCGTTGCCGCCCTTGCCGCCGTTGTCGCCCTTGCCTCCGCCGTTGTCGCCGGCCTTCCCGCCGGGTGCGCTGATCTCGCCGAGGAACGGCGCGGGCTCGTCGGCGCGAAGTGTCACCGCGAATGGCCGGCTGCCGAGCGGGAAACCCATCTCGAACTGCATCTCGTCATAGACCGGGTCGAAGCCGCGCTGCCCGATGAAGTAGAGATAGCGCCCGAGCGGATCGAACGCCGGCCGTCGGTCCCGAAGCACCGGTGTGGTCACCGCGTGTGTGGTGCCGTCGGCGATCCGTAGCACCTTGATCGCGGTCGTCCTCGGACCGTTCGGGAATGTATACGCCAGCCAACCGCCGTCCGCCGACCACGTGAGGTCCTCGATGCGGCCGAAGCGGCTGGAGTCGGCGACTCGCGCGGTCGGTGTCGCCGCGCTCAAGTCGATCACCATCAGTTCGTTGCGATGGTTGCTGACCGCGACGACATCCTCGGACGGCGACGCCGCGATTTCGGTGGCACGCCCGGTGTCCACGCCGGTCAGGGCGGTCGCGCCACTCGCGTCGAAGACCACGAGTCGTTCGGTCTCCGACTCGTCGCTCGCGGTGCCGACCAGTCGAGTGCCGCCGTGCAAGTAGGTCAACAGGCGGTAGCGCACGCCGTCCGGCTCGCCAAACTGACGCACTGGCCCGGCGAAGTGGCCGAACGCGAACGCCTTGCCGCGGGCCGTCAACGCAAGTCGCGCGCCGTCCGGCGACACAGTCACCGTGTCGAGGTGCTCCGCGGCCGGCACGAACTGTCGGTTGCGCTGACTCGCGCCGCTGACCGCGCCGATCGCCACCTTCCGAGGCTCGCCAGCCGACGGGTCGAGCAGCCAGATGTCCGCGCCAGAGTGATAGACGAGCCGATGTCCGTCGCCGGCCAGCCCGCGCGCGTAGTAGTCGTCGTGGTTCGTGTGGCGGCGGAGGTCTGCGCCGTCCATGGTGCATGAATAGACGTTGCCGACGCCCTCGTGGTCGGAAATGAAGTAGACGCGATCGCCGACGATGCAGGGCGTCGCGACATTCCCGGGTGGCTTGATCAGCCTGCGGAACTCGCCGGAGCCGGTCGCATCGATCCACAGCTCACCGACGCGTCCGCCGCGATATCTCTTCCAATGCGCCGGATCGATGGTTACGCGAGCGATGACCACCTCGCCGCCCGGGCCGTAGTCGATCACACTCGCCGGACCGTGGGGCTGCATCGTCGGCGCACCGCCGTGCGGATCGATCCGGTAGAGCCACCGATCCCGATAGAACGGTCGCTCGGCATCGGTCGCGAACATGATCGCGCCGTCCGGAGCGAATCCAGCCACCACCATCAACCCACCGAGGTACGTCAACCGACGGGCACCGCCGCCGGCCAGGTGCATCACGTAGACGTCCGGCGCGCCCTCGTCGCGACCGACGAACGCGATGTGCCGCCCATCCCGCGAAATGCGCGGCCCACTCGATTCAGCGACCCCGGAGGTCAGCCGATCAGCCCGACCACCGGCGGCGTCGACGCGCCACAGGTCGTCGTCGCTCACGAATACGATCTCGTCGCCGTGGATCGCCGGGCTGCGCAGGTAACCAGTCATAGGGCGAGGACCTCCTCGGTGTCGGTGTCAGCGGTTGTGTTTGGTCGGTCGCCGGCGCAGACAAGAATTGCCGGCACCTACGACATTAGTCACCGGTCGACGACGCTGAAGTCCCACGCGTGGCCCGGCCGCTCGACCAGCCGACGCGGCGGCTCGGGAATGTCCGCGGGCTCGCCACGCCATCGTGAGATCACCACGATCCGGTTGTCTGCCGAGCTGAACACCTCGCTCTCGATGTGTTGTGGATCGTCCTCGAGGATCGGGACGCCCACTTCGCACACCCAGGACAGTGCGTCGGCCATCCACTCCGGGTGCGCCTTGACCTCCCACATCCGTACGATCATCGGGTCACACCGTCACCAGCGTGAGCGGCATCGCCGAGTCGGCCGGTAGGTCGAGCGGACTCGGTCGGACGTTCGCGGCGACGAGATGCGAGCCGAGCGCCGCCACCATCGCCCCGTTGTCGGTACACAGACGCGGTCTCGGCACTCGTACCGTGATGTCGTGTCGCGCGGCGCGCTCGGTGGCCATCGATCGGATGCGCGAGTTCGCCGCAACGCCGCCGCCGATGACCAGCGTGTCGATGCCGTACGCCCGGCACGCCGCGATCGCCTTCGCAGTCAGCACGTCACACACCGCTTCCTGGAAGCTCGCCGCGACATCGGCAACTGGGACCGGTTCGCCGGCACGTTGACGTGCCTCGACCCAGCGCGCGACCGCGGTCTTGAGGCCGGAGAACGAGAAGTCGAAGCGGTGTTCGGTGAGATCGAGCGGGGCGGTCAGGCCGCGCGGAAACGCGATCGCGCCCGCGTCGCCGTCCCGTGCCGCGCGGTCGATCGGCGGTCCGCCCGGGAAGCCGAGGTCGAGCAGCCGCGCCACCTTGTCGAACGCCTCACCGGCCGCGTCGTCGATGGTCGCGCCGAGCGGTTCGACACCATCGGCGAGGTGGTTCACACGCAGCAGCGATGAGTGACCGCCGGACACCAGCAGGGCGATAGCCGGCTCCGGCAACGCGCCATGCTCGAGGGTGTCGACGGCGACGTGTGCGGCCAGATGGTTCACGCCGTAGAGCGGCTTGCCGGCGGCCAGCGCATAGGCCTTTGCCGCCCCGACGCCGACCAGCAGTGCGCCGGCCAGACCCGGTCCGGCGGTGACCGCGATCGCGTCCACGTCGGCCAGCGTGACACCGGCATCGGTGAGCGCCCGGTGCACGGTCGGGACCATCGCCTCCAAATGCGCGCGGCTGGCTACCTCGGGCACCACGCCACCGAATCGCGCGTGTTCGTCCACACTGGATGCCACGGCATCGGCGAGCAAGGTGTGACCTCGCACCACGCCGACGCCTGTTTCGTCGCATGACGTCTCGATGCCCAGCACGAGCGGCTCGTCGGTCATCACTCGTCCCGCCCCATCGCCTCGTTCGACCCAGTCGCCTCGTCCCGCCGCATCACCAGCGCATCGGTGTTGCTCGGCTGGTAGTAGCCCTGGCGCACACCGACTCCAACGAAGCCGTACGCGTCGTAGAGACGCTGGGCGGGCGCGTTGTCGACGGCCACCTCCAGCCACATCGACCGCATGCCCCGCTCGCGCGACTTCGCCAGCAAGACGTCCATGAGGGTACGGCCGATCCCGGCCCGCTGCCGGTCTCGCCGTACGGCGACGTTCTGCACCCATGCCTCGTCCGTCGCGTACGCCAGTCCGGCGTACCCGGCGACGCGGCCCTGGTCGTCCATCGCGACGACATAGTCGTGGCCATTGGCGAGCTCACTCCAGAACATTGGTGCCGACCATCGCTCGTCACCGAAGAGATCGGCCTCGATTGGCATGATCTCGTCGATGTGCCACCAGCGCATGCGCGTGATCGTGATGGCCGGCGTGGGCGGCGCGCTCCGTTCCGCGGTCATGGTCCACCACCGGTCATGACACAACCTTGCGCGCACCGGGCTCGACCGCGTCCGGCCGTCGTAGGTAGAGCGGGGTCAACGGCTCGGACGGCGCCTCGCCGAGGATCCGTGCGGCGGCCAGCGTGGCGAGCGCGCCGGCGGATGGGAACAGCGGTTCGTCGCGCACTGGTACGCCGATCACGTCCGCGTAGAGCACCGCGCCGGCGCCCACCGCGAAGTCCACGGTGTCACGCGGCTGTCCGGACACGGCCACCACGTCGGCCGGCCGGTCGACATGCGGCCCGGCGGTCCGTACGCCGTCGCGGTAGATCGCCCAATACACCTCGCGCCTGCGCGCATCCGTCGCGACCAGCACCGTGCCGCCACCGGCCACCGTCAGCGCGCCGAGTCCGTCGAGCGAACACACGCCGTACGTCGGGATGCCGAGCGTATCGGCCAGCGCCGCGGCGGTGACCAACCCGACGCGTAGACCGGTAAACGGCCCGGGCCCGACGCCGGCGACCACCGCACCGAGGTCCGCCGGCGCCTTGCCGACATCGGCGAGGACCGCGGCGATCTGTGGCGCGAGCAACTCGCCATGCGCGCGAGCATCGACCGTCACCCGTTCGGCGAGCACCGTGATGTCAGGTTCCGGCCCGACCGACACGACCGCCGCGGTGATCGCCGGCGTCGCCGAGTCCAGCACGAGAACGAGCACGGTATGGAGCCTATCCGGCGGCGCCCGCGGTTCCGTGCGCCCGTGTTCCCGACCCGGTCGTGGCGCTCAGCGTTGCGACGCGGTCCGCCCAGTCGCCGCCGACCGGCTCGAGCCGCACCACGCGAGTCTCGTCGTCCAACCGGTCGATGCGCACCGTCAGATGCGCGTCGGCGAGCTGTTCGACGATGCCCTCGCCCCACTCGACGATCGTCACCGAGTCGGCCATCGACGCGTCCAAATCAAGGTCGTCCACCTCGGCGCGCGGATCGGTGACGGCACCAAGGCGGTACGCGTCGACATGGACGAGCGCCGGACCGCCGGTGACGCCCGGCCGGTGTACGCGCGCGATGACGAACGTCGGCGACGTCACCGTCCCGCGGACTCCTAGCCCATCGCCGATGCCCTGGGCCATCGCGGTCTTGCCGGCGCCCAGCGGACCGCTCAGCAGCACCAGATCGCTCGCGCGAAGGATGCGCGCGAGCGCGACGCCGAACGCACGCGTGTCGGCCACGGTCGGCAGGCGCACCGTCGTCAGGTCACGCGTCACGACGGGACCGCTCGTTCGTCAAGACGCGACCTCTTCTCGGCACCGTCACGGCATGAGTTTCTCGGCACCATCACGGCATGAGTTCGTCGAGGAACTCGGCGATCGCGTCCGTCACGATGTCCGGATATTCCATCAGCGCAACGTGTCCAGCCTCGGGCACGACGACGAGGCTTGCCTTCGGCAACATGCGGCAGATCTCCTCGGAGTGTGACAGCGGCGTGAGCTGATCCCGATCGCCACAGATCGCGAGCACGTCGATCTCACGCAGTGCCTCGAGCGCGGGATAGCGGGCGTGCGCATTCAACGCTCGGATGTAGCGGGCCACAACGTCCGTGCTGGTGCGTCCGTTCATCCGCTCGACGTAGGACACGAGCGCCGGGTCAGCACGCGCGCTGCCGAAGCCGTACCGGCGGGTCAGCAACCACGCGAGATCGCTGGACGCGCGCCGCGCCGCGTCGATCACGCCGGCACCGGCGCGGCCGGTCGTGCTGATCAGCGGTACGAGCTGCCGGCTGAACCGGCCCAGCACAGCGGGTAGGCCGAGATTGATCTGCTCGAGGTTGCCGGCCGACGTCGAGATGAACACGACGCCGACGACGCGAGGGCCGAACAGCTCGGGATGCGCTTCGGCGAGCGCCATGATCGTCATGCCGCCCATCGAGTGGCCTACGAGCACGATCGGCCCGGTCGGCACGGTGGCGTCGATTACGTTTCCCAGCGCCCGGCCGAGCATGTCGAGCGTGTACTCACCGATCTTGAGCTTCGACGACCGACCGTGACCCGGCTGGTCGTACAGCACCAGGCGGTGCTGCCCTGCCTGCGCGAGATCGCGGCGCTGGAAGTGGAACGTACCCATGTCGAGGCAGAAGCCGTGCACGAAGACGACCGTCGGTCGAGGCGCTGCTTCAGCCTCGACGGGCGTCGTGCCCGCCTCAAGGGGAGAGGACGGCTCGATGATCTCGACGTAGAGGTCGATCCCATCGTCCGAACGCACGGTGAGCGACTCGTCGAAGGGCAGCCGGCCAAACGGTTCGCTTGCCAGGTCGGTCTCGGATCGGCGGGCGCGTCGCGTGACCAGTCGTTGTGTCGCCACCCCCGCGGCGACCCCGGCCGCCGCGACACCGACGGCGGCGCCGATCACGCCGGCCCGGCGTCGGCGGCCCTTGCTTCCCGCCTGCGGACTCGGCAAGTTCGGTTCGGTCACCGCGCCGCCGTCCCGCCGGCCAAGTGGACAGGCCCGTCGTAGACGCGCGCCACCCGTGCGCTGCCGATGCGGGTCACAATCTCGTAGTTGATGGTCCCGGTGGCGGCCGCCCAGTCGTCCGCGGTCGGCTCGCCGTCGTCGCCCGGGCCGAACAGCGTCGCGATGTCGCCCGGTTGCACGTCGTCGTCACCGCAGTCGACGACGATCTGGTCCATGCAGACGCGGCCGGCGATGCGCCGCACGCCACCGGCGAGGTGCAACCGGCCCGAGTTGGATGCGTGTCGCGGGACGCCGTCGCCGTACCCGAGCGGTACCAACGCAAGCGTTGTCTCACCGGTCGTGGTGTAGGTGTGCCCGTAGGACACGCCCTCCCCGGACGGCACGCGCTTCACGAGCGTCACGGGCGCCCGGACCGTCATGGCCGGACGCAGACCGAGATCGTCGCGCCCCTCCGCCAATGGCGTGAGCCCGTAGATCGCGATCCCCGGCCGTACCAGGTCGAAGTGGGTGTCCGGACGCGTGAGCAGCGCGGCGGAGTTGGCCAGGTGGCGCACCTGTGGCGTGAGCCCGGCACGTGCCACGACCTCCAGTCCGTCGTGGAATCTCGCGAGCTGACGATCGATGGAGGCGTGCCCAGGATCGTCGGCCACGGCCAGGTGGCTCCACGCTCCGACCACGTCGATATCGCCGTCGACCTGCGCCTTCGCGGCGGCGTCGACCAACGTCGCCCAGTCGGCCGGCGTCGCGCCGTTGCGGCTCAGGCCGGAATCAATCTTGACGTGTACGCGTGCGACCCGGTCCAGCCTGGCGGCAACGTCGGCGACGGCACGCAGCTGCGAAACGCTTGCCACCGACAGGTCGACGTGCGCGCGCACCGCATCGGCGACCGGCGCGCCGGGCGCCCAGAGCCACGCCAGCACCGGTACGTCGAAGCCGGCGTCCCGCAACGTGATCGCCTCGCTGATCGTGCAGGCGCCGAGCCAGGTCGCACCGCCGGCGAGCGCGGCGCGCGCGGACGGCACCATGCCATGGCCGTATCCGTCCGCCTTCACCACGGCCATGACCTGGGCCGTCGTTCCGGCGCGCAGCCGGGCGAGGTTGTCACGGATCGCGCCGAGATCGACGCGAACCTC
The DNA here is from genome assembly GCA_035713725.1 of Micromonosporaceae bacterium. Taxonomy (GTDB): domain Bacteria; phylum Actinomycetota; class Actinomycetes; order Mycobacteriales; family Micromonosporaceae; genus DASQPR01. The sequence continues at coordinate 44,664 of DASTMZ010000196.1, forward strand.
CGCCTGCCACATGCGTTCAGCCTACCGGCTAGTCACGAGACGGCCGACCAGTCCGCCGTCGTGCCCGACTCGCGTGGTCACGCTCCCCCGGCCGGATCACCCGAGGTCGAGGACGTCGGCGACGGCGCCGGGCAACGCAGCGGCCACGTCCACCGCGGTCACGGGTCCATGGCGGGCGGCCGCCCGACCGGCGAGCCCGTGCACGTAGGCCGCGGCGATGGCGGCCCGGTCGGCGGCAAGACCCGCGGCGAGCAGCGAACCGAGCAGTCCCGCGAGCACGTCACCGGTCCCGCCGGTGGCGAGCACGGGGGTACCCGTCGGGTTCACCCACGCCGTACCGTCCGGCGACGTGACGACCGTACGGTCGCCCTTCAGCAACACCGTCGCACGCATCTTCGCGGCGAGCCCAAGCGCCGACTCGACGCGATCCCCGCCCGGCGCCGCACCGGCCACCCGCGCGAACTCGCGATCGTGCGGCGTGATGACCAGCGGCGCATGTCTGGCGCGCAACAGGTCGGCGAAGTCTGGCGTCGACACGTCGGCCAGCATGGTGAGCGCGTCCGCATCGAGCACGAGGGGCACCTTGGCGGCCAGTACGCCCCGCAACTCGGCGCGCGCACGGCCGTCAGTGCCGAGACCGCTGCCACACACCCAGGCCTGCACCCGGCCGGCGTCCGCGACCCGGTCGGACACCAACACGGCCGGATGCGCGTCACGGACGTAGGGTGCCGCGCCACCGGCGTACCGGATCATGCCGGTCGGACCGGCCGACGCGCCGGAAACACCAAGAAGCGCGGCACCGGTAGTGTCCTTCGACCCGGTGGCCAAGCCGACCACACCGCGCGTGTACTTGTCCGAGTCCGCGTTCGGACGCGGCCACCATGACGCGATCTCCTCGGCCGTTGGCACTCGCAGCGCCGGCGTGCCGTTCAGGTAGGGCAGAAGCCCAATGTCCACGACGTCCACCAGCCCGGCCAGTGTCGCCGCCGCGCCGACCACGTGGGCCGGCTTGAGGCAGCCGAACGTGACGGTGATGTCCGCGTGCACCGCCTTCGCCTCGTCGGTCACCACTCCGGTGTCCGCCTCCACGCCGGACGGTAAGTCGACGGCCACGATCGTGGGACGGCCGCCGTCGGTTGCTCGTACCCCCGAAACGCTCTTCACCGCCGTGTCGGCCGGCGCGCGCAGCGGACCGTGCCCACCGATCCCAACGACGCCGTCCACCGCCATGTCCACGATCGACGGTACGGACGACACGACGCGCCCGCCCTCAGTGTGGAACGCGGCGAGCCCGGCCTCGTGGGCGCGCTGCGGATCCATCAGCATCGCGCGCACCACCGCCCCACGCCGTGCGAGATGTGCCCCGGCGTAGAGCGTGTCGCCACCGTTGTCGCCGGCGCCTACCAGCAACAGCACGTGGTGGCCGTACACGCCACCGAATCGGTCCTCCAATGCGATCGCGCACCGACGTGCGAGCCCGGTGGCGGCACGCGCCATCAGCGCGCCCGGCGGTACGGTCGCCATCAGCGCGCGTTCCGCCGAGCGGACGTCGGCAACTCGGTACGCGGCCGTCACGGCAATGTTCCCGGCATAGCGACTGCGAGGCTCGCAGGCTCACTGGTCGCGCTCATGAGTCTCCTTCGGCGATCACCATCGCGGAGGCGATGCCGCCGTCATGGGACAGCGACAGGTGCCAGCGCGTTACGCCGCACGCCTTAGCCGCGGCGGCCACCGTGCCGGAGACCGTCAACCACGGGCGACCGTCCGGATCGGAAACCACTTCGCAGTCGTACCAGGACAAGCCGGCCGGCGCACCAAGCGCCTTGGCGACCGCTTCCTTCGCCGCGAACCGGGCGGCTAGCGACTCCGGCGAGCGCGGATGACCGGACGCGGTCAGGCGCTCCTGCTCGGTGAAAAGCCGGTCGGCGAGCAACGGCGTGCGCGCCACCGCGGCGGCGAACCGCTCGACGAGGACGACATCGATGCCCACCGCGACGATCACGTCTCTCACGATAGCGACATCGCTGCGCCGCCAACTGAACCTATGCGTCATCACGTGCAGGGACGGTGCGCCGACCGTAGGTCCAGGCGCTTCGACTTCTATTCGTCATCACGTGCAGGGACGGTGCGCCGACCGCAGGTCCAGGCGCTTCGACTTCTATTCGTCATCACGTGCAGGGACGGTGCGCCGACCGCAGGTCCAGGCGCTTCGACTTCTATTCGACGGTGACGGATTTCGCGAGGTTGCGTGGTTGGTCCACGTCGTGACCGCGGGCCGCCGCGATCTCGGCGGCGAGCACCTGCAACGGTACGGTCGTCACCAGTGGCGCGAGCAAGGTCGGGGTCCGCGGGACCATGATGAGGTGGTCGGCGAACGGCCGTACCGCGTCGTCGCCCTCCTCGGCGATCACGATGGTACGGGCGCCGCGCGCTCGTACTTCTTGGATGTTGGACACGATCTTGTCGTGCAGCATGCCGCGACCGGCCGGCGACGGGACGATGCAGACCACCGGTGTGCCGTCGTCGATCAGCGCGATCGGACCATGCTTGAGTTCACCGGCGGCGAAGCCCTCCGCGTGCATGTACGCCAACTCCTTGAGCTTCAGCGCACCTTCGAGTGCCACCGGGAATCCGACGTGCCGCCCGATGAACAGCACGGTGCGGGTGTCGACCAGGTCGCGCGCGAGTTGCCGGACTGGCTCCATGACGTCGAGTACGGCATCCAGCTTCGCTGGTACGGCTTGCAGCTCGGCGACGACGGCGGCCACCTCGTCGGCGTACTTGATGCCGCGCACCTGAGCGAGGTGCAGCCCGACGAGGTAACAGGCAACGAGCTGGGTGAGGAACGCCTTGGTTGATGCGACCGCGATCTCCGGCCCGCCACGCGTGTAGAGCACCGCATCGGACTCCCGTGGGATGGTCGAGCCGTTGGTATTGCAGATCGCGAGTACGCGTGCCTTCTGATCCTTCGCGTGCCGCAGCGCCATCAACGTGTCCATGGTCTCGCCGGACTGCGAGATCGCGACAACGAGAGTCGAACGATCCAGCACCGGGTCGCGATAACGGAACTCGCTGGCGAGCTCCACCTCGCAAGGCACCCGTGTCCAGTGTTCGATGGCGTATTTGGCCACCATGCCGGCGTGGTAGGCGGTGCCGCACGCCACGATGAAGACCTTGTCGACGTCCCGCAGGTCCTGGTCGGTCAGGCGCACCTCGTCGAGCATGATCTCGCCGGACTCGGTCAGCCGGCCGAGCAGCGTGTCGGCGACCGCACGAGGCTGCTCGGCGATCTCCTTGGACATGAAGAAGTCGTGACCGTCCTTCGCGGCGGCGCGCGCGTCCCAGTCGATATGGAAGTCCTTGCCGGCCGCGGTGTCGCCGTCGAAATCGGTGATCTCGACGCCGTCCGCGGTGATCGTGACGACCTGATCCTGGCCGAGTTCGACGGCCTCGCGGGTGTGCTCGATGAACGCGGACACATCGCTCGCAAGGAAGTTCTCGCCGACACCGCGGCCGACCACCAGCGGCGAGTTCCGGCGCGCGCCGACCACCACGCCGGGCGCCGTGCTGTCGACGGCGAGCAGCGTGAACGCGCCGTCGAGACGCCGACACACGCGGCGCATGGCGGCGCTGAGTGCGGCCGCGCCGGCCTTTGTTGCGCTGGCCGAATCCGTGCCGTTGTTGATCGACGGGCCGCCGGTCGGGCTGGCGTTCGTCGCTGCGGTGTCGACACTGCCCGCGTTCGTCGCTGCTGCGTCGGTACTGTCGTCCGCGCGGCTCAACTCGGCGGATAGTAGGTGAGCGACACACTCGGTGTCGGTGTCGCTCGCGAACATCACGCCATCGGCCTCGAGCTCGGCACGCAGCGACGCGAAATTCTCGATGATGCCATTGTGGATGACCGCTACCCGGCCGTTGGACGACCGATGCGGGTGGGCGTTGCGGTCGGTGGGCCCGCCGTGCGTCGCCCAGCGGGTATGCCCAATGCCGGTCGAGCCGGCGGAGATGCCGCTGGCCGACGCCTCGCCCAGCGCGCGTTCCAGGTTGGCGAGCTTGCCCGCGCGCCGCTCGGTATGCAGCTCACCGTCGGCGAGCACGGCAACACCGGCCGAGTCGTAGCCGCGGTATTCCAGGCGGCGCAGTCCGTTGATCAGGATGTCGAGCGCGGGCTGGGCACCGACGTACCCCACGATTCCACACATGTCCCGCAGCCTAGCGGACATTCGCTCACCGGGCGTGCGCGGAAGCCGTATTTTCAATCACGGCCTCTGCGCGTTTAGCGGCGGCCACAACGGTCAACGGCCCGACCGTTTGGACCCGACCATCTGGCGGCCGGCCCGCCGGTGGACGGACGGCGGCTAGACCGAGCTGACCTGGCGCACCACGCCAGCGACCTGCTCGGCGATCGACGAGGCCAGCTCGGCCGTACGAGCCTCCACCATGACGCGTACGAACGGCTCGGTGCCGGACGGCCGCAGCAGGATGCGGCCCTCCTCGCCGAGTTGCGCGGACGCCTCGTGCACCGCCGACGCGACCGCCGGAGCGTTCGAGGCGCTAGCCCGATCGCCGACCCGCACGTTCACAAGCACCTGGGGCAGCTGTGTCATGACGCCGGCGAGGTCGGCGAGTGACTTGCCGGTGGCCGCCATCCGAGCCATCAGGCTCACGCCGGTCAGCACGCCATCGCCGGTGCTCGCGAACGCCGGAAGCACGATGTGACCGCTCTGTTCTCCACCGATCGCGAACCCGCCCGCGGTCAGCGCCTCGAGCACATACCGGTCGCCGACCTTCGTCTCCACGAGCGTGATG
>DASTMZ010000197.1:0-74738 GCA_035713725.1 Micromonosporaceae bacterium
GCGCTGCCGCGTCATGCCCATGGCCAGCAGGCCGATGATGACGTTCTGCTCGCCGGACAGATCGGGTAGCAGCGCCGCGTTCGCGCCCAGCAGCGACGGCTGGCCCATCGTGTAGATGGCGCCGCCCTGGTCGACCGGAAGCAGTCCGGCGATCGCGCGGAGCAGCGTTGACTTGCCCGAACCGTTGCTGCCGACCAGACCGACCGCCTCGCCCTGGTAGGCCGTGAAACTCACGCCCTTGACCGCGCGCACCTCTCGGATGGTCGGATTGGATTTGCGCGCCACGATCCGCTTCAGCGCGGCGCTCGGCGTGTTGTTCATGGTCTTGCCGGCGCCGGTGATCCGGTACGTGACGTGTACGTTCTCCACGATCACCGTCGGTGCACCGAGCGGGCGTGGCTCGCGTTTGCGGGTGGTGGGCTCGTCCGCCGCCACGTTCTCGGTCGTCAACTCGGCCACGACCGCCTTGGTCAGTCCGGTCACGACGTCGCTGTCGAATTCAGCCACGACCGTATTCTTCCTCGCCACGCCAGAAGTAAATATATCCGAGCGCGAGCGCGACAACCGCCCATCCGACGGCGAGCCCCCAGGTGACCATCGGCGGCCAGACCCACGCGTACGAGGGCGAGTTTGCGTGCCGGCGTAGCAACGCGTGCCGCATGATGTCGATGTACACGACGGCCGGGTTCAACTTCGCGACGGTCGCGAGTGGGCCGGGAAGGTTCGCGTCGAACTTCGTGGCGCTGTAGAGCACGCCGGACATGTACATCCAGGTGCGCGTGACGAACGGCGCGAGCTGCTTGAGGTCCGGGATCTTCGCGCCGATCCGCGCGCAGACGAACCCTAGGCCGGTGTTGAACATCAGCTGGAGCGCGATGCAGGGCGGAATGTAGACCCAGGTGCGCGAGATGGGTTCATGTGTCGCTAGGGCGATGCAGATCAGCACCACCAGCGCGGCGAGGAAGTTCTGCAGCTGCGTCCAGGTCGTGGCGAGCGACACCGTGGCGCGTGGGAAATGCAGCGCCCGGATCATCGCGAGGTTCTTTGTCACCGATTGCACGCCCTGCACCGCAGAAGAGGAGGTGAACAGGAACGTGAAGACGCCGACGCACAGATATGTGATGAAGTTCGGGACGCCACGGCTCGTGCCGATCACGACGCCGAAGATCAGGTAGTACACCGCGGCGTTGGACAGCGGCGTGAGCACCTGCCAGAGGCGGCCCAGCCGGGCCTTGCTGAACGAGGCGGAGATGATCGACGACGCGTACGTCACGATGAAGTTCCGGTAGGACCATAGCTGGCGCGTGTACGTGACGATGCCCGGCCGCGCGCCGGCGACCGCCAGCCCGTACCGCGTGGCGAGTTCCGCCCCGGACAGACCCGCCTCGGGTCCCACGGAGGTGGTGCTGACCACTCGCGCTCCCATCGATGTGCCGTCTGACCTGCCGATTCGAAAGCATTCCGTCCAATAGAACGCCACCGTATCGTCGCTACAGCACTGTAGTACCGGACACGTCGCTACGCAACCGGATCGTCGTTGTGTTACCTTGACCACGTGACGACGGATGTGAAGCGAACACCGGCCGGCGCGGCCGTTCTCCGCGGGGACATTACGGAGGCCATCGAGCGCGCCCTCGTCCAAGAGCTTGCCGCGGTGGGGTACGGGCGGCTGTCGATCGAGGCGGTGGCCCGCCGGGCGGGTGTCGCAAAAACCGCAGTCTACCGGCGCTGGAATTCGAAGCTCGACCTCGTGCTGGACGTGGTCAACTCGGTCGCGGACAGCAAATTGCCCATCGTCGACACCGGCAGCCTGCGCGGCGACCTCGAGGTGTTCCTGCAGGTCGTGGCGCGTTTGCTACGTCATCCATTGGCCTCGCAGATCATCCCGGATCTGCTCGCCGAGGCGGCCCGCACCCCGGAGATCGGCGAGACGTTGGAGAAGGTCCTCCGCGCACATCAACGGCACATCGGCGAACAGTTGCTCGGCGCCGCCCGGGACCGGGGGGAGTTGGCCGGCACGGCGGATCCGGATCTCGTCGTCGACCTGATCGTCGGCCCACTCTACTGGCGGCTCGCGATCGCTCGTACCCCCGTTTCTGGCACTGACCTGAGACGGATGGCGGCCGCGTCGGCCGCGGCCCTGGAGGCTCTGTGCCCAAAGCCGCCGACGGCCGAGGGCGCACCGTCGGCACCCGCGCAAGGCGAGCTGGCGGCCGACGCGCTTGCTACCAGCGCGATGCCGGCCGCACGCTAGCATCGCTGCCGAATCGCACCGAGTTGACGGGAGTCACTACATGCAAGACACGAGGCTCGACCCGATCCCATCGGCGCGGCCCGTCATCGGTGAGGCAGAAATCGAGGCCGCGGTTCGCGTTCTTCGCGGCGGCATGGTCGTACAGGGACCGGAGGTCGCCGCGTTCGAGGCGGAGTTTTCCGCGCTTGTGGACGGCCGCCACTGTGTCGCGGTCAACTCCGGCACATCGGCGCTGCACCTCGCGTTGATGGCGCTCGGCATCGGGCCAGGCGACGAGGTCATCGTGCCGTCGTTCTCGTTCGCCGCGACCGCCAACGTCGTGCGGTTGGTCGGCGCCGATCCGGTTTTCGTCGACATCGACGCGGACACGTTCAACATCGATCCAGCTGCGGTCGAGGCCGCCGTTACGCCCCGGACCGTCGCCGTCGTTCCGGTGCATCTATACGGCCAACCGGCCGCGATGGATCGCTTGATGCCGATCGCGCAGCGGCACGGCCTGGCCGTCGTCGAGGACGCCGCTCAGGCGCACGGCGCGACCCTGCACGGCACGCCGGTTGGCGCGTTTGGCGCGGCGGGGTGCTTCAGCTTCTACCCGACGAAGAACATGCATTCGCTCGAGGGCGGGATGATCACCACCGCCGACGCACAGGTCGCGCGCACCTTGCGGCTGCTTCGCAACCAGGGCATGGAGCAGCGGTACGCCAACGAAATCGTCGGCGCGAACATGCGTCTTACCGACGTCGCGGCGGCGATCGGTCGCGTGCAACTGCGGCAGCTCGCCGAGTGGACCGACCAGCGGCAGGCGAACGCGAAGTTCCTCGATGCGCACATCACCGAGATGGTCACGCCGCTGGTTGCGGACGGCGCGCGGCACGTCTACCACCAGTACACGGTGCGGGTGCGCGGCGATCGTGACGCGGCGCAGCAGGTGTTGTCCGAGCACGGGATCGGCAACGCGGTCTATTACCCGACGCCGATCCATCGGCTCAAGCCGTTCCTGGTCGACGGCGCGCCCGGTCCGTGGCACCTGCCGGTCACCGACCGCGCCGCGGCCGAGGTCATCTCGCTGCCGATCTACCCGTCGCTGAGCATCGCTGAGCTCGAGCGCATCGCGCGAGCCGCCAACGCCGCCGGTGGTGCCCGGTGACGATGGGTACGCCGAGGTTGCGCGCGGGCCTCGTCGGCCTGGGCGCGATGGGTCGCAACCACGCGCGCGTGCTGCAGATCATCGACGGCGTGCAACTCGTCGGCGTGGCCGACCCGATGGGCGACGCCGCCAGTGTGATGCGCGGCATCCCGGTGTATTCGACGGTCGCCGAACTGATCGGGCACGGCCTCGACTACGCGGTGGTGTGTTGCCCGACCGGACTGCACGAAGAGGTCGGCCTCGAACTCGCGGCGGCCGGCATCGCGGCGCTCATCGAGAAGCCGCTCGCCCCGTCGGTGGAGGGATCCCGGCGCCTGCTGGCCGCGTTCGAATCGGCCGGGCTCGTCGCCGGCGTCGGGCACATCGAACGCTACAACCCGTCGCTGCAAAGCCTTCGGCTCCGCCTGGAGGCCGGCGAGCTCGGCGATGTGTACCAGGTTGTGACGCGCCGGCAAGGGCCGTTCCCACACCGCATCGCGGATGTCGGTGTCGTGATGGATCTGGCCACCCATGACATCGACCTCACGTCCTGGGTGACCGGCCAGTCGTACACGTCCGTTGCGGCTCGCACCGTGTTCCGCAGCGGTCGTCCGCACGAGGACATGGTCGCCGCGGTCGGTCAGCTTGCCGACGGCTCGATGGTCAATCATCTGGTGAACTGGCTGAGCCCGTTGAAGGAACGGTCCACCGTGGTGACCGGCGAGCGCGGCTGCTTCGTGGCCGACACACTGACCGCCGACCTCACGTTCTACGCCAACGGCGCGATCAACACGGAGTGGGAGGCGCTGCGCTCGTTCCGCGGCGTCGCCGAGGGCGACATGATCCGCTACGCGATCCCGAAGCGCGAGCCACTGCTCGTCGAGCACGAACGGTTCCGCGACGCGGTCGAGGGCAAGGAGAGCGACATCGTGACGCTCCGGCAAGGCTTACGGACCGTGGAGGTATCCGCCGCGGTCCTGGAGTCAGCCCGGACGGGCGCTACGGTAGGCATCGCGCCGCCGGAGTGGGAGCGGCCCGGCTGACCGCTCGCAGCGGACCAGCAACAGGCGAGAGGCGGGCAAGGGTGGGCGAGGAGACCGCGCGGTCCCGCGGCCGGATCGTGATGCTCGTTGACAACGGCGTGCACGGCGATTCCCGCGTACAGAAGACGGCACGGTCGGCCGCGGATGCCGGCTGGGACGTGACCCTGATCGGCATCAAGGGTGCCGGCGCGGAGGACAGCTGGCAGATCGGCGACGCGAAGGTACGGCTGCTGCCGGTACCGATGCCGCTGAACCCGCCGCCGTCGCAGGTACGCCGATCGCTGCGCCGTCCGCTGGCGTATCCGCCGGGGCCGGTCTCGGCGTACCGGCACCAGGCCAGCAAGGCGCGCCTGGCGAACCTCGCGGCCAAGCGTGCCCGACTCGCCGCCGAACCGCCGGGAGCGAAGCGAAAGGCGCGCGGCGGTCTGCTCGCCGCGTCGAAGGTCTATGTCACCGGGCGACGGTTGTGGACGTCGCTGCGGGCGCGCGAGTTGCGGCACTTGCGGGATGCACAAGCCGACCCGGATGCGCTCGTCAACCGCGCGTCGATCGCGTTCTGGCGGCGTGCGATGGGCGCTCGCAGTTGGCGGCGCCTCGATCCGGGACTGTGGGACTACGAGATCGCGATCGGCGGGGTAGTGGACGCGTTGAAGCCGGACATCATTCACGCCAACGACTTCCGGATGCTCGGCGTCGGCGTCCGGTCGGCCATGCGGCTGCGGGCCAAGGGGCACGACACCCGGATCGTGTGGGACGCCCACGAGTCGGTGGCCGGCATCGCCGGTCGGCCGCAGAACCCGCGTTGGCTGCCCGCGCAGATCGAGTACGTCAACGAGTACGCGCCGTACGCGGACGCGGTCGTCACCGTGTCGCCGAGCCTCGCGGATCTGCTGCGAGACACTCACCGCCTCGCCGAGACGCCGAAGGTCGTGCTGAACGCGCCGCCCGCGGGCGGCGAGAGCGACGGTGAAGCCGCACCCGATATCCGTGCGCTGTGCGGCATCGGCGACGACACGCCGCTGTTGGTCTACTGCGGAGGGGTGAACCCGCGGCGGGGACTCGACACCGTCGTGGACGCACTGCCGCGCCTTGCGGGCGTACACGTGGCGTTCGTGACGCTGCACCCGAGCGGCCGCAACGCCGCGTCCGAGGAGCTGGCTGCGCGCGCCTCGGCGGTTGCCGTCGGGGACCGGGTTCATCTGCTGCCGTACGTGCCGCATTGGCAGGTGTCGGCGTTCCTTGCGCCGGCCGACGCGGGCGTGATCCCGATCCAGCACCAGCCGAACCACGAGATCGCCCTGATCACGAAGTTCTTCGAGTATTCGCACGCACGCCTGCCGATCGTGGTGAGCGACGTGCGAACGATGGCCGAGGCGGTCCGTCGCACCGGACAGGGCGAGGTGTTCACTGCGGAGGACGTCGACGGGTTCGTGACCGCGGTCAACGCGGTGCTAGCCGATCCGAAGCGCTACCGTGCCGCCTACGACGTGCCGGGGCTGTTGGACGGCTGGACGTGGGAGGCGCAGATCGACGTCCTCGACGGCGTCTATAGCGACCTGCGCGCCAAACAGCTTGCGCACTAACGCGTCAGGAGCTTGCGCGCTAGGGCGTCACAGGCGCTGTGACGCCTCGCCGGACGTGACGCCGCGCGTATCGAAGAAGCGCCGCGCCAATCGGGAGAGCTTCTCTGGGTCGTAGACGCTGTGGTTCTGCACCAGGATGACGAGATCTGCCTCGCCAACGCCGACCTCGACGTCGTCGGCGCGCGGCACGTCCACGCCGGCCACCTTCCAATTCGGGACCAGCGGATCGTGGTAGAACACCTTGGCGCCCAAGCCGGTGAGCAGCCGTGCCACCGCGATCGCAGGCGATTCCCGCTGATCGGCGATGTCCGCCTTATATGTGACGCCAAGCAGCAGAATGCGTGAGCCGTTCGCGGCCATACCGGCGTCGTTGAGGATGTTCTGCGCCCGCCACACGACGTAGGACGGCATGGACGAGTTGATCTCCTGGGCTAGCTCAACGAAGCGGAACGGATAGCCGAGCTTCGCTCGTACGTTGTGGCTCAGGTAGTTGGGGTCGATGGGGATACAGTGCCCGCCGACCCCCGGTCCCGGATAGAACGCCTGGAATCCAAACGGCTTGCTGCTCGCGGCGCGGATCACGTCCCAGAGGTCGACGCCGAGTTCGTGGCAGAAGCGCGCCATCTCGTTCACCAACGCGATGTTCACGTGGCGGTAGGTGTTCTCCAGCAACTTCGCGGTCTCGGCCTCGCGCGTGCCCTTGGTCCGGACAATGGTGTCCACGAAGCGGCCGTAGAACTGCGCGGCACGTTCCGTACACCCGGGTGTGTCGCCGCCGACGATCTTCGGTGTGTTACGCGGACCGAACTTCTTGTTGCCCGGGTCGATGCGCTCGGGCGAGAACGCGAGGTTGAAGTCGATGCCGGCGGTCAACCCGGACCGCTCCAGGATCGGCCGGACGATCTCGTCCGTGGTACCCGGGTAGGTCGTCGACTCGAGCACCACGAGCATGCCCGGTCGAAGATTGCGCGACACCGCGTTTGCGGCGGACTCGACGGCGGCGAGATCCGGGCCGCCGTCCGAGGACAACGGGGTCGGCACGCAAATGACGGCGGTTGTGGCGGACGCGATCTCGGCCTCGTCGAGCGTCGCGCGGAAACCGGCCGCGACCATGGCTTCGATGTCGGCGTCGGAGAGATCGTCGATGTGCGACTTGCCGGCGTTCAGCCCGTCGACCACTGAGGCCTTGACGTCGAAGCCGACCACCGCGGCACCGGCGTGGATCGCCTCCTTGGCCAGCGGCAGGCCGACGTAGCCGAGCCCCAATATCACGACATCTGTCATCGTCCCTGAGTCCTCACGTGAGTGCAGACGTGCCCGTCGGCCCATGCCCGGCCGGCGCCAAGCGGCGATAGATCCGATCCTGGTTGACCGTCTGGGCTTCCCACGTCCACACAGTCAAGTCGATCTTCTCGTATGCGTCGCGGTACGGCTGCGGATCGGAGACGATCGCCTTCACCGCGCGGGCGTAGTCCTCGACGTCGTCGACCCGGAACACCTCGCCCTGACCGTTGTCGTGGACCGCGGCGGCCATGGTTTCCACGTCGCTGACCACAATCGGCAGGCGTGCGTGCGAATATTCGAAGAACTTCGTGATCAGCTGGATCTCGTGGTTGCGCCAGTGGTGGATCGGGATCACGCCGGCCGTGGCAGTGGACAGGAACGCGACGACCGTGTCGTGGGACACGTACGGCAACACATGCAGCCGTTCGGCGACGCCGAGCTCGCGTGCGCGGGCGACCAGCCCGGTCAGGTACCGCCCGGTCGGCGCGTTGACGACGAACGCGACGTGAACGTGTTCGAGAAGGGGCATGGCCTCGACCATGACACCGAGGCCGCGGTGTGCCGCGGCGGCGCCGCTGTAGACGACGAGCGGCGCGTGCGCGTCAAGGCCGCAGGCCGTCCGGATGTCCGTCCCGCTGACCGCCGCCGCCGAGGCCATCTCGGCCAGACTCGGCGTGTTCAGCACGACGGTCGGGAGTTCGGCGAGCGCATAGTCTCGCTGGAGCAGCGCGGCTAGCTGGTCGGAAACGGTGATCACCGCGTCGACGTACGGCGCGTACTCCCGCTCGTGCGCGTGGTTGGCGACCATCCAACGCGCGTTATCGACGCGTGGCTTCACGCCCGGCAGGTATTCGTGCACATCCCAGATGAGCTTGACATCCCGTTTGCGCGCACCGGCGCGCATCTTTGCGCGTGCGCCGACCCCGAGCATGCGAAAGTCGTTGGCGTAGATGATGTCCGGCTTCAGCTGGTCGATGGTGGCGCCGTAGGCCAGCTCGTAATCCCAGAGTTGTGGCTCGAGCCGGCGCCACGACCGGTCGCCGCTCACCCGGTGCCAGAACCAGGTGTACGCGCGGTCCCACGGCGAGCGCAGGTTGCCCCGGTAACGCTGCGAAGCGGTCAGCTGCCAGTGCCGGAACGACACCCATTTCTGGGTGGCCTTGGACGCCGCCCACTGCAACCGGAGACTCCGCTGCCGCAGACGGGACGCGTTGCGCTGCTTCGCCAGCGCCCGGCGTACGGTCAGATCCGCCTGCCACGCCTTGACAGCTTGCTGGCGATGCGCGGCAATCCCGGTCGGCGGGTACGCGAACGGCGCGATCATCCAGTGCCGCCGGAACTCGTGGCGGCGGGCGCGCAGCGGGCTTGCCATCCGGACCAAGCGAACCTCGGCGGCACCGAGCTTCCAGCTCTGCGGTTCACCATTGGGCGAGCGGCCGACGAGGATTATGTCCCAGCCGCTGTCGGCGGCCGCGCGCGCGGTCTTCTGGACACGGGAGTCGCCGTGGACGCCATTGTCGACGAGCATCACGATGCGGGCCGGCGCGCCCGACACGCTATTTTCCGTCGACTCCATCGATCCTCTCCCTGGCCGGCGGCTCGACCGCGGCGTCCCTGCACACTACCCAATCAAACTGGCGGCTGACCGTGTCCCAGTCCCACGTCGCGATTGCATGGTCCGCCGCAGCGTTGCCGGTCTTGCGAAAGGCCTCCTCGGACGCGGTGGCGGCGAGGATGCGGTCGGCCGCGGCCTGCGGCCCGTCGACCACCCAGTCCGGGGGGAAGAGAGACCGGGCGCCGTGCGCGCGGCCCGCGAAGAACGGCCAATCACGGACGACCGGCACCGCACCGCTCGCCGCGCCTTCGACCAGCCCGCAGTGGAAGCTCTCCCGGACCGAGCTCGACAGCACGACGCCCACCTCGGTGAGCGCGCTCGGCACGTCCTCGATCTGGCCAAGTCGCGCCACCGCTCCCGCCGGCTCGAGGTCGGCGATGTCGGCGAGGAAGCGATCCCAGTAGGCCTTGCTGTCCGGGCTCGCCGCCGGGTTGATCTCCTGACCGAGCAGGACCAGCCGGTACCGGTCGTCGTGTGCCCGCAAGTGCCGCAGGACCTCGACGGCCCATCGCGGATCCTTCGCGGTCGACTTGATCCCCACCACGCCAAGCGTGAAGCGTGCCGCCGGGCTCTTTTCGCGACGGAACCGGCGCAGGTCCATAGCGTTGCTGATCACATGGATGCGCGATCCGCCCGACGTAAGCCCGGGCACCGCCGCGGCGGCCAGATCGTGCAGGTGCTCGGAGACGAAGATCACGTCGTCCACGCGCGAGAAGTCCACCAGATGCGGCCACACCGTGAACGCTTCGAAGCTGTGCAGTCGCACGACCATCCGGGTCTGGCCGGGATCGATCATGCCGAACAGCACCGCGAGCGCTGCGCACCAATCGACGAAGACGACGTCCGCCCAGTCCACCAGCGGCTGCAGCCACTCGGCCACGCGATCGCCGTAGGCCGACCGGCCGGCAAGGATGTGCTCGGCCATCGGCCGCGCGTTGTTCATCAGAGAGACGTGTGCCGCTTCGCCGGTCGGGTCGTAAAAGCGAACATCGACGCCGGGCATCTCCTCGAAATAACGGCGCACCGGCTCGATGAAGCTGTGGTTGCCGTAGGTCGCGATGAGTAGGCGTACCGGGCGATCCGGCGGCAGCGCGGCGGCCGGCTCCCGACGACCACGTGGCGCGGAAAGTGCGCGAACCGCGGCACTGGCGTGCCATGGCGCGAGGAATCGGCCGGCGTCGTCGGCCATCGGCGACGTCAGGCGGTCATAGTGCAGCCGTCGATCGAACAGCAGCCTTTGCACCGCCGTCAGCGACGCGACCGCGCCACGAACGTTGCCCTTGGCGAGCGCCTTGTCCGCGAACTCCAGTTCGGCGGCGGCCGCGTCAGTGAGCCCCGGTGGCGTCCCGAGTTGGATCTCGGCGGCGGCCTGGCGCACCAATAGGTCGGCGCGCAACCGGCGGCTTCCTACTCGCCTGAGCACACCGCGTGACACTCGCGCTGCGGTCTCCGGCCGGCCGGCGCGCACCAGGCCGGCGTGGACCCGGTCGGCCAACGCCACCCGTACCCGATCGGGCAGGCCCGGTGCCGCAACCACGGCGGACCAGGTGCTCGCGACCACCCGAGAGCGCATCGCGCGGGGCGACGTTGTCGCGCGCACCACTACATCGGCTGCCCGCCGGGCGGGCTTGCGTGAACTCATCGGAGAGGCCGGTGTCGAGGCACCCAACCGCCGGAACAAGCCAAGATCATCGTTGGGTGATCCTCTGCGATCGCCGACGCGCCGGATGGTTGTTCCGGCCGAGGCGCCGGGGCGAATGACGCGGCAAGTATGCCACAGCTGGGGCGACCGGCTCGGCTAGCGGCCGTCGGCCGACTTGACCTGGCGCTCGACGAGTAGGTCGATGATCCGCTCCGCGGCGCGACCGTCGCCGTAGGGCATGCCGCGCTCCGCGGTCGGTGCCGGCCGAGCCACGAGATCCGACCACGCCGGTGTGCCGAGCGCGGCCGGGCTGGGTGCCAGCGCGTTCCAGCCATCGACCAGCGTCTCCGGCCACTCCGTTTCGGTGCGGAGCGTCGTGCAGACGCGGCCGAGTAGAAACGTCTCCTTCTGCAGCCCGCCCGAGTCGGTGATCACGCCGCGGGACCCGAGTACGGCGGCGATCATCCCGGCGTACGGCAATGGGCGGCCGGCGTGCAGCGAACCGGTACGCAGGTTGAGCCCGAACGCCTCGGCCCGCACGACGAGGCGGGGGTGCGCTAGCAGCGCGACCGGCAGCGGCAGGCTCGCGAGACCGTCGAGCAGCTCGGCGAGCCGGTCGGCGTCATCGGTGTTCTCCGCACGGTGCAGCGTCGCGACTAAGTACGGCTCCGCCGGGTCGATGCCCTCGGGCAGCTCCGGCGCGGCGAACTCCCCCCGGCCGACCGCGTCCCGGATGCGCAGACAGACGTCCACCATCACGTCACCGGAGAGCACCGTACGCTCGGCCAGACCCTCGGCGGTCAGGTTCCGAACCGCCTCGTCGGTCGGTGCTAGCAACAGGTCGGCCGCATGATCGGTGAGCACGCGGTTGTGTTCCTCGGGCATGCGACGGTTGTATGAACGCAGGCCGGCCTCGAGATGCGCGACCGGTATATGGATCTTGACGGCGGCGAGTGCCCCGGCCAACGTCGAGTTCGTGTCGCCGTAGACCAGCACCCAGTCCGGTCGCTCGAGATCCAGTACGGGATCGAGCGCGGCTAGCACGCCACCGGTCTGAATGCCGTGACTGGCCGACCCGATGCCGAGATGGACGTCCGGTGCCGGGATGCCGAGCCCGGTGAAGAACACGTCGGACATGTCGACGTCGTAATGCTGCCCGGTGTGCACGATCACGTGGGTGTGATCGGTCCTGGCGAACGCCGCGGCAATCGGCGCCAGCTTGACCAGCTGGGGCCGCGCTCCGACGACACTGACTACCTTCACGTCACGCACCTCGGGTCGAAGGACGCGCTGAGCCTACTTGAGTCCGCTGCACTGCTTCGGTTGCGGCTCGGCGAGGTGGTTCGATGGATCGGGCGGATCACGCCGTACTCAGGCCGTTTGTCGCCGATAATCGTCGGCAGATATGGTCAGGAACGTCAGATGCCGCGCCGCAGCGGCACCGGCTCGCGCGTTGCCAGCGCACGACAGAATGCGGTTCGTATCTGTGAGAAGCACCGAGTTCGCCCAGAGTTTTCGACGTCGGTCGACCGCTTCGACGGCACACGACGTGCGGCGGACTCCACGAACCGGTGGGCGCCCGCACGTCATCTACCTCGCGATCGGCTTCCCGCCGGCCGCGAAAAGCAGCTCCTACCGGCTGCGGGCGACGGCGAACCAGTTCGCGACGTTCGGCTGGGACGTCACGGTGATCAATCTCTGCGAGGCGGCCTGGGAACGTGAGTTCGGCCTCGACCGGACGCTGATGGACGGCGTCGATCCGCGCGTGCGCATTGTGGAGCTTCCGCTGGTGCGCCAGGATCTCGAGACCGACGTCCGTCGCTTCCCCGAGGCGCGGGCGGTCGACCCGGCCAGGTGGCGGGCGGCGCACAATCGCCGGACTCTCGCGTCGTTCCCGGACCCGGTGTTCGGCGGCTTCCGCGCCGCGCTGGAACAAGCGGTGGTGCGGGTGCACCGCCGGCGCCCGGCGGATCTGCTCATGACGTCCTGTGCGCCGTATGTCAACCTGGCTGCGACGTGGCGGTTGTGGGCCGAGCATCGGGTGCCCTATGTGGTGGACTTCCGCGACGGCTGGTCGATCGACGTGATCAGCGGCGAAGAGGCGTTCGGCGCGGACTCGGTCGCCGGCAGGTGGGAGCAGAAGGTGCTGGCGGACGCGTTGATGGTGTGGTGCGTCAACGAACCGATCGCGGACTTCTATCGGGAGCGTTACCCGGACATCGCCGACCACGTACGAGTCGTCCGCAACGGGTACGACGCCGACAGCGTGCCCTCGCGGACCCACGTGCCGGATCCCGCGCACGGGCTGACGTACGGATATCTCGGCTCGATCAATTTCCCGCCGGACATGCTCGACTCGATTCTGACCGGCTGGCGGATGGCACGGCGCATGGACCCGGTCGTGGGACGGTCGCGGCTGGAGTTTCACGGGCACGTCGGCGCCGGTTCGCTGCGCAACGCGAACAACCACGCCGAGTTGCTCTACGAACACGCCGAGGACGGCGTGACGTTTGGCGGCCCGGTGCCGAAGGCCGACGTCGACGCGCTCTACGCGAGCTGGGATGTCGCACTGCTGCCGCTCGTCGGCGGCCGCTACGTCACGTCCGGCAAGGTCTACGAAGTGATGGCGAGCGGGCTACCGATCGTGTCGGCGCACGAGATCGAACACGACGCGTCGAATGTGCTGGCCGGCCATCCACTGTGGACCGGCGCGGTCGGGCTCGACTCGCGCGATCTCGCCAAGTCGTTCATTGCCGGTGCCGAGTTCGCCGTGCACGCCACCGACGCGGAACGGGACGAGGCACGGGCGCACGCTCGGAAATACGCGCGCGTCGCGCAGCTCGAACCGGCGGTGCGCGCGGTCACCGAGCAGGTTGGCGTGCCGATCGGAGCGTTGCCACGATGATCAAGGTGCTCGCTCTTACCGGTCCGGTCCGCGAGTCGGTGTTGCTAGATATCGCGCAGCAGTTCGCGCAGCGCGGCGTCGACCTTGACGTGATGTGTGACTTTGACGCGACGACATTCGAGATCCCGGACTCCCTCGCAGGGGTTCGCAGTCTGCCGATCGCGGCGAGGGACGGTGAGCTCGCCGACACCGTCCGCCTCGCCGGTAAGCCACTGCCATACCAGCGATGGATCAAGTTCCACGCGGATCCGTGGTTCCGCTCCAAAGCGCGGCACGCCAACCTGATCGTGGCTCTCGACCAGGGATCCGTACACGCCGCGTGGGAACTGGCGCAACGGCTGCGCCGACCACAAGTGGTGTATGGGATCGCTCCGGCCCTCGCGTTGCTTGACAAGTATCGGAACAAGCCATTGCCGATCGCCATGTCCACGGTGGCACACCTGCCGGTCGCCGGCCGTCGCGTCACTCGCGGCGTGCGCCGGCAGTCGCTGCTTTTCGCGAAGGCTGCCGCCCGAGCGGCCACCTCGCCAACCGTGATGCGCAGCGAGGTCGGCGCGCGCACGTGGACGGCGGTCGTGGCGGCGCCTGGATTGCCGACGAAGATCCGCAGCAAGGTCGCCTACCGCGTACACATGAACATGCTCGCCGCCGGCCGCGCGGAGCGCGCGTTGGCGACCACCGACGCGGCACTGGCCCGGTTCGGCCGCGCGAGCGTGCGCGCGGCCCTGGTGATGCGCGAGGCCGGGCAAGAGGTGTACGGGCCGGCGCAGCCGTCCCTGCCGCGTGCCGTCGACATGCAACTCGACGTCGCGGACGCCCAGCTCGCGGCGATGAACTACGCGAAGGCAGCCGAGGCGGTCGACGCCGCGCAACGCCTGCTGTTCCACCGTGCACTGCACCTCGATCGGATGAGTTCGCCGCTGATGGACGACCCGGACGGGTTCCTCACACGCTGGCGGGCGAGCCGGGCGGTCGCCGCTCTCAGCGCACCGCGCGGTAGGTCCGGCACGGCCCGAAGCGGTCCGCGAGTGGCGAGCGATGCGGAGCTGGGTACGTCGCCGAACGGTCGGACCGCGCGACTGCTGCTCGTCACGCACGACAACCCGGAGCACCTCGCCGACGTACGCCGCTTGTTCGCCAAGCCTGGCGTCGACGTACGGTTCATCGATCTCGCGGCCGACGAGCGCCGTGGTGCGCTGCTGAGGCCGACGAAGCTGATGATCCAGCACATCCTGGCCGGGCAGAGCGCCTACGGCAGCCGCGTCTACGAGTGGCTCGCGCCGCACCTGGAGTGGGCCGACACGGTGTTCATCGACGAATGCGCGGCGCCGGCCGTGTTGTTCTCAATGATCGATCCGGGCACGACCCGCATCATCGTTCGGCTGCACAGCTTCGAGGCGTTCGCGGCCTGGCCTCATCTTGTGGACTTCGAGCGCGTCGACGACCTCGTGTTTGTGTCGGAGCACATGCGAGACGCGTTTCTCACGGTGTTGCCCAGCCTGCCGGCCGGTGGCACGCGGCTCCACGTGTTGCCGAACTCGATGGACCTGTCGCGCTTCGTACGGCCGAAGCCGTCGCGGGCCCGCTTCACCGTCGGCATGCTCGGCATCGGCAGCGTCGCGAAGGATCCGCTGTGGGCGCTCGACGTCATGCGGCAGCTGCGTGACATTGATCCGCGCTACCGCCTCGTGCTGATCGGCAATGAGATCAATCCGAAGCTCTGCCGCGGCGCCCGTGACTACGCCGAGGTGCTGAGCGGCGAACTGGCTGAGGCAGAGGCGACCAACGCGGTGGTGCTCGCCGGCGAGGTCGAGGACATCCCGGCGGCGCTCACCGAGATCGGCGTGATCCTCAACTCATCGGCCCAGGAGGGGTTCGGCGCCACGATCGTGGAGGCGGTGGCGAGCGGCGCGGTGCCGGTGGTGCGCGATTGGCCGTTCTTCGCCGGTCGCGAGCACGGCGCCGGCACCCTGTTCCCGGCCGAGTGGGTCGTCTCGTCGCCCGAGGAGGCCGCCGCGCGCATCCGGGACGTGACGCGTACGGAGCAGTCGTGGCGGGCGGCCGGCAGCGCAGCCGCTGCGGTCGCGAACCGGCGTTGGGATTGGACGGCGACGCGGCAGGCGTACGAAGACCTGATCCCGACCGCCCAGTCGGCGCCGAACGGGGACGGGTCGGCCCGCGCTGGCGACGAACAAGCCACGACGACGTCCGGTGCCCGGCGCTAGCGCCCGATCGTCGATTGTGGACCGTTCGCCGGCCGTGCCGCGACCGCCACGAAATCGGATCGTCATGCTCGTGGACAACGACGTCGAGCGCGACTCCCGCGTACAGAAGGTCGCGAGATCGGCGGCCCGGGCCGGCTGGCGTGTGACGGTGCTCGGCAAGGCTCCGGGCACGGGCGGCCGCCGGTGGTCGATCGACGGCGCCGAGGTTCGACTGCTGCCGGCCGTTTCCAACCTGGCCAAGCGGCGCCACGAGTTTCGCCGCCGATGGCTCATCGCCCCGCTGGCCTACCCGCCGACCGGCATCAAGGCGCGCCGCCGCCAGGAGATCGAGGCACGCCTGGTCGATCTGCGGACCCGACGGGCGGCGCTGCCCCGCACTGCGTCACGGTCATCGCGGTTGGCAAGGTCGGCGGAGTCGGCGCGCGATGCCGCGTTGGTCGCGCGTCTCGCGGCCACTCGCCTGGCCGGCAAGTGGGTGTGGCTGCGCGGTGGCATGCTGACGTTCGGTCAGAAGGCCCGCGGTCGACTCGTCCTGCCGTCCGACTTGGTGTACACGTGGTTCTGGTCGGCCGTGATGCGCGAGCGGGCCTGGCGCCGTCTGGAGCCGGCGCTGTGGGACTACGAGTTGGCGTACGGGCCGGTTATCGACGAACTCGCACCCGACCTGATTCACGCGCACGACTTCCGGATGCTCGGCGTCGGTGCGCGTGCCGTGGTGCGAGCCCGGGAGGCCGGCAGAGACGTGAAGCTTGTCTGGGACGCGCACGAATTCCTTCCCGGCGTTGAGCCCTGGCAACGCAACGCGCGCTGGTTGCCCGGAAACGTGGCGCACGAACGCGAATACGCACCCTTCGCGGACGCCGTCGTGACGGTGTCCGCCAGCCTCGGCGACCTGCTCCGAGACACCCATCACCTCAGCGTCGAACCGGTCGTCGTCCAGAACGCGCCGGCGACCGGTGACATCGCCGCCGGCGGGGCGCTGGACCTGCGGACGGCCTGTGGCGTCGGCACGAATGCTCCGTTGGCCGTCTACAGCGGCGTGGCGGCCGCCAAACGGGGGCTGGACGTGATGGTGGCCGCGTTGCCGGATCTCGCCGAACTACACGTTGCGCTTGTCGTCGCGAACGTGTCCGCGCCGTACGTGCTCGGTCTGCGCCGGCGGGCGGCCGGGCTCGGCGTCGGCGACCGGCTGCACGTGCTGCCGTACGTGCCCTACGACCAGGTCGTGCCGTTCCTGGCCGGCGCGGACGTCGGCGTCATCCCGATCCGCCACTTTCCGAACCACGAGATCGCGTTGATCACGAAGTTCTTCGAATACTCACATGCGCGTCTCCCGATCGTGGTGAGTGATGTGAAGACGATGGCCGACACCGTACGCGCGACCGGGCAGGGCGAGGTGTTCCGAGCCGACGACGTGGCCGACTACGTACGAGCGATGCGCACCGTACTGGCCGATCCGGCGAAGTACCGGTCGGCGTACGACGCGCCGGGCCTGCTCGGCGGCTGGACATGGGAAGCGCAGGCCGACGTCCTTGACGGCGTCTATCGACGTCTGCTCGATACGCCCGCCGGGCGTCTGCCCAAATCAGGAGATTAGGCTTCGACCCGCGACCCGCGACGCGCGATGGACCGCTTAGCCGCGCCGATATCCGCGAGCGGACACGACACGAGCACAAAGGGGAACTCGGACCACATGAAGATCTGCGTAGTCGCACTCGGCAAGATCGGCCTACCGCTTGCCGTGCAGTTCGCGGACAAGGGTCACGATGTCATCGGCGCCGATGTGTCGCAGCGCGTGGTCGATCTGGTCAACGACGGCGCCGTACCGTTCCCGGGCGAGGCCGACCTTGACGTGAAGCTCCGCACCGTCGTCGAGGCCGGCCGCATGTCGGCGACCACCGACACCGCCGCCGCGGTCGCCGGGTCGGAGGCGGTGGTCGTGGTGGTGCCACTGTTCGTCGACGCCGACGGGACACCGGACTTCGCCTGGATGGACAACGCCACCCACGCGATCGCCAAGGGCCTGCAGCCGGGTACGTTGATCAGTTACGAGACGACGTTACCGGTGGGCACGACGCGCAACCGATGGGCGCCGATGCTGGCCGACGGTTCGGGCTTGCGTGCGGGGCGCGACTTCTTCGTGGTCTTCAGCCCGGAGCGAGTGCTCACCGGCCGGGTCTTCAACGATCTGCGTCGCTATCCGAAGCTGGTGGGCGGCATCGACGAGGAGTCCGCGCGCCGTGGACTCGAGTTTTACTCGGCCGTCCTCGACTTCGACGACCGCGACGATCTCGACCGGCCCAACGGCGTGTGGGACCTCGGTTCCGCCGAGGCATCCGAGATGGCCAAGCTCGCCGAAACCACCTATCGCGACGTGAACATCGGCCTCGCGAACCAGTTCGCGCGCTACGCAGACACCGTCGGCATCGACGTGACGAAGGTGATCGCGGCATGTAACACGCAGCCGTACAGCCACATCCACCAGCCCGGCATCGCGGTCGGTGGGCACTGCATCCCGATCTACCCGCGCATGTACCTGTGGAACGATCCGGCGGCCACTGTCGTGCGAGCGGCCCGCGAAGCGAACGCGGACATGCCGAACTACGCGGTGTCGAGGCTCGCGGACGCGTACGGCGACTTGTCCGGCGCGGGCGTAGTCGTGCTCGGCGCGTCGTATCGCGGTGCGGTCAAGGAGACCGCGTTCTCCGGCGTGTTCCCGACGGTCGAGGCGCTCCGTGCGCGCGGCGCCGTGCCGTACGTGTCGGATCCGATGTATTCCGACGAGGAACTCGAAGCGCTCGGACTGCCCGCTCACCGCGGCGAACCCGTGACGGCCGCGGTGATCCAGGCCGATCATGCCGAATACCGTACGTTGTCGGCCGCCGACCTGCCGGGCGTACGAGTGCTTGTGGACGGTCGGCGCGTCACCGATCCCGCACGGTGGACGGGCGTCACTCGGGTCGTGATCGGCGGCTGACACCGGAGTCGCTGACGCCGAAGCCGCCCGTATAGTTCGGTGAACGAACTATACGTGTTACGATCCCGCTCGTGGATGTACGCGACGTCGATGCGGTTCGAGCACTGGCCCGCGTCGCGCGCGTGCTGGAGCGAGCGTCGCCGGAGCTCAGTCTCGCGAACTACCGGGTGCTGGCGGCGATCGGTGCCGGCGACGAGCGCGCGTCGCGGGTCGGTCGAAAGCTCGCGCTCGGCAAGCCAACGGTCAGCGCCACGGTCGATTCGCTATGTCAGCGCGGCCTGGTCAGCCGGTCGAGCGTCGGCTCGGACCAACGTGCGGTCGCGCTGAATCTGACGGTCGCCGGCCGCGAACTACTCGACCGCGTGGAGCGCGCGATGGTCGAGCGCGTCACCGATCTCTGCCGCCGCACACCGGATCCGGAGCGATTCATGGCGGCGCTGTCATGGCTTGGTCCGGCGATGGACGAGTCGCTCGCCGAGCGCAACGCCGCCGAGGACGCGGACGCGCAACGCGCGTCGGCCGGCCCGCCGTCGTGACCGATACCGCGACCGGAGCCGGCGGCGCGGCACTCGACGCCACAGCGGAGTCAGCACCGGCCGCGTCAGTACCGGCCGCGTCAGTACCGGCCGTGTCAGCATCGACCGCGTCAGCACCGGCCGAGCGTCGAACCGAAGCGTCCCCGTCAGCGGCCGCGGGCATGTTCGCCTCCCTGCGCGTCTACAACTACCGGCTCTACTTCGCTGGTCAGAGCGTGTCGGTGGCGGGCAACTGGATGCAGAACGTCGCGATCAGTTGGGTCGTCCTGCAGCTGTCGCACAGCGGGTTCGTGCTCGGCGCGGTCACCGCCGCGCGCTTCGTGCCGCTGCTGTTGCTCGGACCGTGGGGCGGCCTGATCAGCGACCGTTCCGACAAGCGGCGCCTGATGATCCGTACCCAAGTGTGCGCGGCAACGCTGTCGCTAGTGCTGGCCCTGTTGTCGTGGACGGGGCACACCTCGGTGCCGACCCTTGTCGTGATCGTCGCGTTGCTCGGCATGGTCAACGTGTTCGACGGTCCGGCACGACAGAGTCTGATCAGCAACATGGTCACGCGGGATCGACTGGCGAACGCGATCGCATTGAACTCGATCGCCATGAACTCGTCCCGGATCGTCGGGCCGGGCCTCGCCGGGCTGCTCATCGCGACGCTCGGCACGACGCCATGCTTCTTCTTCAACGCCCTTTCGTTCGGCGCGGTGATCGCGAGCCTGCTCGCCATGCGCCGGTCCGAGTTGGTGCCGTCCAAGCGCGCGGTGCGATCAAAGGGACAGATCCGCGCCGGACTGCGCTACATGGCTCGGACGCCGGCCCTGCTCGGCCCGCTCGTGATGGCGACCGTCGCGGGTACGTTCGCCTGGGAGTTCCCGGTCACGCTGCCGCTACTGACGTCGACGACGTTCCACGCCGGCGCGGCGACATACGGCGCGATGTTGTCGTGCCTCGCGGCCGGCGCGATCGCCGGTGCGCTCGTCGCGGCACGGCGCCGGCACCTCACCGTACGGTCGCTGTCGCTGTCCGCCGTGATCTGGGGTGCGCTGATCCTCGCGACCGCCGCGGCGCCGACGATCGGCATCGCGCTCGCGGTGATTGTGTTCGTCGGGTCGGGCGCCGTCACGTTCAACTCGGCCGCCAAGACGTTGCTTCAGCTCGCGAGCGCCCCGGAGATGCGCGGCCGGGTGATGGCGGTGTGGTCGATGGCGTGGCAGGGCAGCACTGTCGTCGGTGCGCCGATCGTCGGCGCGGCCGCCGGTCTTGCCGGCGCGCGGGCCGGCCTCGTGATCGGTGGCGTCGCGACGCTCGCGGTTGGCGCCTACTACGTCGTCGCGGGGCGGCGGACCGAACACAAAGCGACGGGCGGAACCGAAGCAGCCGTCTTGCATTGACCTGAACTGTCCGACAGGTGAACGGCGGACACCGCAATATGCAACAACCGGGCATAGTGAGGCCCGTGCAGAACGTGATGCTTTCGTGGCAGCAGTCCGCGGGTCTCGGCGTGGCACTCGCCGGCGCCGGTCTCGGCCTGCGGCCGGTACGTCGACCGTGGGTACGGATCGCGGCCGCGTTCGCCGTCGAAGCATCACTGATCGCCGCCCTCTATTCGGTGTGGCAATACATGGCGAATCGCTCCGTATCGGATCGGGTCGGCGCGATCCATAACGCCGAGTGGCTGGTGCGCCTCCAGACCACCTTGCATCTGCCGTCCGAACATGCGCTGCAACACGTCGTGCTGCCGCACCGGTACGTCGTCGAGGCGGCCAACCTCTACTACGACACGATGCACTTCACCGCCATCTTTGTGTTCCTGCTGTGGCTGTTC
Organism: Micromonosporaceae bacterium; assembly: GCA_035713725.1. Classification (GTDB taxonomy): domain Bacteria; phylum Actinomycetota; class Actinomycetes; order Mycobacteriales; family Micromonosporaceae; genus DASQPR01. Next base: position 21,010 of record DASTMZ010000197.1, read on the forward strand.
TTCTGGCACCGGGATCGCTACGGCGCAGTGCGCACCGTGCTCGCCATCGCGACGCTAACCTGCCTGATCATCTCGTTCGTACCGGTCGCGCCGCCGCGACTGCTGCCCGGATACGTCGACACGGCGGCGATCTACGGCCAGTCCGTATACGGCGGCTCGGTGGCCAACGAGCTGTCCGCGATGCCGTCCGTGCACGTCGCCTGGGCGGTGTTGATCGCGTGGTACGCCATGCGGATCGGCCGCGGCCGCTGGCGTCTGCTCGGTCCGGCGCATGCCGTCGTCACCACGATCGTTGTCGTGGTGACCGCGAATCACTGGTGGCTCGACGGTGTCGTCGCGGTCGCCGTACTCGTCGCGAGCGCGTGGGCCTACGTCGGCGTGGTTCGCGGGTGGACTGCGTGGCGCCTCGCGGCGCCGCTGACCGCCGCCGGCGACCGGCCGCTAACCGCCGGCGACCGGCCGCTAACCGCCGGCGACCTCCACCACGGTGTCACCGGAGAGCCGGCCGTGCGAGTCGCTGACAACGGCACCGCTGTGCCGCAGCAACGAGATCACGCGGGTGACGTCCGACGACCGGTAGATCGTGTCGGTGAGCGCATAGTGCCGTAGCTCCGTCACGGTCTGCGGACCGGTGGCGGTCAGTCGGTCGAGGAGCGCGCGCCGCAGCGGCCCGGGGTGCGGCGACAGCGAGATGTCCTGCAGGTGCCGTTCCGGATCGGTCGGGTCGCGGTAGCGCACGCCCGCGTACTCGTCGACCGCCCACAACGCGTTCTTGAACGCTTCGAGGTTGTTCGCTCGATCGGTGGCGAAGCTGACCAGACACGCCGCGTTCCCGCCGTCCGCGTCGATGAACTCGACGCCGGTGGTCATCCGGAACCCGCGGGCGTGCAGCGCGGACCGTTGTGCCAGCCAGTCGCCGGGCGGCGTCACTGTGATCAGCTCGGTGGGGCGGCCGGCCGCGTGCAGCCGGGCGGGCGGCGCTGCGAGCGCGGCGTACACCAGGAGCGGCGCACCGGCCGCTCCGGCTGCGCTCACCGCCGCCGCGAGCATGTCGTCCGGTTCGCCGCTTACCGCGTGCACCGCGAGGTTTGCCGGCGTGCCGAGTTCGGCCTGTACTTCGTCGAGCCGATCGGTTGCCGCGGCGGTCGGGCCGACCACAAGGTAGGCCAGCCTGCGCCGGACGAGCAGGTCCTGGAATTCGGCGAAGCCGCGCAGCGCCGCCTCGGCCGTCTCCAGGTGAGCATCGGTGATCGCCGGGTCGTCCGGCGGGCCGGACCACGCGTACGCGAACGTGACCCGTCGACCGCCGTGCAGCGCGGCCGGTGTCCACACGTCCAGATACCGGACGAGCAACTCCCGGGTCACGCCCGCAAGCGTCATGCCCTAAGTGTGACGGGTTGACCGGTAAGCACGCTACGCCCTCCGGGTCGCTGACCGTCCGCCTGGAAGATCAGGTCAGCGCGGCCAGCGACGCGAAGCCCGCCACCAGGTCCTCGCCGGGTGCGGTGAGGAGGTTGATCGCCACGTGGTCGGCGCCTGCGTCGAGGTGCGCGCCGAGCCCTGCCGCGATGCGCTCCGGCTCGCCGTAGACGACCAGCGCGTCGATCAGGCGGTCACTGCCGCCGCCGTCGAGGTCGGCGTCGTCGAAGCCGAGGGTACGCAGATTGCGCGTGTAGTTGACGAGCCCGAGGTACGGGCGCTGGACGGTCGGCCGGCCGATCTCTCGCGCCCGCACCGGATCGCTCTCGAGCACGACGCGCTGCTCGGGAGCAACAAGCACGCCGTCACCGAGGATCGCTCGCGCCCGACGGGTGTGCTCCGGCGTGACGAGATAGGGGTGCGCGCCGGCGCTGCGCCGTGCGGCGAGCCGCAGCATCGCCGGTCCGAGCGCGGCCAACACGCGTCGGTCCGGCGGCACGTGCGCGGCGTCCAGCGCGTCCAGGTACGCGACCATCACGTCGTACGGCTTCGCATAGCCGGCCACCGACTCCGGGTGCCCGACGCCGATGCCCAGCACGAACCGGCCGGGGTGCCGGTGTTCGATGCGGTGGTACGAGGCCGCCACGGTGTCCGGCGCGTCCCGCCAGACGTTCACGATGCCGGTGGCGATCGTGATCGTCGTCGTCGCGTCCAGCAATTCCTCGATCAGCGCGAGGTCGCCGCTCGGTGAGCCGCCGACCCAGATCGCGCCGTATCCGAGGCGTTCCAGCGCGACGGCGAGTTCCGGCGAGCACTCCGGACCGCGGCGGAAGACACCGAACCTGCCGAACCGTGTGTCCATGTCTGTGCTGCTCCCATCGACGTCGCGCCGATCTGCTAGGGCGGCGAGCGTCCGCGCCGGCTGCGATGATGACCGTCGTCGGTTCACAGCACACTGGGGGACGCGTGGCGGATCGAAGGTACGGCACCCCGACACCGCGGACAACCACCGAGGTGCACGGCGACGATTGGGTCGGCTTCGAGGCGCCCGGCGAGACGTACGAACACGTCGCGTTTATCGACGTCGATCTCGTGGACGCCGAGAACGCTGGCGCGACATTCAACGAGTGCACGTTTCGCGACTGCCGGTTCAACGCCTCGACGCACACCGGAGCGGCGTTCGTGAACTGCAAGTTTGTCGGCTGCAGCTTCTTCGACGCGACGTTCACCGACTGCAAACTCGTCGGCGCCACGTTCGAGCGTTGCACCTTCGGTCTGCTGAAGGTCGTCGGCGGCGACTGGTCGTTCGTCGCGCTTCACGGCGCGGATCTACGCGGGACGTCGATCGTCGGTGCGCGGATGCGCGAGGCGGACCTGGCCGGCGTACGCCTCGGCAAGGCGGTCGTGCAGCACGTCGATCTGGCCGGCGCGTCGTTGCAACGCGCCGAGCTAGGCGGTGCCGACCTGCGCGGATCGGACCTGTCCGCGGTCGACCCGGTGGCGACGACGATGCGTGGCGCGATCATCGACGTGCAGCAGGCCGTCACGCTCGCCGAGGCGCTCGGCGTCGTGGTCCGCGAGGATGTGCCGCCCCGGTAGCCGAAGCGTAGCGCTGCCGCGAGGCGCCATCGTCGGCAGCGCCTCGATTCATCAACGCGGCCAACGCGTCGACGCTGTCGGACTGATCGGCGACCCGGTTGCGGCCCACGTGTCCACAGCGGACACAGCGATGCACGATCATGAGGCCCTTCGCCGGGTGGAACTCGACGCCGGTCGGCGCCATGAGCCCTCGGCACGGGTTCGCGCGGTCGCCCGGCCGATCATCGACGTGCCGCGAATGCAGACAGCTCGGGCAATGATTCCGGTATCCGCCGCTGGCGAGCGCGCTAACCTCCACGCCGCAGTGCTGACACGTGAACGGCGTGTTCTCGGTCGTTCTGGTGATGGCCTGTCCTCACGAGTCGAAGGGATCTTCGATCTCGGAAAGGCCAGGGTTCCGTTTCCTCTCCCCGCCGCGCCCGCGTTGGCGAGCGGTCGGGTCCCAGGCTTGGTTGGCGAGTGACCGATTCACCGCCGGCCTCTTGAGCCAGCGATTACTTCCAGTTCCTGCTTCATCCCGGCATGTCGCATCCGGGAATCCGTACCCTGCTGACTTTGCTCACTGCCCGGCAATGCCGGGCGGCGATTTGTGTCAGCCACTGTCAGGTAGGTTGCCCCGCCTGCCACTGGTAGGTGTCGTGCCAACCGCACTGGCGTCGGCGTCGTCCCCTGTCAGGCACGCGCGACGAATCTCGCCAAGCTCACCTCCGGTCACGACGGCAGAGTGGTAGGGCCGTTGACCGACAATGTCACTCGGACGCGGTGCGTTCCGCAATACATATCTTGCGATCCAGGTCGGCAAACGGCAGTGGGCAGCACGCGCTGACCGCGCACTCGGCCAGGTCGTCGCAGCCGGCATCGATGGCGGTGCGCAACGCGGCCGCCATCACCGTCAGGTCAGCGATCTTCGCGTCGATCTCGGCGACCTTCGCCTCGGCACGCGCCCGCAGACCGGGCGGCGGCCGGCGGCCGTGATGGTGGCGGCCGAGGTCGAGCAGGTCGCCGACCTCGTCGAGGGTGAATCCGAGGCGTTGCGCGGTCTTGATGACCCGCAAAATGGTCAACGCCTCGCCCGGATAGAGCCGGTGGCCGCCCGGACTTCGTACCGGATCGGCCAGCAGGCCACGGCGTTCGTAGTAGCGCAGCGTCTGGAGGTTCACACCGGCGGCCTCGGCCAATTCGCCACTGCGCATCTCGGCAGTCAATTCGCCGCTGCGCATCTCGGCAGTCAATTCGCCGCTGCGCATCAATCGACCAGCACGTTCATCACGCGTTGTTCGATGCCATCCAGTACGGCGACGTGACGGTCCGGCACTTCGATGTCGAGCACGGCACGGTCGGACGCCTGTGCGGTGACCGTGAACGTGAAGAACGAGCAGCACTCGGTCTCTCGCCTGGTGAGGTCGCGCAGCCGTGTCGGCAAATCGGCCGGCCCGGTCAACACGATGCGCAGATGCCGGTCGGCAAGGCGCTCGGCGCTGACCGCGCCGGCGAAGACCGCGTTGAATTCGGCGGCGCGCAGTGGGCGCTCCGCGGTTGGCAGCGTACAGGCGTCGCCGATGTCGGCGATCCCGGTAAACGTCGATGGAAGGCTCATGTGTCGACGGTAAACCCGTATCTAGGTACCGGATGCAAGCCTCTGCTTCGGGCGATTGTCCACATCATTCATCCGTACGTCACGGGATGGCCGTTCGATGGATGCCGGTACGGGCAAGGCTGCCCCGGGTATCCACAGATCGGAGGACAAATGCGCAGACCAGGGACGCGGAGCGTGGCGGCGACCGCCGCGACCGTGCTCGTCGTCGGTGTGGTGGCAGCGTTCGGCGCACAGGCCGCGGGTGCGAATCCCGTGGCAGCGGACCACCATGGCGGCAACACCTGCCAGCTGGGCAACGGGATCGACCACGTGGTGCAGATCCAGTTCGACAACGTCCACTTCACGCGCGACAACCCGAACATCGCTAGCGATCTCGAGCAGATGCCGAACCTGTCGCGGTTCCTCGAGGACAACGGGACGATCCTGAGCAACGACCACGACGTGCTCGTACACACCGCGACGAACTTCGTGAGCGCGCAGACCGGGCTCTACGAGGACCGTACGAGCATCACGCAGTCGAACAGCTTCGACTACTACGACGCCAACGGCGGCACCCACCCGGGCGTCTCGTTCGCGTATTGGACGGCGCCGCTGTTCGACCCGAGTGGCCCCGCGCAGGACACCAACTTCAACTTGGACTACTCGGCGGATCGCAATGCGAATCCGACCGGCGACAACGCGAACGTGCCGGCGCCCTGGGCGACGTACACGAAGGCCGGCTGCAACGTCGGCGAGGTCGGCATGGCCAACACCGTGCTGGAGAACATCGCGGTCGACATCCCGACCGTCTTCGGTGCGAACTCGCCGGAGGCAGCAGAGGTCGCGGCCAACCCGACGAAGGCCACGGCGGACTTCGAGGGCCTGTCGGTGCACTGCGCGCAGGGCTCGTCGGTCTGCGCGACCGGCCGGCCCGACCTGTTGCCGGATCAGCCGGGCGGGTACACCGGGTTCAAGGGCCTGTTCGGTGCCGCCGAGATCCAACCGGCGATCCACCCGAGTGGGCCGATCACGTCGCTATCCGGCGCGACCATCACCGATGCGTCCGGCAACCCGGGCTTCCCGGGCTTCGACTCGCTGACACCGGACAACTCTCTCGGCTTAGCGGCGAACATGCTGGAGCACGGCGTACCCGTGGTCAACGCGTACGTCTCCGACGCACACACTGATCACGTCGGCGGCACTGGCGACTTCGGTCCCGGCGAAGCGGGATACGAGCAGCAGTTGTCGGCGTACGACTCGGCGTTCGGCGCGTTCCTGCAGCGCATGTCGCACGACGGCATCACGACGCACAACACGCTGTTCGTGGTGACGACCGACGAGGGGGACCACTTCTCGGGCAGCGCGCCGACGCCGGCGAACTGCAGCGGCGCGCCGGGCAACTTCTGCACGTACGCCACCAAGTCAGAGGTGAACGTGAACCTCACCGGACTCCTCGCGAGCCAGTTCGGCGACACCACGAAGTTTGCGATCCACAGCGACCCGGCGCCGGCGCTCTGGGTGGCCGGCAACCCGTCCCGCACGTCGGCCACCGCTCGAACGCTCGAACGTGAGGTCGGCGCGCTGTCGGTGGTGAACCCGCTAAGCGGCGCCACGGACAAGGTGGCGAACCTCCTCGCCGATCCGGTCGAGGAGAAGATCCTGCACTTCGTCGGGCCGGATCCGGCGCGTACGCCGACGTTCACCGCGTTCTCCGGTGAGGACGAGTTCGTGACGAGCGGTCCAGCGAACTGCAACCAGCCGTGTGCCTTTACGTCGAGCGGGTTCGCGTGGAACCACGGCACGATCACCGCGGATCAGACGACGATCTGGCTCGGACTCGCCGGTCCGGGCGTACGCAACCTCGGCGTTGACCGGACGACGTTCGCGGATCAGACCGACGTGCGACCGACCGAGTTGGCGCTCGTCGGGTTGCGCGATCAATATCAGGTCGACGGTCGCGTGCTGATCGAAGACCTGAAGCCTTCGGCGCTGCCGAGCACGCTGCGGTCGACGCCGCAGATCGTTCGGCTCGGCCAGCTGTACAAGCAGATCATGGCGTGCGAGGGGTCCTTCGCCCTAGACACGCTGGCCGCGTCGACACGAGCCCTGAATAGCGGTACGTCGACCGACGACAGCACGTACGCATCGATCGAGAACCAGCTGACCTCGCTCGACAACCGACGGGATCAGGTCGCAGCCCGGATCGGCGCGGCATTGCTCGGCGCCGCGTTCGACCATCGCCGGATCAGCCCCGGCACGGCCGCCGCGTTGTCGGCGGAGGCGAGTGCTCTGCTCGCCGCGGCGCACCACCTTGCGTCTTCCTGAGCGAGTCGCCGGGTCGGGACGGTACGAACGCCGTCCCGACCCGGCACATCAGCCGCATTGCGCTTGCGCTTACGGCGGCGTACCCGTTGGGTGTGGGTGTGGCTCCCGGCAATCCGCAGCGTCGGCGACCGACGCCGGCCGACCTCGACGCGGCCCGCGGCCGTGAGATTCCGGACGTGATCGGGCGCGACCTGACCGTGCTGTTCTGCGGCATCAATCCCGGGCTGTGGTCGGCCGCGACCGGACACCACTTTGCACGTCCCGGCAACCGGTTCTGGCCGGCGCTGTCCGCGAGCGGCTTCACGCCACGTGTCCTGGATCCGTCCGAGCAAGATGAGTTGCTTGCCTGGCGGCTCGGCATCACGAACCTAGTCGGCCGCGGTACGGCGCGAGCCGACGAACTGTCGGCCGCGGAACTCGTCGCCGGCGCGCAGGTGCTCGCCGAGAAGGCGAAACGGTGGCGGCCGCAGTGGGTCGCGGTGCTCGGCGTGACCGCGTACCGTTCGGCGTTCGGTCGCCGCGACGCGGTGGTGGGCCGGCAACCCGATCGCCTGGCCGGATCGGGACTGTGGATCCTGCCGAATCCGAGCGGACTCAACGCGCATTGGACTACACCGCGACTCACGGAGGCGTTTCGAGAACTGTGCGAGGCCGGAACGCGTCCGCGCGGGGGCCGCGTTTAGAGCGCGAGGCAGCCGGGTAGCGCGTTTCGCCGGACCGGCTCGGCCGCAGCGGCGCGGCCCGAAGGGCCGAGCGAACCGCGCAGTTGGCGCGCCGGGCTGAGGAGCGCGAAGACGAGGACGATGTAGAACGGGATGTAGAAGTTCGACGACGCGTGAGAGAAGTCGGTGCCGATGGTGGATAGCAGGTCGCTGATGACCGACGTGATCGTGAAGCCGGCGAAGGCCACAGCGCAGCGCGCCAAGGTCGCAGCGCAGCGCGCCAAGGTCGCAGCGCAGGGCGTCCAGGTCGCAGCGCAGGGCGTCCAGGCCGCAGCGCAAAAGGCGAAGATCGCAGCCAAGACCGCGGCGAACAAGGCCAAGGCCACCGTGGAGAAGGCGAAGACCGCAGCCAAGAAGATCGTGAAGGCGACAGCAAACAAGGCGGAGGCCGCTCCGCAGAAGGCGAAGGCCAGAGCCAAGAAGATGGCGACACCTCTGCGGCGCAGCGGCAGACCCGCCCGGTCCGCAGAGGTCATCCCGTCCGATCCTGGCGGGTCGCTGTCGGCTGGCTCGGCTACCCCGGTGAGCCCGGAGCCTCCGGCTGCGCCGGCGGTCCTGGCAACCCCGGAGCCGCCGGCTACGCCGGCGATGCTGGCCACCCCGGAGCCGCCGGCTGCCCCGGCGATGCTGGCCACCCCGGAGCCGCCGGCTGCACCGACGATCCTGGCGACCCCGGAGCCGCCGGCTGCCGCGGCGATGCCGGCCGCCGCGACGCCACCGGTGATCCCGGCGACCCCGGAACAGCACGCGCAAATCGTGACGCAAGAACCGCCGGTCACGCGCGCACCGGCCGGCGACCTAGCGCGGCACCGACCACAAGCGAGCGGGACCGTCGACAAGGCAGCCAGGACGCCGGCAATGCGGGAGTTGGAGCTGATCCCGCAAGCGAAGATCCGGCCCGGTAGATACACGTTGAGTCTGTGGCCCGAGATTGCTTGGGCGAGCGCGCGCGGGTGGCGGGACGCGCAGACTCATGAGGTCGTCGTCCGTGATCTGACCGCGCGCCTGGTCGGCAGAGAACTCGCGTGCGGTCGGTGCGGACAAGATGTCATTGACCTCGCGTTGCTACTGACCGGGCGTGGCATCTTCTGCGACATGTGCGGCCGGAGGTGCCGGTGGGAGCTCGAGCCTTACGACATCGTCCTGGAGTGGAGTGTCGAGGCTCCGAGGCAGCGACGGAAGCCGAAGATCACCGTCGAAGATGCTGGACAACCATGACGCGCTACGGTTCGCGGTCCATCCGGTAGAACTGCCAGAAGTCATGCGCGATCGGCACTCGCGTGAACGCGACGAAGCCGGCCTCCGCCGCCCAGCGGTCGACGGTCGGCGCACGCAGCACGGTGCCGGCCGCTTCCACCGGGTCTTCGGCCATGGTCGCGGGCAGGCAGTGCAGCACGCTGAAGCCGTATTGCATCCGTTCGACGGCGTCAGGTGTTGGAGTGAACTCGTCGGCCACGCGCTCGTCGGCGATGAAGAGCACGCCGCGCTCGGTGAGATTCGAGCGCACCGCACGGAGCACGCCGACCGGGTCACCCATGTCGTGCAGTGCCTCGAAGATCGTGGCGAGATCGAACGGGCCGCCCTCACCCAACCGACTCGCGTCGCCCACTTCGAACGTGACACGTCCGTCGAGACCGGTCTGCGCCACGGCCGCCCGGGCCGCGGCGATCGACGGCGCGTCCAGGTCGATGCCGGTCACCTGGATCAACGGGTACGCCCGCGCCAGCGCGATCGTCGAACTGCCCTCGCCGCAGCCGAGGTCGAGGACCCGTGCACTGGGCTCCGCCGTCAAGCGGGCCACCACGTCCGGCATCGCGGGCAGCCACGTCGACGCTAAGTCCTGCACGAAGCTCGGCCGATTCAGCGCACGGATGCCATCGCGGATCTCGGCACCGTACGCGCCGTACGACACACCGCCACCGGTACGGAACGCGTCCGGCAGCAACGGCATCGCGCGCGCGAGTCCGGCGAGGATGGTGGCCAGCGGTGCGGTGTGGTACGGGCTGTCCGTGTCCAGCAGCACCTCGGCATGACCAGGTGGCATCCGGTAGACCCGATCGGGCGCGTGGCGCGACGCGTCGTCGCAGTCGAGGAATCCGGCCACTGTCTGGTGCTCGAGCCACTCCCGGGCGTAGCGCGGCGCGATGCCAGCCCGCGACGCTAGCTCGTCCTCGGTGACACCGCCGTCGATAGCGCGGTAGAGGCCGAGTTCGAGCCCGAGATGTACGCTCAGCAACTCCAACGCCGGGATCGTGCTGTCCACGAGCCGATCGGCGAGCAGATCCCGCGCCTCGTCGGCGGTCACTACGTCGTCCATCCGTATACGGTGCCACTGCTTGTTGGCGACCGCCCTGGATACGCCGCAGGTCGGCGCGCTGTCGCGGACTATGCTCGCGAGGTGGCGATGACAGACGGTCACGGCCACGATCACGGCGCGCCGGTCGCCGGCCATCGTCGCCCGCTCGCGATCGTGCTCGCGATCTCCTCGACGATCCTCGTGGTCGAGGTGATCGGCGCGGTCGTCTCGGGATCGTTGGCGCTGCTCGCCGACGCCGGCCACATGCTCACCGACGTCGCCGGTCTCACGCTCGCGCTCGTCGCGGCGGTGCTGATCGAGCGGCCGACCACCACGCGGCGCACCTGGGGATACCGCCGTGCGGAGATCCTCGCCGCGGCCGCGCAGGCCGCCGTGCTGCTGGCCGTCGGAGTGTTCGTCGTGGTCGAGGCGATCCGGCGACTCATAGTGCCGCCGGAGGTTGAGTCCGGCGTGATGGCGATCTTCGGCGTCGTCGGCTTGTTCGGCAACGTGTTGTCGATCGCGCTGCTGTCCCGGATCCGGCGGGGAAACCTCAACACGCGCGCCGCGATGCTCGAGGTCGTCAACGACGCGCTCGGCTCGGTCGCGGTGCTCATCGCCGCCGGCATCATCGCCTGGACCGGCTGGACGCGCGCCGACGCCGTCGCGTCGCTCGCCATCGGCGCGCTCATCATTCCCCGGACCTGGCGGCTGTTACGGGAGACCACGGACGTGTTGCTGGAGTCGACGCCCAAGGGCGTTGATCTCGAGGAGATCCGCAAGCACATCCTCGGCGTCAGCCACGTGCACACCGTGCACGACCTGCACGCCTCGTCGGTGTCGTCGGACCTGCCCGTGCTGTCCGCGCACGTGGTCGTCGACGAGTCGTGCTTCCACGACGGCCACCTGCCGAAGCTGCTCGACGAGCTACAGCAGTGCCTCGCCGGCCACTTCGACGTGGAGCACAGCACGTTCCAATTCGAGCCGGCCGGTCACGTCGACCACGAGCACGGCGCCCACCCCTAGGCACGTCGCCACTGGCCGCCTCACCCCTAGCCGCCCCATCCCTAGGCGCCTCACCCCTGGGTGCTTCGGCCTACGGCTGGCGCCGGGACGCGAGCCACTCGGCCGGATTCCACACCACGGGCGTCGCGCCGACCCCGTCGAACTCGATCGCCGGATCGTCGCTCTGGACCAGGCAGAGCAGCCGCCGACCGATCAGCAGCGCCTCGCGCGACCGTCGGGCGACGATGTCGAGCATCACTTGAGCGGAGGTGCGTCGCTGCGTCGCGAACACGTCGTAGCCGATCAGCACCAGCACGAGCCCGGTCGAGTCCGGTTCCCATCCGTAGTCGCCGGCCACCACGTCGGCGAGACAGTCGTTCAGCGCGTCGAGGTTGCGGCCGTAGTAGGACGGGAATCCGAGCGCCGCCGAGATGTCGTCGTGCATCCGCTCGTCCGCCGTCCAGCCACTCGCGTTCAGGCTGACGACCTGGTAGCCGTACGCCCGCAGCGCGCCAACGGTGTCCTCGAGCACCGTCGCTTGCCAGAACAGCGTCACCGCCGAACTCGACAACAGGCGGAATGCCGGATCTTCGAGGTCCGCGTGCTCGTCGAATGCCGTCACGCCTGGTGAGCGTAGCCGTGCTGAACGCGAGAGGGTCGGCCGGGCACGCGGGTCGACCGGCGTCGTGGCACGATCGGGCGGTGACCGACTCGCCAGCCACCACGCCCTACGGTGCGTGGACCTCGCCCATCACGTCCGACTTCCTGGTCTCGTCGTCGATCCGCCTCGGCTTACCGATCGCGGTCGGCGCAGACGTCTACTGGGCCGAAGGGCGGCCGGCCGAGGGTGGCCGCCAGGTGATTGTGCGGCGCACCCCGGACGGTGCGACGGCCGACATGATGGCGGCGCCGTTCAATGCCCGTACCCGCGTGCACGAATATGGTGGCGGCGCCGCGACCTTCGCCGACGACGGGACGATCTACGCGTCGAGCTTCGAAGATCAGAAGCTTTACCGGGTACGGCCGGGTGAGGCGCCGCAACCGGTCACGCATACGGACGGGATGCGGTATGCCGACGGTGTCGTGGACGTCGAGCGCGGCCGGCTGATCTGCGTACGCGAGGACCACACCGGAGGCGCAGAGGCCGTCAACACGATCGCGGCGGTGGATCTCACGACCGGCGACGAGACCGTGCTGGTGGACGGCCACGACTTCTTCGCCGCGCCACGGCTCGCGCCGGACGGCCGGCTGTGCTGGCTGTCGTGGGATCACCCGAACATGCCGTGGAATGGCTCGGAGTGCTCGGTTGGCACGTTCGACGACGCTGGCGGCATCGAGCACGCGATCGTCGTCGCGGGCGGCCCCTCCGAATCGATCGTGCAGCCGACCTGGGCGGCCGACGGCACGCTCTACTTCGCGTCCGACCGCACCGGATTCTGGAACATCTACCGGCTGCGCGGCGGCGAGGTATCCCCGGTTCTGTTGCGCGACAACGACTTCGGCAAGCCGTCCTGGGTGTTCGGCATCACGACGTTCGACGTACTCGACAACCGACACCTCGCGGTGACGTACGCGGACCAGGGCGAGTGGCGGCTCGCCGTGATCGACCTGGAGACTGGGCACCTACGTGACGTTCCGACGCCGTACAACGAGTTCAACGGGGTACGCGTCGGCCACGGCCGAGTGCTCGCGGTCGCCGGCAGCCCGACCCGCGCGCCGGAGATCGTGTCGATCGATCCGATGACCGGCGCGGTCGACGTGCTGAAACGGTCCAGCGACGTGGACGTCGACGAGCACTACGTGTCGGTGGCGGAGCCTATCGAGTTCCCGACCGACGGTGGGCGGACCGCGCACGCGTTCTTCTACCCACCGCGCAACCCCGATCACGTTGCACCGGACGGCGACCGGCCGCCGTTGCTCGTCTTCAGCCATGGCGGCCCGACCTCCGCCACGAACGGCACGTTGGACCTCGAAACGCAGTTCTGGACGAGTCGCGGCTTCGCGGTGGTCGACGTCAACTACGGCGGCAGCACCGGATACGGCCGCGCCTACTGGGAACGGCTGAACGGACAGTGGGGCATCGTCGACGTCGACGACTGCGTCAACGCCGCGCGCTACCTGGCCGATCAAGGCTTCGTGGATCCGGACCGCCTCGCCATTCGCGGCGGCAGCGCGGGCGGCTACACCACCCTTGCCGCGCTGACGTTCCGCGACGTGTTCGCGGCCGGCGCGAGCCACTTCGGCGTCGGCGACGCCGTCGCGCTGGCGACCGAGACGCACAAGTTCGAGTCGCGTTATCTCGACTCGATGATCGGCCCGTACCCAGCGGCTCGCGACGTCTACCTCGAGCGCTCGCCGATCAATCACGTCGAGCGGCTGAACCGACCGACCATCTTCTTCCAAGGGCTCGACGACAAGGTCGTGCCGCCGAACCAAGCCGAGACGATGGTGGCCGCGCTGACCGCGAAGGGCGTGCCGGTGGCGTACGTCGCGTACGAGGGGGAGGGGCACGGATTCCGCAAGGCGGCCAACATCAAGCGGACCGCCGACGCGGAACTCTACTTCTACGGACGGATCTTCGGCTTCACGCCAGCCGGCGAGATCGAACCGGTCGACATCGCGAACCTGCCGTAGCCGTAGCCGGGTGCCCCCGTGGCCGGTTGCCAAGGCGCCGGTTACGGCGTCAGCTCCCAGAGCAGCCGGTAGTAGTCGATGCGGTCGCGGTCGGCGGCGACGCCGTACGTGTCGAAGAAGAGACCCTGCCAGTCGCCCTCGTAGTTCCACGTCAACGCCCACGACGCGACGGCCAGGTCCGCCCACCGGTCGGCGATGCCCAACTCGCCGAGGTCGACGTGCGCCGTCCAGCGTCCGTCGTCGCCGATCAGCGTGTTCGGCGAGCACGCGTCGCCGTGGCAGACCACGAGCTTGTCGTCGGGTGGCGGATCGACGATGTGCCGTAACGCTGTGTCCAAGCTGAGCGCGGCATAGTCCTCGTGCCATGGTGCGCCGGTGAGCTTGCCGGCCGCCCGCGACGCGAACGCGTGGTCGACCCGATCGGCGCGCGCCCACGTGAACGGGCACTCGGCAACCGGCATCGCGTCGTGCATGGCACGCAGACCCTTGGCGATCGCGGTGACCGCGGTTCGCGGCTCTTGCTTCCAGCGGTCGGCTACCGCGTATTCGCCGGGCAAGGCTGCGGTGACCAGCCACTGCCCGTCGTCGTCGCGGTCGCAGTCGAGCACGACGGGTACGGGTGTGAACCGCACCGCCCACGCCAGCCGCTCGGCTTCGCGGGCAAGGTCGAGACCGCTTTCGTGTGGCGACCACTTGACGAAGGTGTCCGCACCGACGCGGTACGTGAGCCCGCCGAGCTCGTTGTGCCAGATGGCTTGCAGGCGACGACCTGCACCGAGCTTCGCGACCCGTGGCGGCACCGGAACGTCGAGATCCATCGGGGACACGGTCACCGCGCCAGCCTCGCATACGTAGGGTGGGATGCGCCGCCGGGTTTCGGCGGTGCTGACGAACCAGCGCGCGCCACCGGACGGGACCGATGCTGACCAGAGACGACGTCGATGCTGCTGCGCGGCGCATCGCCGGCCACGTCCGGCGTACCCCAGTGCTGCCGCCCGACGACGGCCAAGCGCCAGTGTGGTTCAAGTGCGAGTGGCTACAGCACACCGGCTCGTTCAAGGCGCGCGGCGCGTTCAATCGGGTGCTCGCCGCGCAGCAGGCCGGCGAACTCGATCCGGCGGTCGGTGTGGTGGCGGCGTCGGGCGGCAACGCGGGACTCGCGGTGGCGTACGCCGCGGCGCACGTCGGCGTACCGGCCGAGATCTGGGTGCCGACGAATGCTCCGCCGGTGAAGGTCGCCCGACTACGGGACTTGGGCGCAACGGTCGTGGCGCACGGCGTGGAATACGCGGAGGCGTATCTCGGCGCGATCACGCGGGCCGATGAGACCGGTGCTGTCTATTGCCACGCATACGACCACGTGAACATGGCCGCTGGCGCCGGCACCATCGGGCTGGAACTGCTCGAACAGGTGCCGGGCGGATTCGACACAGTCATCGTCGCGGTCGGCGGTGGTGGCTTGATCGCCGGAGTCGCGACGTCCCTGGAACCGGTCGGAGTCCGGGTGGTGGGAGCCGAGCCAGGCACTGCCGCGACGCTGCACACCGCGCTTGCCGGTGGGGGTCCGGTCGACGTACCCGTGTCCGGCATCGCCGCCGACTCGCTCGGTGCCCGCCGCGCCGGCGAGATCGCGTACGCGGTGGCCACCCGTACCGGTGTGGTGAGCGTGCTCGTCGACGACGCCGACATCATCGCCGCCCGGCGGGATCTGTGGCAGCGACACCACATCGTGGTCGAGCACGGCGCCGCGGCGGCCTGGGCGGCGCTCGCGGCCGGCGCCTACCGACCGGAGCCCGACGAGCGAATCGTCGTCGTGTTATGCGGTGCGAATACCAACCCTGCTGACCTGAGTTGAGCGCGTCGGTGTGCGCTGCGACCAACCGCAGCCACGCGGAAACTCACCGGACGGTTGCGGCGTGCGCTGTTAAAGTCCGGATCAACAGCGACGACGGAGCCGAGTAGCGGCGCGATCACCGGAGTCGAGAGAGCCGCCGGCAGCTGCGAAGGCGGCCTCCGGCCGCGGCGTGAAGACCCTCCCGAGCCGCGGGGAAGAACGGCGTCGTAGACGCTCAGTAGAGCCCCGCCGTCCCGATCCGGCAAGCCGGACCGGAGCCCATGTCACGGGCGTGAGAGGCCGCGGTGCCAACTCGTTGGTCGAGCGCACAGCGGTGAAGGTGCGGTGGTACCGCGAGGTTTCCCGCTCGCCCGCACCTGTCTGGGATGCGTTGCGCAAACCAGAGGGAGGTACCAAATGCAGCGCTTCCGTAGTTATGAACTCAGCGACCATGTTGGCGAGACAGTGCGGCTCGCCGGCTGGGTGCACCGCCGCCGGATGCTCAAGGACATCGCGTTTCTCATCCTCCGTGACGCGAGCGGTCTGGCGCAGATCGTCGTCGACCCGTCGCGTCGGGCGAGCATCGATGCGGCACCCGAGGAGACACCGATCTCGGTGACCGGCCGGGTCGTCGAGAACCCGATGGCACCCGGCGGCGTCGAGATGGTCGAGCCGGAGATCGTCGCGTTGAGCGACCCGGCGGCACCGCCGCCGTTCGACCTCTACCGGCCTCGCGTCGGCGCGGGCCTGCCGACGGTGCTGGACCACGCTCCCGTCGCGCTGCGGCACCCGCGTCTCGCCGCCGTACATCGGATCGGTGCCGCGGCGGTTGCCGGCTTCCGCGCCGCGCTCGACGCGCGGTTGTTCGTGGAGATCTTCACGCCGAAGATCGTGGGTACCGCTACCGAGAGCGGCGCGAACGTGTTCCGGCTCGACTACTTTGGACGACCGGCCTACCTGGCACAGTCGCCCCAGTTCTACAAGCAGATGATGGTGGGCGTCTTCGAGCGGGTCTACGAGGTCGGCAGGGTGTTCCGCGCGGAACCCAGCGACACCGGGCGGCATCTGGCCGAATACACGTCACTCGACGCCGAGATGGGGTTCGTCGCCGACCATCACGAGGTGATGGCGGCCTGTCGGGACGCGGTGGCCGGCATGCTCGACGCGGTGTGGGACCGCGCGTCACGCCAGTGCGAGCTGCTCGGCATCGAACGGCCCGCGCTGCCGGCCGACGTACCCGTCGTGCACTTCACTGACGTGCTGTCGATGATCTCCGCGCAGACCGGCCACGACGTGCATCGGGCCACCGACCTGTCGCCGGCCGATGAGCGGTTCATCGGCGACTGGGCGCGCCGCGAGCACGGCTCGGACTTCGTCTTCGTGGACGGCTACCCGACCGCGCATCGCGCGTTCTACACGCATCCCGACCCGGACCGGTCCGGCTACTCGCGCGGCTTCGACCTCATCTTCCGTGGTCTCGAACTGGTCAGCGGCGCTCAGCGACTGCACCGGTACGACGACTACGTCGCGGTGCTAGCGGAGCGGGGCGAGACGGACCTGACGGCGTACGAGGGATATCTCGACGTGATGCGGCACGGCATGCCGCCGCATGGCGGGTTCGCCTTCGGGTTGGAACGGTTTCTCGCGCGGTTGACCGGTGCCGGCAACGTCCGTGAGGTCGCACTCTTCCCGCGTGACATGCACCGGGTCGCGCCGTGACCGGTCTACCGGGCGTCGCCGAAGTCCGGAGTGCGGCCCTCGAGGAATGCGGCTAGGCCCTCGCGTACGTCGTCGGTGGCGCGCTGCCAGGCGTTGAGCTCCATGTTCGGGTCGCGTTTGGTGCCGAGCGCGTTGATGACGGCCTTGGCGGCGCCGACCGTTTGTGGTGAGCGTGACGCGATGGTACGGGCGAACGACCGCACCCGATCGTCCAAGGCGGCACCCGCGACGACCTCGTCGACGAGCCCGTACGTCAGCGCGCGACCGGCGTCGATGAGTTCGGCGGAGTAGAGGAGGTATTTGGCGCGTGCCGGCCCGATCAGTCGGGTCAGCCGTGCCGTCGGCTCCAGCGGGTAGACGATGCCGAACTTCGCCGGCGTGATGCCGAATTTGGCGTCGTCGGCGGCAATGCGTATGTCACAGGCAACCGCGAGCTGGCACCCGCCGCCGACGCAGGCACCGCGGATCGCCGCGACGGTCGGATGCGGGAAGGTGGCCAGCGACGACTCGGCGGCCACATTCGTTTCCTGGTACGCACGGGCGCGCGATGCCTCGGCGTATACACCGTGCAGTTCCCGGACATCCGCGCCGGCCGAAAACGACGAACCCTCGCCGGTCACCACGAGAACCCGCAGGCCGTCCAGAGCCGCGAGGTCGGCGAGCAGGTCCGGCAGCGTGTCCCACATCGCGAGCGTGATGGCGTTGCGCTTGTCCGGACGGTCGATGCTGAGCACGGCGACGCCCGCGTCGTCCACCCCGACGCGAAACCCCTCCCGTGACCGCCGGTCCGCGAGACCGTCCGCCAGGCTCACCGCACCACCCTATCGATCACGCCGGGAGCAGCACCTGGGTACACCGGCTTTCGGCAAGCGTGGCCCCGTCCGCGTCGCGCAGTTCGGCCGCGCAGAACACCACACGCGACGTACGCCGCAGCACCCGACCGTCGGCACGCAACGTGCCCGGTCGGGTCGGCCGGAAGAACTCGACCCGGAGATCCGCGGTGAGGAACACCTCATGGTTGTCGAGCACCGTCCAGCACGCGCCGCCCATCGCGGAGTCGAGGATCGCGGTCACCAGACCACCCTGGATGACCGGGCCGGCCGGCGTATGGAAGCCGTACTCCACGGTGGCGTCCCACTCCACGGTTGCCGTCCCGGGCGCCCAGTCGGTGCGCCGGAAGCCGAGTGTGCGCCACAGGTTCGGACCATCGCCACCGCGCTGCGCAAACGAGCCGATGTCGGCGAACCGTTCACCGGCTCGGATCTGTTGATCCGTCATCGATCTCCTCAGGCATCGTGACTCGGCCGCTGCGTAGCGCTGCCGCGAGGCCGCGTTGACTCGGCCGCTGCGTAGCGCTGCCGCGAGGCCGCGAACTGCCAGCACGATGATTGCACGTCCAATGTGAAAACCCTTACTCGCGGCGGGTCGGGAGCCGACGACAATGAGGGGGTGGGGACACCGATCACGCTGCCGGTGACGTACCGCCCGGTGCCGTACGTCCCGGAGGTCTCGATCCGTCAGGCCGAGCCAGACGCCGGGCTGTGGGACGAGTCCGACGGCAGCTACCACAGCGACCGGCCGCCGCCGTTCTGGGCGTTCCCGTGGCCCGGCGGTCAGGCGCTGGCGCGCTTCGTGATCGACCATCGTGACACCGTGGTCGACCGGCGCGTGCTCGACCTCGGCGCGGGGTCGGGATTGGTCGCGCTGGCCGCTGCGATCGCGGGAGCCCGTCACGTCACCGCCGTCGACACCGACCCGGCCGCGATCGACGCGATCCGGCACAACGTCGGAATGACGGCGGTTGGCGACCGGATCGACGCGGTGCGGATCGACCTGCTCGATCTCATGAACCGCGACCGCGCCGAGGTCCGTGAACTGCTGGACACGATCGACGTCTTGCTGGCCGGCGATCTGTTCTACACCGCGCCGCTGTCCAACGGTGCGATGCGCTTCCTGCGCACCGCCGAGCGTTCAGGTGCCCGCGTCCTCGTCGGCGATGCGGGCCGAGGGTTTCTGCCGACCCGGGGCTTCCGCTTGATTGCGCACTACGATGTGCCGACACGCGCCGCCGTCGAGGACTCCACGCACCGGCGGGCGAGCGTGTGGGAACTTCGCCCGTCCGCTCCCCGGACGGTCCGACCGGACGGGAGTTGACTGTGGACTCGTCGACCGGCGTGGTCTTCCCGCGAAGCGAAGCGACCACCGACCCGACCAGCGACCAGACCGGCGCGGCGCAAAACGATCCAGCGCCGGCACGCAGCACGTCGGCGCTCGGTCGCGCGGTTGTCGCGGACGCGTTGCGCGCCGTGGATCCGATCGGGGCACGCGCCGCGGAAGGCGAGACGAACTGGCGCCGCGGATACCTCGGCCACTTCCGGCGACTCGTCGAGGCAGCACTCACCGCGCCCGATGCCGGGCGAACGATCGCCGCCGATGGCCTCGCGTCGCTGCACGCTCGCATGCGCTACATCGGGCACGACGGCGTGGAAGTCGGTGTCGCAGATGCGTTCGCGACTCCGGCCGCGGCTGGCGCGGCGGAGGGCGCCGCGCGGATCGCGACCGTGACGGTAGCCGGCGGCGGCGAGGTCGATCGCGAGCTTTCCGTTCCGTACCATGGCATGCGCTTGCGCGGCGCGGATCTGCAACGGCAGCTCGACAGCTGGACCGACCGCGGCGTGATCGAACCGTCCGCGGCACAGGCGGTGCGCGACGTCGCCGCGAATCCGGACTGGCTCGACCTTGCCGACCAACGGATCGTCGCGCTCGGCGCGGGCGCGGAGATGGGTCCGGTGCAGTCGTTGTTGCGCTGGGGCGCCGGCGTAGTCGCCGTCGATCTGCCGCGGCCGGCCATCTGGTCGCGGTTGCTGGAAATCAATGCGCGGTACGGCGGCCGCCTGCATCTGCCGGTGCGTGGCGGTTCGAGCGCCGACGACCCGGATCTCGCCAACCGAGCGGGTGCCGACCTCCTGCATGACGTGCCAGACGCGGCCGCGTGGCTCGGTCAACTCGACGGTCGACTCGTGCTCGGCAACTACGTCTACGCGGACGGTCCGGTGAACGTACGCGTCTCGATGGCGGTCGACGCGCTCTCTGCACGGCTGGTGGCCGACCGCCCGGACACCGCGCTGGCTTTCCTCGCCACGCCGACCGACGTGTTCGCGGTGCCGTCCGAGGCGGTTGCGTACGCGGTCGAGGCGTACCAGCGACCCACCGGCGTCCGCCGGGTACGCCGTCCGCTCCGTGTGGTGTCCGCCGGCCGACTGCTTCGGCGCAACTACGCTCCCGGCACCGACCCCGGCATCTGTGACAGCCTTGTGCCGCAGCAGGGTCCGAACTACGCACTCGCCAAGCGGCTGCAGCGTTGGCGGGCGACCGCGGCTCGGGCGGCCGGCACCACGGTGAGCTTCAAGGTCGCGCCGCCGACGCGCACCCGTTCCGTCGTGAAGAACCGAGCGCTCGCCGCCGCGTACGCCGGCGCGCATCTGTTCGACGTCGAGGTGTTCGAGCCCGCGACGAGCAACACGCTGATGGCCGCGCTGCTCGTCCACGACCTGCGATCGCCCGCGTCATCGGCCGCGTTCCCGTGGCAGGACGAGGCATTCGGTGCGGCGCATGGCGGCCTGTGGCGGGGACCGTACGCGCCGCGCAGCGCACTAGGCCTCGCGGCGCTGATTGGTTTCGGCGGCGCACGCGGCTGACTCGTTCGCTTGGCCCGGCCGGCTCGGTTGGCTGCTTGGCCTGCCGGCTCGGCTGGCTCGGCCGGCTCGGTTGGCTCGGTTGGCCGGCCGGAGGCACTGTCGGTCCGCGATGCCACGATGGCGGCATGGCCGAGATGGAGATCGGTGGGCAGCCGGTGATCGGGTTCGCCACTGTCGCGGAGTGCGAGTCGTGGTTCGAGCGGCATCACGCCGACCATCGCGGCTTCTGGATGAAGATCGGCAAGGCCGGTGGCACGCGCTCGGTGACCTACCCGGAGGCACTTGCAGTCGCGCTGTGCTTCGGCTGGATCGACGGCCAGAAGCGCGGCCTCGACGAGCAGCATTGGCTGCAGCGGTTCACGCCACGCGGGCCGCGCAGCAAGTGGTCGCAGGTCAACCGAGACAAGGCCGAGGCGCTGATCGAGTTCGGTGCCATGCGCCCCGCCGGGCTGCGGGAGGTGGAGCGTGCTCGGTCGGACGGCCGGTGGGCGGCGGCGTACGAGTCGCAGGGCAACGCGACGGTCCCCGCCGACCTGGCCGAGGCGCTCGCCGCCGATCCCGAGGCGGCCGCGTTCTTTGCCACGCTGAGTGGGGTCAACCGCTACGCGATCCTCTACCGCATCCACGACGCGAAGCGTCCGGAGACGCGGGCGCGCCGCATCGAGAAGTTCGTCGCGATGTGCCGCGAACATAAGACGATCCACTGACCAACGTCGGTGGCGGCCCGATCGCGGGTGGCGGCCCGATCGCGGGCGGCGGCCCGATCCCGGGCGGCGGCCCGATCGCGATGACCAGGTCCTTTACAGATCCTAGCACATGTGTTCGAATGACACGAGTGCGGTGGGATCACCTCAAGACCGATGCGCAGCCGGTGCCACTGGCGCTCGCCGGGGGAGTCCGGCGGACGTTCGACACGCCCGGCTTCGCGGGCATGACGTTCTACGAGATCCAGGCTAAGTCGATCATCAACCGGGTGCCGGGGCAGTCGCGCGTCCCGTTCGAATGGACGATCAACCCCTATCGCGGCTGCACGCACGCCTGCACCTACTGCTTCGCTCGCAACACGCATACCTACCTCGATCTCGACGCCGGTCATGACTTCGACACCCAGATCGTGGTGAAGGTCAACGCGCCCGCGCTGCTGCGTCGTGAGCTGGCCGCGCCGCGGTGGGCAGGCGGTCACATCGCCATGGGTACGAATGTGGACTGCTATCAGCGTGCCGAGGGCCGATATCGGCTGATGCCCGGGATCATCGCGGCACTGCGTGACTTCGCCAACCCGTTCTCGATCCTGACAAAGGGCACACTGATCGTGCGCGATCTGCCGCTGCTGCGCGAGGCCGCCGAGGTCACGTCCGTCGGGCTGTCGATGTCGATCGGGTTCGTCGACGAAACGGTCTGGCGGTCCGCCGAGCCCGGCACGCCGTCACCACGTCGGCGGCTGGACGCGGTCCGAGCCCTCACCGACGCCGGGTTCTCGGTCGGCGTCCTCATGGCGCCGATCCTGCCGGGGCTCACCGACACCGACGAGTCCATCGATGCGACGGTTCGCGCGATCGCCGCGTCCGGCGCCGCGAGCGTGACACCACTTCCGTTGCACCTGCGCACCGGTGCCCGGCAGTGGTATCTCGCCTGGCTCGCGCGCGAGCACCCCGAGCTGATGCCCGAATACCAGCGTCGGTTCGGCGACCGCGCCTACCAACCGGCCGCCGCGCAGCGTGCCACCACCGCCCGGGTGCGCATGGCGGCCCGCCGCTATGGCATCGGTTCGAGTGGCTCTGCGGAGGCGCGTACGCCGCCCGACGCGGACGGCAGCCACGATGGCCACCGGCACGGTGGATCCGCGCGCGGTGCATCCGGCGCTCGCGGCCGAAGCGAGGCACGGCAGCTGCCGCTGTGGTGATCCGCGTGCGACATCGCCCCGCCCGCCAGCGAGCGGAACGATGCGGCCGGTTGCCATAGGCCGATCCGTGGATGATCGCTAGATTTAACCGGTGATCACCGGGATCGTCGCCGCGGCGATCTCGGCGCTCGGCTACGGCATCGCGTCGGCGCTGCAGGCCGTTGCGGCCCGCGCCGAGCCAGTGGCGCCGGGCGTCGACGCGCGGCTGCTCGCCCGGCTCGCCAGGCGCGGCACGTTCGTGGCCGGACTCGCGTTGGACGGCATGGGCTTCGTCGCGCAGTTCATCGCGCTCCGCTATCTCGCCGTGTTCGTGGTGCAGGCGGTGCAGGCCGGCAACCTCGCCGTGACCGCGGTCGCCGCCGTGCCGCTGTTGAAGATTCGGCTACGGGGTCGCGAGTGGGCGGCGATCGCGTCGGTGTGCACTGGGCTGGCGCTCCTGGCCGCGGCGGCCGGCCGGGAGAACATCGAACCGGTGCGTGCCGGTGTCGAGTGGTCGTTCCTGCTCGCCTCCGCCGTCGTGACGGCCCTCGGCTTCCTGGTCGGCCGGACGCACGGCCGCGCCGCAGCGACCATCCTCGGCCTGTTCGCTGGACTGGGATTCGGCGTCGTCGCACTCTCCGCGCGCGTGTTGACCAATCTCGCGATCGTGCCGTTGTTGCGGAATCCAGCGACGTACGCCCTCGTGCTCAGTGGTGTGACGTCCTTCCTGTTCTTCACGACGGCGTTGCAGCGCGGCAGCGTGACGGCGGTGACCGCGGCGGTGATCATCGCCGAGACGATTCTCCCGGCGGCGGTTGGCGTTGAGGTGCTCGGCGACGGTACGCGACCGGGCCTCGTGTGGCTCGCCGCGATCGGCTTCGCGGTGGCGATCGTGGGCGCGCTGATGCTTGCGCGCTTCGGTGACCTTGCCCCGACCGTGGACGACAACCCGGCGGAGGACTCTGTCGGATCCCCAGCGCGGGCGCCGTTCCGCTGACTCGGTCGACGACGATTGGCGGTGCTAACTTCCAGGCGACGTACATGGCCGGGTGGTGGCAGGATGTCGTGGCGTGAGGATCCGGCGTCAGGCGACCGTCGGCCCGGACGGAACCAGGTGGTGGGTCGGGCGTCGGATGCTGCCGTGGCGACCCCGGCGCCGTATGCACGCGTGGCGGCCGCTCGCCAGCGCGCTCGACGGGCTGGACGACACCGGGTCGGATGGCGCCGGCCTCGTCTTCGTCGCGGTCATTGTGGCCGTCGTCCTGCTGCCGGTAATCGTGGTACTCGCGGCGTTCGTATTCGAATGGCTACTCGTGCTGTTGGTGCTGCCGCTGGCCATGGCGCTGCGTGCGTGGGCCGGTCGGCCATGGCATGTGGTGGCACGGCAGCGGGGCGTGGCAACACAGCGCCATGCGGGTCGGCTGATCGACGCGCCGCATCGCTTTGCACGCGACGTTCGCGGCTGGCGCGCCTCGACGCGCTTGATCGAGGCGGTACGGACCGAGATCCGCGAGACCGGGGCGCCGCAGTCGCTCGGCGCCGAGCCGCTTCGGCAGCGGGGACCGTCTCGGGCACCCGTCGTCGGCCGGCCGCGAGCATCGCAGGACAGTGGCGACGACAGCCGCGCCGGCTAGCGGTGACGGCGGGATCGTCGAGCGTGCGCAGCGCGGCCGGCTGGCTTGGCGGGATACTGGAGCGCATGAAGCTCAAGCTCGACCTGCACGAGATCTTCAACCGCGGCCGTGACATCGACCGCGCGTTGCGGGATGTCATCGACGAGGCGATCGCGAAGAAGGCCTCGGTCGTCGAGATCATTCCGGGCAAGGGGTCGGGCGCGCTCAAGAAGCACGTGCTGAAGTTCCTCGACCAGAAAGACATCAAGGCTCTCTACCACCGGGTGGAGAAGGACTCGAAGAACTTCGGCCGGCTGTTCGTGCACTTCCGGCACAAATAGAAGCACAGCCGGCACAAGTAGCCGGTGGCGGACGCCGATCACCCGGAGGCAGTTCTGGCGGGGGACAGGATGCGGGATCAAACGATTGGCGAGTGGCTTGATGCGCTCGGTTCCACGGCGCCGGCACCCGGTGGCGGATCCGCAGCCGCGCTGCTCGCCGCGACCGGTGCAGCGCTCGTCGAGATGGTGACGAACCTGACCATCGGCAAGCCTCGGTACGCCGCCGTGGAACCGCTGATGGTGCAGGCGCGCGACGAAGCCGTACGTCTTCGGATCGCGGCGTTGCGGGCCGCGGCCGACGACGAGCGCGCGTTCGACGCGGTCGCCGCCGCGTACCGGATCCCGAAGGATGACGCGGGCCGTGGTGATGCGATTCAGACCGCTACGGAAGCCGCCGCGAGGCCGCCGTTGCGCACCGCTGAACTCGCCGCCGCGGTCATCGTGCTCGCCGAGCGCATCCGGGACGGCGCCAACGTCAACGTGCTATCCGACGTAGCGGTCGCGGCGTCGTCGGCACGCGCCGCGCTGGAATCCGCCGCGATCAACGTCCAGGTCAATGTCGCCGCGCTCCGCGATCGCACCGTTGGCGACGCGCTCGCCGCCGAGCTCGCGGTGCACACGGCCGCCGCCGACATCGCCACCGACACGATCGCGCGGGTACGAAACGAGTTGGCGCGGTGAGGGCAATCGACGGTCGCGCGCACGCGAACGCGATCAGCACGGAACTGGCGGCGGATGTCGCGCGGCTACGCGAGGGTGGCGTCACGCCGCGCCTTGCCGTCGTCGTACCCACCGACGATCCCGCGACGGCGTGGTACGTGCGGACCATCTCCCGCTTGGCCGGCAAGGTCGGCGTCGAGTGCGTTGTCGACTCGGTCGTGGGCGCCGACCGGTCGGGGATCGTCGTGCGGCTCGCCGAGTGGTCCGGCGACCCGACCGTCGACGGCGTGATCTGCCAGACGCCGTTGCCGCCCGGGATCGCGCTCGCCGATGTCGCGTCCGCGATCGCTCCCGCGAAGGACGTCGACGGCGCCAATCCGGTGAGCCTCGGGCGGCTCGCGGACGGACTCGACGCGTACCCGCCGGCGACCGCCGCCGCGGTGCTCGAGATCCTGCGCCGCGAGAACGTACCGTTGCGCGGCGCGGACGTGGTCGTGGTCGGTCGCAGCACCGTCGTCGGCAAGCCGGTTGCGCTGCTGCTGATCGCGGCGGACGCGACGGTGACGGTGTGCCATTCGCGGACCGTCGATCTCGCGACCGTGACCGCGCGAGCCAGCGTTCTTGTGGTGGCGGCGGGACGCGCCGGTCTCATTACCGCCGACCACATCCGGCCCAGCGCGGTCGTGATCGACGTCGGCACGAATCCGACGCCGGACGGCGGCATGGCGGGCGACGTCGACCCGGACGCACTCGAGAAGGCGGGCGCCTACACGCCCGTACCCGGTGGAGTTGGGCCGGTCACCACGGCGATGCTGTTGCGCGCGGCGGTGACCGCCGCGAAGTCGACGGGACCGTAGTCGGCGTCCCCGAAGTCCACGGCGTCAGTCAACCCCGCAGCCACGCATCGTCGGTCGCGACGGTGGTGAGCCGCTGTGTGGCACGCGACAACGCGACATAGAGGGTACGCAGACCGGACGGCGACTCCGCGATGATCGCGGCCGGATCGACCACGAGGACGCCGTCGTATTCCATGCCCTTCGCGTCGAGGCTCGTCACCACTTGCGCACGTGAGTCGAGATCGGTGCCGAGCCAGGCGGCGACCGTGTCACGGTCGGCTTGAGCGGTCACCACGCCGACCGTTCCGGCGACGTCGGCGAGCAGATCCGCAACCGCCTCGCGGACGGCTGGCGCGTGTTCCGACCGACTCACCACGACGTGCCGCGGCGCCACACCGCTGTGGCGTACGGCGGTCGGCAGCTCGATGTCCGGCTCGGCCCGGCGGACCACGGTGGCCGCCACCTCGAAGATTTCCACCGAGTTCCGGTAGTTCGTGGTCAACACGTAGTCGTGGCGCCGCCGGCCTCGCAGCGCGGCGTCGCGCGCCTTGCGTACCTCGGTCGGATCGTGGCGGCCGGCCGACTGTGCCGGATCACCAACGATGGTCCAGCTCGCGTACGCCGCGCGCCGACCGATCATGCGCCACTGCATCGGAGACACGTCCTGAGCTTCGTCGACGACGACGTGTGCGTATTCGCGGTAGTCCTCCGGCCGCTCGACGGGCTGGCGCCGGGCGGCCGCTTGCCGATCCGCGTACGTGGTCACCTCACGTACGCCGCCGACGACGTACGGGTCGCCGTTCGACCGTGGCGGCCGCGGCGGCGCTCCGAGCAGGCTGTCGAGTTCGTCCAGCATCGCGACATCCTCGACGGTCACGTCACCGTCCGACCGTGGTACGGCGGCCGCCAGCGCTTCGAGCTCATGACGATCGAGCAGGCCGTGTGCGTACCGGCGTAGTCGTTCTTGATCGGCGAGCCAGCCCAGCACATCGACCGGTCGCAGCACCGGCCACCAGCGCCGCATGAACGCGACGAATTCGCGACGCTCGGCGATCTCCGACGCGAAGTCCTCACGCGGCATGCCCCACCCGCCGCCGAACACCTCGCGGGCCTGCTGCCACAGCGCATCGAGCAGGTAGCCGGCGGCCTTGCGACGCACCGTGTTGCGCGGCGCGCCGAGCGCGGCAACGGTGTCGCGTAGGCGATCGAGCGCCTGGCTGTCCAACCGGAGCAGCGTTGACCGATAGAGCAGCCGGAGTTCGGCCGGCGCGTCGGGCGGCGTGTCGCGGACCGCGCGGCCGAGCAGTCGCGCCATCCGCGAAGAGCCCTTCACGCTCGCGACCGCCGAGTCGTCGTGCCGGCGCCCAGCGACTCCTGGCAGAAGGGAGCCGAGCGATGCGAGCACGACCTCGTCCTCGCCGAGCGACGGCAGCACGCGCGAGATGTAGTTCACGAACACCGGCGACGGCCCGACGACGAGTACGCCACCACCGGCGAACCGTGGCCGGTCGGAATAGAGAAGGTACGCCGCGCGGTGCAACGCGACCGCGGTCTTGCCGGTGCCCGGGCCGCCGCGGATTAGTGTGACGCCGGACGCCGGTGAACGGATCGCCTCGTCCTGCTCGCGTTGGATCGTCGCGACGATGTCGCGCATGCCCGGACCTGTCGTTCGAGCCAGCGACGCCACGAGTGCGCCGTCGCCCACGATGTGCATGTCCTGCGGCGCGGCGTCCGGGTCCAGCAGATCGTCCTCGATGCTCGTGACGCGCTCGCCGGCGCTCGCGATGGTACGGCGCCGGACGACCTTCATCGGATCCGCCGCCGTCGCGCGGTAGAACGGCTCGGCGGCCGGTGCCCGCCAATCGATCACCAGCGCGCGCGCCTCGTCGTCACGAAGCCCGAGGCGGCCGACGTAACGGGTCTCACCGCCGTGCAGATCGAGCCGACCGAACACGAGACCCTCGTGCTCGGCGTCCAGCAGTCGGCGCCGCCGCGCCGCGTGAAAGACCATCGCGTCCCGCTCCACGAGCGAGCCGTACGTGCCGACGCTGGCCAGTCCGTACCCGGCCGCCTCGGCCTCAGCCGCGCTCTTCTTCGCGCTCTCCAGCCGTGCGTACACACGATCGACGTACTGCTGTTCGGTCGCGATCTCCTGGGCCACGACGGTGGCCGCGTCGGCCAGATCCGGCCCGGCCTCGTCCGGCTCTGCGGCCTCGCCGCCGCTGCTGGCTCGCGTCGGTTCGTCGCGTGCGTTGGTCACGTGGCTCCCGGACTTGGTGGGCAGGCGCCGTAGTGGCGGACGTTCCACGATACGTCGTGCAAACCAATGCGCCATCGGCACGGTGGACGCCAAGGACCGGCACCCTCAGGTGAGTGCCGGTCCTCAAGTCGCTTGCGCGGGCGCCCGCTTCCGAGCGATCAGTGGCGGTCAGTCGCCGAAGACGCCCGCCTCGACGAGTCGCTTCTCGGTCAGGTTCCAGCCGTGCGTCGGCTGCGCGGCGTCGAGTGCCGCGAACTCGGCGCGGATCTTCGCACCATGTCCGGCGCCGACGAGCGCGCGGATCTCCTCGGCAAACTCGTCGGAGGTGGTCCGGAGACGCGTGGTCTGGCCGGAGATCAGATTGCGTACGTAGGCAAACCGGCCGCTGTCCAGCGGGATCAGGTACTTGAACTCGCCCAGCACGCTGAGCGCGGCACCGGCGCTCTGGCCGGCGCGGACCGAGGCGCGCGCGGTCTTCGAGGTGTTGCTAGCCACGGCGGAACTCCTTGCAAGCGTTGAAACGGGTTCGGGGGTCGCACACATCCGGCCGTGCGATGGCGACCGGGGATGGTCGCCGACACGGCCAACGTAGTACGGGAGGCCGAACGCATTCGGCCGCGACAAGCTTAGCCGAGATGTGGACCAGCGTCCGCCTTCGGTGGCCCGATTTGCTGCGGCTCACATCACTTCGGTCGCCTCGTCCGGACGGTCCGAGTGGTTACCATCGGCGCGTTTTGACGCGACACGCCGGCAATCGCGAATTAGATCGGCGATTCACTAGCGCCACAGGCGTATCGCCGTCATCATGAGTTTCGCGTGGATATGCACGCGACGAATGCAGATCGTAGGGGAAGACGCATCTGTATCCGTCGGGAGGGTGCCGTGCCCACGCGTGGCGTTGTCTTCGTCCACTCGACACCGCAGGCCGTGTGCCCGCACGTCGAGTGGGCGATTGCGCGCGTTCTGGCCGCGCCGGTCAACCTCCATTGGATGCCGCAGCCTGCCGACCCGACCGCGCGGCGCGCGGAGTGCACGTGGGCCGGACGTCCGGGCACCGGTGCGGAATTGGCGGC
The DNA here is from genome assembly GCA_035713725.1 of Micromonosporaceae bacterium. Lineage (GTDB taxonomy): Bacteria > Actinomycetota > Actinomycetes > Mycobacteriales > Micromonosporaceae > DASQPR01. The sequence continues at coordinate 50,502 of DASTMZ010000197.1, forward strand.
CGCGTTGCGACAGTGGCCGATGTTGCGCTACGAGGTGACCGAGGAGCCGAGCCCGGGCATTGACGGGCAGCGCTTCATGTACGTACCCGGGCGTGGGTTGTTCGGTGCGCCGATGAGTGCCAACGGCGACGTGATGCTCGGTGAAGACCGCTTGCGGGCGCTGATGGCGAAGGCGCGCGGACCGGAATCGCTGGCGCACGAGATCCACCGCGCGCTCGGCTCCGCCTGGGATGCCGATCTGGAGCCGTACCGCTACGCCGGCGACGGCGCGCCGCCGACGCTGCTCACCCAAGTCGGCTGACCGGCTGATCGGCCGCGGCGCGCCATCCCCAGCTACAGCGGGATGTTGCCGTGCGCACCGCGTGCCGCTGGCGCGGCGGCGATCGCTTCGGCGATCCGCTTGCGGGTTTCCTTCGGCTCGATCACCTCGTCGACGACACCGATCTCGACCGCACGGTGCACGCCGCCGGCCACATGCGTCTGCTGCTCGATGAGCTCTGCGCGCAGCGCCTCGCGGTCCTCGGGCTTCGCCGCGGCGAGCTTCTTACGGTGCAAGATGTTCACCGCCGCGCTCGCGCCCATTACGGCGATCTCCGCGCTCGGCCAGGCGTAGACGGCGGTCGCGCCGAGCGCCTTGGAGTTCATGGCGATGTACGCACCACCGAACGACTTGCGTGTCACCAGCGTCACGCGGGGCACAACGGCCTCGGCGAACGCGTGCAACAGCTTCGCGCCACGGCGCACCACGCCGTCCCATTCCTGACCGACACCGGGCAAGTAACCGGGCACGTCGACGAGCACGATCAGCGGTACGCCGAGCGAGTCACACATCCGCACGAAGCGTGCCGCCTTCTCGGCGCTCGCCGAGTCGAGGCAACCGCCCAGGCGCAACGGATTGTTCGCGATCACGCCGACCGTACGACCGGCGAACCGACCGAGCGTCGTGACGATGTTCGGCGCCCACTTGGTGTGCAACTCGACCGGGCCGCCGAGGCCATCCTCGCCCGAATCGTCCAGCAGTGTCTTGACCAATGGCTTCACGTCGTAGGCCCGGGCCGCCTCGGCGGGCAGCAGCGCGCCGAGGTCGACGTCGTCGGCGACGTCCGAGACCGACAGCCGACCCTGATGCCCGAGCAGCGCCGCGACCTCGCGAGCGGAGGCGAGCGCCGACGCATCGTCCTTCGTCGTGATGTGTACGACGCCGGACCGGCGACCGTGTGGCTCCGGCCCACCGAGGCGCTCCATGTCGACCTGCTCGCCGGTGACGCTGCGCACCACCTCGGGACCGGTGACGAAGATGCGCCCGTCGCCGCCCATGATGACAACGTCGGTGAGCGCCGGGCCGTATGCGGCACCGCCGGCCGCCGGGCCGAGCACTACCGAGATCTGCGGTACCCGTCCGGACGCACGCACCATCGCGGCGAACACGATGCCGACGCCGTCCAGCGCGAGCACGCCCTCCGGCAGGCGCGCGCCGCCCGAGTGCCAGAGGCCCAGCACGGGGATCCGCTCGCGAACCGCCGCGTCGATCGCGTCGACGATGTGGCGGCAGCCCTCGATGCCCATCGCGCCGCCCATCTTCGTGCCGTCGGTGGCGTACGCGATGGCCGTCGTACCGTCGATCTCGCCTCGCGCCCAGAGCACGCCCGAGCTGTCGCGCTGCATCGCGAGCCGCAGTGTGCCGCGGTCGAAGAGGTTGCGCAGCCGGAGTTCCGGGTCGCGATGGTCGACAGCGTCGTCGGCCGTTGATGTGCCGGTCTGTGTCGTCGTCACGGCGATGCCTTTCGGGGGTGTTAGGCGTGGGCGAAGATCAGCGCGGCGTTGTGACCGCCGAAGCCGAACGAGTTGTTCAGTGCCGCCGGGATATCCATCGGGCGTGCCTTGTGAGCGGCCACGTCGAGCAGGCCGTCCTCCGGGTCGTCGAGGTTGACCGTCGGCGGTACGACACCGTGGTAGATCGCGAGGATCGTCGCGATCGACTCCAACGCGCCGGCGGCGCCCAACAAGTGGCCGTGCATCGACTTTGTCGACGTCAGCACCATGTGGTCGCCGAGTACGGCGCGCAGGCCGATCACCTCGGCCATGTCGCCGGTCGGCGTGGACGTGGCGTGTGCGTTGACATGCACGATGTCGGTCTTCGCCAGGCCGGAATCCCGCAGTGCCAACGAGATCGCGCGAGCGCCGCCGGCGCCTTGCGGATCGGGCTGGACCATGTCGAAGCCGTCGGACGTCATGCCCGCACCGGCGAGCCGGGCGTAGACCCGTGCGCCGCGCGCGGCGGCGTGGTCGGCCCGTTCGAGCACGACGGCGGCGGACCCCTCGCCGAGGACGAAGCCGTCGCGTGCCCGGTCCCACGGACGCGAGGCGCGCTCCGGTTCGTCGTTGCGCGTCGACATGGCGCGCATCGACGCGAATCCGGCGATCGGGAGAGCTGCGATCACGGCCTCGGTGCCGCCGGCCACCACGATGTCGGCCCGTCCGGCGCGGATGATGTCCAGCGCCCAGGCGATCGCCTCGGCACCGGTTGCGCACGCGCTTGCCGGCGAGTGCACGCCGGCCTTGGCGCCGAGCTCCAGGCCGATCCAGGCGGCCGGTCCGTTCGGCATGAGCATGGGTACGGTGTGCGGGCTGACCCGCCGCGGGCCCGACTGCTCCAGGATGTCGTCCTGGGCAAGCAGTGTCTGGACTCCGCCGATGCCGCTGCCGACGACGACGGCGAGCCGCTCCGGATCCATACCGGCCGCGATCGCCGCGCTGGCATCCGCGGTGGCGGGTGCCAGGCCGGCGTCTTTCCAGGCTTGATGCGCCGCGATCAGCGCGACCGCTTCGGAGCGGTCGAGCCGGCGCAACTTGACCCGGTCCATCACTTCGGACGGTTCGACGGCGAGCTGAGCCGCGATCCGCACCGGCAACTGCTGCGCCCACTCTTGGGTCAGCGGCGTGACCCCAGAGCGGCCGGCCAGCATCGCCTCCCAGGTCGACGCGACATCTCCGCCGAGCGGAGTGGTCGCGCCGAGCCCGGTGACAACGACGTCGGAAACCGTCACGCCTGCGCCTTCTCGATGAACGACACGGCGTCACCCACGGTCTTGAGGTTCTGCACCTCGTCGTCCGGGATCTTGACGCCGAACTTCTCCTCGGCGGCCACGACGACCTCGACCATCGACAGCGAGTCGACGTCCAGATCGTCGGTGAATGACTTCTCCTCCGCGACGTCGCCCGGGTTTACACCGGCGACCTCCTCGAGGATCTCGGCGAGGCCTTCGGTGATCTCGGCACGGCTAGTCATTTGAGCGGGTCCTTCCGGTATGGGTGATATGACAGATCATCCTGCACCATGGATCGGTGCTACGGGCAGCGGACTACCTGCCCGGCGTACGTGAGTCCACCGCCGAACCCGAACAGCAGCATCGGGGCGCCGGACGGCACCTCGCGGCGTTCGAGCAGCTTGGACAGCGCGAGCGGGATGCTCGCAGCGGAGGTATTGCCCGATTCGACAATGTCGCGGGCGACGACGGCGTTCACTACGCCAAGCTTGCGCGCGAGTGGGTCGATGATGCGCAGGTTCGCCTGATGCGGTACGAACGCACCGAGTTCGCTCGGCTCGATGCCCGCCTTCTCGCACACCTGGCGGGCCAGCGGTGGCAGTGAATAGGTCGCCCACCGGAACACCGACTGACCGGCCTGCTTGATGTAGGGCCGCCAGCCTTCGATCTGGATCACGTCGTTCAGTTCGGGCGCGGAGCCCCAGACCACCGGCCCGATGCCGGGTTCCTCGTTCTCGGCACACGCTGTCACGATCGCGGCGCCCGCGCCGTCGCCGAACAGTACGGCAGTTGAGCGGTCGCTCCAGTCGGTGACCTCGGAGAGCTTCTCGGCGCCGACCACGATCGCGTTGCGCGAGGCGCCGGCCCGGATCGCGTGGTCAGCGCTCGCCAACGCGTAGGAGAAGCCCGAGCACGCAGTGTTCACGTCGAACGCGGCCGGCGCGGCAACGCCGAGTTTCGCGGCGACCCGAGTCGCCACATTCGGGCACCGGTCGACCGACGAACACGTCGCCACGATGATCAGATCGATGTCGGCGGCGGTCAGACCGGAATTCGCCAGCGCCTTCCCGGCCGCCGCGGTGGCCATGTCGGCGACCGTCTCGCCTTCGGCGATGCGCCGCTCGGCGATGCCGACGCGGTCACGGATCCACGCGTCGTTGGTGTCGACCATGTTGGCGAGGTCGCCGTTCGTCAACACGCGGCTGGGCTGGTAATGCCCCATAGCGAGGATCTTTGACCCGGTCATGCTGCGCCTTTCGATGAGAGGGGGATGGGTGGCGCGGTCAGTGGCCGCCGATGCGTGCCAGCGGGTGGCCGGGCGCGACGGGGTCGTCGACGTGTGCGAGCCACTCGGTCAGCACACCGGCCGCGTGCGCGGTCACGTCCACCGGCCCCTGCCGGGTGGTCACGTGGCCGATCACCGTACCCGTGGACACCTCCGAACCCTCGGCGATGTCGGCGGGTACGAAGTTGCCGGCGGTGGTGGCCACCACGACGCGGAAGTGTGGCGTCGGCTCGTGGGTCGGCGTCGGCGCATGGTGCGCGATCAGCTCGCGCGCGGCGGTGAGATCGTCGGGCGTGTTCAGCGTGACGACTTCGACGCCCTTGAGCGCTCGTTTCGCGAGACCCGCAAGCGTTCCGGCCGGTGGCAGCTCGATGATCGCGGTGACGCCGAGGTCCGCCATCGTCTGCATGCACAGGTCCCAGCGCACCGGCGCGGTGACCTGGGCGATCAGTCGTCGCAGCATCGCCGCGCCGCTCGTGACGGCCGTGCCGTCCAGGTTGGACAGCAGGATCCGGTGCGGGTCGGCCGGCGTGATGCCGCTCGCCACCGCCGCCAGCGCGGCCTCGGCCGGAGCCATGTACGAGGTGTGGAACGCGCCGGCCACGGTCAGCGGAATGACGCGGGCCTTCGCGGGCGGATCGCCGGCCAACTTCTCAAGGCCCGCAAGCGATCCGGCTGCCACGATCTGACCAGCGCCGTTGAGGTTCGCCGGGTAGACACCGGCCGCCTCGATCGCGGCGAGCACGTCGTCTTCGGATCCGCCGAGTACGGCCGCCATGCTCGTCGGCTCGATCGCGCACGCGGCGGCCATCTCGCGCCCTCGTACGCCAGCGAGCGTCACTGCCGCATCCGGCGTGAGTACCCCCGCGATGGCTGCCGCGCCCACCTCACCGACGCTGTGCCCGGCGACGACGAGTGGCGTGTTCTCGGACAGCGGCAGATGCTCGGTGGCAAGCAACGCGGCCGCGACCAGCAGCGGCTGTGTGCGCGCGGTGTCCTTGATTTCGTCCGCGTCGGCGGCCGTGCCGAGGTGCAGCAGGTCGAGACCCGCGAGGGCGGACCACCAGCGCAGCCGCGCCTCGGCAGAGGTGTGACCGAGCCAGGGAGTCAGGAAGCCGGGCTTTTGTGAACCCTGGCCGGGCGCGAGGAGGGCGAGCACATCTTTGACTTTCGTACATCGACGGCTCGTCGCGCGCTACCGCCAGACACGAAACCCGACGACAAGATTTGTAGAAACCCTCTAATGCTTTTCGTCGATTGTGACCCGGATCGCTGCCGTCCGGCGCGGTCGACATAGATGACCTTGCGGGGAAATGGTTGGAACGTGGTCGGCGGATCCAGCAATATCCCCGCAAGGTCATGCTGTCACGACAGCGGGCCGGCTACGTGCCGTCGCCGCCTCCGGTCGCTGCCGCGAGTCGTCCGATGGCGAGCGCCACCCGGAGCGTGAACGCGTCACGGGGCACCAACGGCGCAAAGCCGGTGATGTCGGCGATCCGGCGCAGCCGGTAGCGCACCGTGTTCGGGTGCACGAAGAGTGACCTCGCGGCGCTTTCCAGCACGCCACCCGCCGCGAGGAACGCGTCGAGCGTCTCGACCAGTTCGCCGCCCGCACGGGTCAGCACGGCGTAGACATCGTTGCGGAGCGCTCGTCGGGCATCGACATCACCGGCCAGGGCGCGCTCGGGCAGCAAGTCGGCGGTGAGCACCGGACGTGGCGCCGCGGGCCACGCCGGCGCCGCGCGAAAGCCGGCCAGGGCGGCGCGGGCCGCTTGGGTCGCCTCGTCGAGGCTGGGCACCGGTGCACTGACGACGACCGGTCCGTCGCCGTAGCCGGAGAGCATCTTTTCGACCGCCGACCGCGGATCGCTCGCACCGCCCAGAACCACGACAAGCCGATCGCCGTGTACGCCGCCGATCACCTCGACACCGATCCGCCGCGCCGCACGATAGACGGTGTGCACGACGGCGGCCGCCTCGCCACCGGGAGATCGTCCGACCGCGATCGCCACCGGACTCGGATCCGGCCAACCAAGTGCCGCGGCGCGGGACGCGATCACGTCGGGTTGCTCACCCCGTACCAACGCATCGACAAACAGCGCCTGCAGGCGGGCGTCCCACAGCCCACGGGTCTCCGCGGCGCGGGCGTAGACGCGGGCCGCGGCGAACGCGACCTCTCGCGAGAAGCGCACGACAGCGTCGCGCAACGCCGCCTCCTGGCCATGCTCGGCGAGCCGGGGGACCTGTTCCTCGACCACGTCGATGGTGACCTTGATCAGCTGTACGGTGTGCTCCAGGTTGATCGACCTGGCCAGGGCGCGCGGAGCGGCGTCGAAGATTTCGTCGGAGACCTCCTGCGAGCCCGCGTCCGGCCCGAGACTCGCACGGCGCAGCCATTCGACCAGCGATCGCACGCCGGCCTGCGCGACGAGGGTGACCCACGCGCGTTGGTCGGCCGGCACGTCGCGGAACCACGGCAGCACTTCGTCCATCCGCGCGACACTCGCCGTCGACAGCGCGCCGGCCGCGCGCTCGATGCGTGTGAGCGTGCCGGCAAGCGACCCGTCGGTGCCGTTGCGCGCTGCCCTGGCGCGACCCGCAGCGCCGGATCGATCGGCCTGGTCGGACCGATCGGCCACGTGCGGCCGATCTGCCTCGTGGGATCGATCCGAGGCGGGCGACCGGCCGCGTGACGGCGTCACGCGAATGTCACCTCGGCAACCCACCAGTGCCCGGCGCGGAACGTCAGGACAAGCTCGAAGCGCTTGAACGCGGTCTTTAGCGCCGGCACGTCCTTGAGCGCGATCGTGGCCTGCGGGTAGGGCGGCAGACCAGGGCCACCGGGCGGCGGTGTGCCCGCCGTGCTCGTCGCGTGCGACACCGTCGCATGGCTCATGGCGTTCAGCGCCTTTGTGCCGAGCAAGCTTTTGGCCTGCTTGACGAACTCGGTGCACGAGATCGGCGCGCCGTCGGACGGCGTGTTGACAACAGCGCCGCCGATAACGTTCGCGCATGCGTTGGCATGTCCGGCCCCGACGGAACGGATGAAGATCTGGCCGGCGGTGCGTGCGCCAGCGAGGAACTGAGCCGGCGACAGAGTCGACACTGGCGGTAGGTCCGGAGAGGCAATCGGGTCCGGCGAGATGGTCGTGACCGGTGGCACCGTCTGGCCGGCGGCGGGTGGTGGTCCGTGCTGCGCCCAGGCGTACGCGCCCGTGCCGAGCAACACGGCGGTGGCCGCGACCGCGATGCCGACTACTGCGGGACGGGTACGGATCGCGTGCCCGAGCCCGATCGGCGTGTCCACCTCGGTAGGCCCCACGATGTCGTCGGATGCACCGGCGCCAGTGGATGTTGCGGCAATGGAATCTGCGGCGGTGGATCCTGCGGCGGTGGATTCTGCGGCGCTACCGGCCGTCGCGGCGCTGGGATCTGGTGCGGGCGTCGATGCTCGCCGGCCGCCGGCACCGCCCTGCCACGGCCATCTGCGCCGGTTGGACGCACCGGCTGGCGTGCCGGCCGCGCGGGAGCCACGTGGAGCGCCGGCGTCTGACGAGTCGGACCAGTCGCCCGACTGCGGCGGTGCGGCGCGACCCGCGCTCACCGCACCGGCATCGGCCATTGCGTCGAGGCTGTACGCGGCGAGTCGCCGCACCTGGCGTGGGATCAGACCGCGCAGGTCCACGCGTGCACCGGCGGTGCCGTCCGCTTCCGGCCCGGAGCGCATCGACGTGGCGAATTCCTCGGCGGTGGGACGCCCATCGGGATCGGGGTCCAGGGCCGCTCGAATCGCCGTCACCCACGCCGCCGGACCGGCCGGCAGGCCTGCGGCGTCGGCCCAGCTCACCGGATCGCTCCACGGAAGCATGCCGGCGCGCGCGACGCAGATCGTCGCCGCCAAGCCGAACACGTCGGCGGCGGGAGAGCCGACCGGGCGGCCGGCGGCCGCCGCCGCGCGGTGTTCCGGAGGCGTGAACGCCCACACCCCTAGTGCCGCGTCAAGACCTGGCGCCGTTGCACCGAATCCCCCGAGCGACGCCGACTCGCCGTCCAGCTGAATGGCGGCCGGATTGACGGCGCCGTGCACGATGCCGGCGGCATGACTGGCCGCGAGCACGTCCGCGATCGTGGTGGCAATGATGCCGATCGCTCGGTGCGACGGTGGACCGACCAGGCGCATGCGATCTGCCAGTGTTGGCAACACGCGGGTGGCGAAGAATGGCCGCTGATCGTCGGTGTGGCCGAAGTCAATGATTTCGGCGATCGGCGCGACCCGGCCGACCTCCTCGAGGGCAAGTACCCAGTCGAAGAACTCACGCCGCTCGCCTGGCGCAGCGACTGGTATGCCAACAAGCACGAGTACGCGTCGCCCCGGTCGCTCGACCGCCAGACCGGCCGTCATGGTGGCATCGCGATCTAGTACCGCGTGGATCTCGAGGCCGGGCACCGGAGAGACGAGTGGGGGCGGGTTGTGCGTCACCGCCGCTCACCCCATTCCGTACGCCGACGAGATCGCACGGTCAAGCACAACACACCCAAGGACGATTCGGGTAGTCAGGCTCGCCGCTCCGGGGCCATAGAACCCGAGGTGGTCACGTCGGGTGCGGCGCCGTCCGGGTCCGGCGGGCGGCTCGCGGGTACGCCGTTGCCGGGCGCCGATGCGGCTTCCGTGGGTACGTCCGGGCCGGGTGGATCGTCGTCGTCGGCGGGATCCTGTGGTGGCTCGTCACCTTGAACCGACTCCGTGGCGGCGGTCGCGTCGGTGCTCGTACTGGTTTCGGCAGCTGGTTCCAGTGCGGCGGCATCATTGTCGCGCTCGGCCGAGTCGGACGGTTCATCGGAAGTTGCCTGAGGTTGCGCGGCATCGGATTCGGGCTCGGCGGGGCCAGATTCGGGCTCGGCGCCGTCGGAATCGCTCGCTGTGGCTGCTTCGGTCTCGGTGGCTGGCTCCGTCTCGCTGGCCGCTTCAGCCTCGACTGCGTCGGGCTCGGCGGCGTCGGGCTCGGCGGCGTCGGGCTCGGCGGCATCGGGCCCGGCTACATCGGGCCCGTCAGCGGGTGACTCGGCCGCGTCGGCGGCACTCGCGTCTCCGATCTCGGCGGACCCGGCGTCCACAGCCAACGGTTCCTCGGCCGGTGAGTCCTCCGGTGCGGCTAGCGCGCTTGCGTCGGCCGAATCCGCGTCCGCGGTCGAATCTTGGTCGGCCGTCTGGTCTATCGATGCCTCGACCGCGTCCGTTGTCGTCGAATCCTCGCGTTGCTCCGCACGCGTCCCGTCCGCCTCGGGTCGAGCCCGTTGATCGGCGGCTTCGGCCTCGGCGGAGTCATCGGCGGAATCCGGCTCAACGTCCTCCGTTGCGTTAGCTGTTGACTCGGCCGGCTCTGGTTCCGGTTCCGGTTCGTGAGCCTCTGCGCCGTCGGGTTCTGCGGTCTGTGGCTCGTCGGTCTGTGGCTCGTCGGACTGTGGCTCGTCGGTCGACGGCTCGTCGTCGTCCACGGTTTCGTCAACGATTGCCTCGGCATCAGGTTCGTCGGCGACGGCCGGGGCATCCTCGGTCGGCGATGCGTCCGCTGTCGACGATTCGTCCGAGTCGGCCGGGGCGGGCACTTCCTCAGCTTCCGATTCCCTGGCCTCCGATTCCCTGGCCTCCGATTCCCTGGCTTCCGATTCCCTGGCTTCCGATTCAGCAGCTTCCGAATCCGCTGTGGGTTCGGTGCCCGGCGACTCGGCCGTTGCGTCGGTCGCGGAGAAGTCTCCTTCTGCGTCTGTGGCGCTGTCCTCGGCCGGTGTCGCGGTCGCCTCGCGATCGGGCTCGGCATCTGGGGAGACGCTGATGTCGGTCGGCTCGGTGGTCGATTCGCCCGTCTCCGGCGCAGAGTCCTGTTCCGGCGCAGTCTCGTCAGCGGTGTCCGGTTGGTTCGATGCACGGGTCATCTCGTCGGGCATGACGTCGGCGGCAGTGTCTTGAGATGCGGTCGCGCCATCCGCATCGGCCGGTAGCGCTTCGTCACCGGATGCGTCCGCGGGGACCACATCCGCGGTCGCGGCAGGCGTGGCGACCGCGTCAGCGTCGTCAGGAGCAGCGTCGTCAGCAACGATATCGGCAGCGTCGATGTCCGGGCCGCCACTGTCGTCGTCATGTCCAGCGTCGGGGGCTGCAACTGCATCGTCCGCAGCAAGCGCTGACTGTGGTGCGCCATCCGCCAACTCAGCGCCTGATTCAGCAACACCGTCCGGCGTCGCCTCCGCCGCGACGTCTGGCGTTGGAGCCTCGGTGGCCGCGTCAGACGTTGCGGCGTCGGGGGTTTCCGCGTCCGCCTCAATGGCCGCCGCGTCGGCTGACGCCGCGGAAGCCGCCGCAACCGGTCGATCCGATGCATCGGCGGCTGCGACCGGCTCGGGTGCGGGGGACTCCGCTGCGACCGGCTCGGGTGCGGGGGACCCCGGAGCGACCGGCTCCGGCGTGGCGACCGACTCGGCCGGAGGCGTCACCTTCGCGCTGCCAACCGCGCGACTGGGCGCTACCCCACGGGCGACCGGCGGGGGCGGCGGCGACACGGGATGCACCGCAACGAGCGGCGCCGGTTGCTCGCTTGCCAACGCGTCGGCCGCCACCGCGGGTTCGGGCTGCGACGCCTCGGCCACTGGCTGCTCGGCGTCCACTGGCGTGTCCGCGGGCGGCGGTGCGGTAGCGGCCGGGGTCTCGGGGCGTGCCGGCACCGGTGCGGTACCACGCGCTGGCGGCTCCGCGGCACGTGCCGCCGGCACGGCTGGGGGTGCTTCGGTTGGTGGCGTACCGGTCTGCGGCGTTCCGGTCGTCGGCGCTGACGCGGCTGGTACCGGCGGGACCGGCGGCGTCGGCGCGGACATATCTGCTTGCGATCCGGCGCCAGGCCGGGCCGCGGGCACCGCCCCAGATGGCACAGTCCCAGCGGGTACCGGTGGCGCAGCCGGGGACGTGGCGGCGGCCGTCACACGTGCCGTACCCGTGGCCTTGATTGGCTGAGGCACGACTGGCTGAGCGCCAACGACTGGCTGCGCCACGACTGGCTGAGGCACGACTGGCTGAGCGCCGACGGCTGGCCTAGCGACGACAACAGGCTGCGCCACGACGGTCGGCGGTGGTGCCGACGAGCGTGCGGCGGGCGCGGCAACCGGGCCGGGAGCGAGACGCGGACCGGCCGCACCGCGGGCGGCGCCGGCCATGGATTCCAGCCGTGCGACCGCGGCCGGCATCGTGCGGCGTCGGTCGAGACGTCGGCTTCGTCGCGCCGCCATCGCGAGCAGGATCAGTACCGCACCAGCCGCCACCGCCGCGACGGCGAGCGCGAACCGGCTCTGCTCCACGATCTTCCCGAAGCTCTGAGTGGCCGCGGTTGTGGCGACCACCGGCGGTGCGACGACCCCCGTGGCCGATGGAGTCGGAAGGCGTACGCCGGCCGCCTCCAGTGTGCTTGCCATCGACAGCGGCGCGAAGAACCACGCGGCCGGCTGCGACCCGAACGCCGCGCGGTGCGCTCTCGGTCCGCCAACGACCAGCGGATAGAGGTCATAGACGGCGGTCTTCGTCGGCCCCCGCATCAGGACAAGCGTGTAATCCGGACCAAGGTTCGGCGTGCCGGACGGCATCACGTTGCCTGGCGCGCCGTTCATGAACGCGACCTGCGCGTTGAGCTGGTCGTAGAGCTTTGCGTTGGTGGCGCTCGAAACGACGATCGGCGTTTCGATATTTGGGCCGGTGATCGTGATGGTCAGCGCCGGAGGCTTCGGCGGCGGCGCCTTCGGGCTGGGCGTCGGCGACGGTTTAGCACTCGCCGCGATGGCCGGGACCAACGTCGCGAACGCGGTCGCCAAGACGGCGGCCACGATGAATCGCGCGAACGTACCCAAGGCTCGCGGCGTCACGAAAACAACTCCTCGCGCTTGCGGCGGTGCGTCGCGGACGGTCGAGCGATCAGCACGCCGGACCGTCCACGGGTGATGCCGGTGACACGGATTCAACACCAATCGACGTGTTCGCGGGGGGACGCCTCACTCACATCGCATCCGCCGCGCGCCGCACCCGCTCAAGCGTACGTTGCCGACCCAAGAGTTCGATGGATTCGAATAGCGGCAGTCCGACGCCGCGCCCGGTCACTGCTACGCGTACCGGCGCCTGTGTCTTGCCGAGCTTGAGATCGCGCTGTGCACCGACCTCTTCGAGTGCGGCACGGAGCGCGTCGGCGTGCCACCGCGACTGCGCGGCGAACGCGTCGTGTGTCGCGCGCAGCAGGTCGCCGGCGTCGTCGCGCATTGCCTTGGCCCTGGACGCTTCGTCGATGCGCGGCTCGCTGAGGAAGAAGAAGTCCACATAGTCCACGATCTCCGAGAGCACCGAGATGCGGGTCTGCGCAAGCGGTGCGGCGGCGGCGAACACCCTCGGATCGAAGTCACCCGGTGCCCACGGCGGTGGCGCGATGGTGTCCGTACCGGTCAGCCACGGCTGGCACGCGTCGACGAATGCCTCCGGCGCGAGCGCCCGGATGTAGTCGCCGTTGAATGCGCGAAGCTTCTTCTCGTCGAAGAACGCCGGCGACGGATTGACGGCCTCGAGGCGGAACTCGGTCTCGATGACCGACCACGGCACGATCTCACGGTCGCCGGAGGGCGCCCAACCGAGCAGCATCAAGTAGTTGCGCATGGCATCGGCGAGATATCCCTCGTCGCGGAACGATTCGAGCGCAACGCGGTCGCGGCGCTTGGACAACTTCTGCCGCTTCGCGTTCACCACCACCGGAACGTGCGCCCAGATCGGCGGCCGGTGGTCGAGCGCGACGAAGAGCAGCTGCTGTTTGGGGGTGTTGGGCAGATGCTCCTCGGCACGGATCACGTGGGTGATGCCCATCGTGATGTCATCGACCACGTTCGCGAGTAGGAACACCGGAGATCCGTCGGACCGCAGGATGACGAAGTCCTCGATCTTGTCGTTGTCGAACGTCGGCTCGCCGCGGATCAGGTCGACCACCCGCGTCTGCCCCTCGTCCGGGGTGCGGAAACGCAACGCGCGGCCAACGCCTGGGCCGAGGCCGCGGTCGCGGCAATGTCCGTCATAGCCGGCGTATTGACTGCCGGTACGGGCTTGGACCTGCTCGCGCGTGCAATCGCAGTAGTAGGCGCGACCGGCTGCGTAGAGGCGCTCGGCGGCTTGCTGTTGCTTGTCTGTGTACGCGGTCTGAAAGTACGGACCCTCGTATGTGCCTCGTGCGATGCCAATCCAGTCCAGCGCTGACAGGATTCCTTCGATCCACTCCGGCCGATTGCGCGCGGCGTCGGTATCCTCGATACGCAGGACAAACGCTCCGTCGTGCTGCCTAGCGAAGATCCAGTTCTGCAGTGCCGACCGCGCACCGCCGACATGGAAGTAACCGGTCGGAGATGGGGCAAACCTGACGCGAACAGTCACCTCACCAGCGTAAGGGTTAGCTGGGGCAACCAATCCATGGGGTTTCAGCGTCTGGAAAGTGGTGAGTACCCTTCTGATCGACACTCGACCTTGGCCAAGCGAGGACCCCCGATGACGAACCGGACGCGCAGCTCGACGCGAAGCGTCGCCGTCGCTCTGATCGCAAGTGGCGCGCTGTTCCTCGCCGCGTGTACGTCATCGCCCGCGCAGTGGCGCGGGGCCGGATCATCCGCCGATGGCACGCTCGCCAGCCCGTCGCACAGTGGCACGGTGACCATCACGCCCGCCGCCAATAGCACTGGTGTGACGCCGAATACGCCGATCACGGTCTACGCCGGCGGGGACGCCACCGTGACGTCGGTCACCGTCACGGCCGGGTCGGCCAAGATCAAGGGCAAGTTGTCGCCGGATGGCAAGGGCTGGACGTCGACGAGCGCGCTGAAGTTCAACACCAAATACACGGTCAAGGTGACCGGAACCAACCTCGCGGCCGGCGTGGCACAGACCACGTCGACGTTCACGACCGTCAAGCCGAAGACGACGGTGTCGCCGCACCTCATCGCGAACGCCCTGCTCGCGCTCAACGACGGCGCGACGTACGGCGTCGGCGAGCCGATCATGGTGCACTTCGCGCATGCGATCCCGAAGAGCCAGCGCTCCGCCATCGTGAACGCGCTCAGCGTGCAGACGACTCCGGCGGTCGACGGCCGATGGCACTGGATCAGCTCGCAGCAGGTCGACTATCGAGGCGAGGACTACTGGCCGGCCGGCGCGACGATCACGATCGACGCGAGCCTGTATGGCGTGAAGCTCGCCGACGGTGTCTACGGTGGCGCCAACGCGCACGCCACGATCCACATCGGCGACAAGCACATCGCGATCGCGGATAACAAGACGCACATGATGAAGGTGTACGTCAACGACAAGCTCACCAAGACCGTACCGGTGAGCATGGGCATGGGCGGCTCGACGGTTGGCGCACAAGGACAGCTCGTCAACTACTGGACGCGCAGCGGCCCGCACGTCGTGATCGTCAAGTCCCCGACCGTCACAATGTCGTCGGCGTCGTATGGCATCACCGACCCGAAGTCGCCGTTCTACTACGCGCCCGAGACCGTGCACGAGGCGGTACGCGTCTCGTACAGCGGCGAGTTCGTCCACCTCCGGACGTGGACGGTCGGCGACATCGGGGTACGTAACACGTCGCACGGGTGCATCAACGTCGGCGCGGCGTACGCCAAATACATGTACGACCTGCTGCGTACCGGCGACATCGTCGACGTGACAGGCACCCCGGTCAAGGTCAGCTTTGCCAACACGGTCGCCGACTGGGAAGTTCCGTGGTCGGACTGGACCTGATAGGAGCAGCAGACGCGACCTAGGAGAGTTTGCCCGGCTATACCAGGGCAGCGCCTCCTAGATCGCGTAGCTGATGGCGCGCTAACGGCGCTTTAGCTGTCACCGCCGGTTTCGCCAACCGGTGCCGCGCTCACGTCGTCGATCGCATACTTGACAGCCGCGTCGGCCGGTGCCGAGGCCGGTACCTCGCCGCGGCGGGCCAGCAGGCGCAGTGTCGCGACCACGATCGACTCAGCGTCGATGTGGAAGTGGCGGCGCAACGCGTGCCGCGTGTCGGACATGCCGTAGCCGTCCGTACCCAGGCTCGTGTAGTCGGTCGGCACCCAGCGTGAGATCAGGTCCGGAACGGCACGCATGTAGTCGGACACCGCGACAACCGGACCGCCCGTGCCGGCCAGCGCGCTGGTCACGTGCGGAACCCGAGGCTCGTCGGCCGGGTGCAGCAGGTTGTGCTCCTCGGACGCGACGGCGTCGCGGCGCAACTCGGTCCAGGACGTCGCCGACCACACATCGGCGGCGACCCCCCAGTCGTTGGCCAGCAGCTGCTGCGCCTTGAGCGCCCACGGCACCGCGACGCCGGACGCGAGCAGCTGCGCGCGAGGTGCGTCACCGGGCGCTCCGTGCCGGTCGACCGCCGGTGCGGACGCGTAGCGGTAGAGGCCCTTGAGCAGGCCGTCGACGTCGATGCCCTCGGGCTCGGCCGGCTGCGCCATCGGCTCGTTGTAGACGGTCAGGTAGTAGAAGACGTCCTCGGGACTCTCGCCGTACATGCGGCGCAGGCCGTCCTCGACGATGTACGCCGACTCGAACGCGTACGCCGGGTCGTACGCCACCACCGCCGGGTTCGTGGCGGCGATCAGGTGCGAGTGACCATCCTCGTGCTGCAGGCCCTCGCCGTTCAATGTGGTCCGGCCGGCCGTGGCGCCCAGCAGGAAACCGCGCGCCATCTGGTCGGACGCGGCCCACAGCCCGTCCGCGGTGCGCTGGAACCCGAACATCGAGTAGAAGATGTAGAGCGGGATCATCGGCTCGCCGTGCGTCGCGTAGGAGCTGCCAGCGGCCGTGAACGACGCGACCGAACCGACCTCGTTGATGCCCTCGTGCAGGATCTGGCCGGTGATCGCCTCCCGGTAGGACAGGAACAGGTCCTGGTCGACCGGCGTGTAGTTCTGGCCGTGCGGCGAGTAGATCTTCGCGGTCGGGAACAGCGAGTCCATGCCGAACGTCCGCGCCTCGTCCGGGATGATCGGCACCCATCGCGCGCCGAATCCCTTGTCGCGCATGAGGTCCTTCAGCAGCCGTACGAACGCCATCGTGGTGGCGACCTTCTGCTTGCCGGTGCCGCGCTTGGCATCCGCGTACGCCTCCGGCTTCGGCAGCGTGAGCGCACGCGGAATGTTGCGCCGCTCGGGCAGATAGCCGCCGAGTGCCGTCCGTCGCTCGTGCATGTAGGCGATCTCGTCGGAGTGCGCACCCGGGTGGTAATACGGCGGCAGATACGGGTCGGCTTCGATCGCGGCGTCCGGGATGTCCAGGTAGAGGCGATCGCGGAACGTCTTGAGATCGTCCAGCGTGAGCTTCTTCATCTGGTGCGTGGCGTTCCGACCCTCGAAGTGCGAGCCGAGCGTCCAACCCTTGATCGTCTTCGCGAGGATCACGGTCGGCTGGCCGGTGTGGTTGACCGCCGCCTGGTACGCCGCGTAGAGCTTGCGATAGTCGTGCCCGCCGCGCTTCAGGTTCCAGATCTGCTCGTCGGTGTAGTTCTCCACCATCTTGCGGGTGCGCTGGTCGCGCCCGAAGAAGTGTTCGCGCACGAATGCGCCGTCGTTCGCCTTGTACGTCTGGTAGTCGCCGTCCGGCGTGACGTTCATCAGGTTCACCAGCGCGCCGTCGGTGTCGGCGGCGAGCAGCGGGTCCCACTCACGACCCCAGATCACCTTGATCACGTTCCAGCCCGCACCGCGGAAGAACGCCTCGAGTTCCTGGATCACCTTGCCGTTGCCGCGCACCGGGCCGTCGAGCCGCTGGAGGTTGCAGTTGATGACGAAGGTCAGGTTGTCGAGTTCTTCGCGTGCGGCCACGCCGATCGCGCCGAGCGTCTCCGGCTCGTCCATCTCGCCGTCGCCCAGGAACGACCACACGCGCTGCTGTGACGTGTCCTTGATGCCGCGATGTTGCAGATAACGGTTGAACCGCGCCTGGTAGATCGCGTTCACGCCGCCGAGGCCCATGGAGACCGTCGGAAACTCCCAGAAGTTCGACATGAGTCGCGGGTGCGGGTAGGACGGCAGGCCGCCACCCGGGTGGGACAGCTCTTGGCGGAAGCCATCAAGGTCGTGCTCGGTCAGCCGACCCTCGAGAAACGCGCGCGCATACATGCCTGGCGATGCGTGCCCCTGGTAGAAGATCTGGTCGCCGCCGCCGGGGTGGTTCTTGCCGCGGAAGAAGTGGTTGAAGCCGACCTCGTACAGCGACGCGGAACTCGCGTACGTCGAGATGTGACCGCCGACACCGATGCCGGGTCGCTGTGCGCGGTGCACCAGCATCGCCGCGTTCCACCGGATGTAGGCGCGAATCCGGCGCTCGACGTGCTCGTCACCGGGGAACCACGGCTCGGCCTCCGGCGTGATCGTGTTGATGTAGTCGGTGGTGGTGAGCGGCGGCACACCGACTTGCCGTTCTCGGGCGCGTTCGAGCAGCCGCAGCATCACGTAACGAGCCCGCTTCGCGCCGCGCTCGTCGATGACGCCGTCCAGCGACTCGACCCATTCGTTGGTCTCCTCGGGGTCGATGTCGGGCAGTTGGCTCGGCAGGCCGTCGCTGATTACCGGTCTGCGCTCGGAAGTGGCCACAGTCAGTCCCTCGTGGGTCGGGCCGGCGCGGGTTGCACGCCGTGCGGTTGCGCGCCACGCCGCGCGCCGCCACGGGTCGGCAGCGCGCGTGTGCCCTTCCATCCTGCCTCCCGAGCCTTCGCGCGTCACGTCGGTAGGCGTCAACAGCGACGCACGCCACCTACCAGGCGGTAACCGGCGGGTCCGCGGTTGGCGATCTTCGATGAGCCGGGTACCCCCAACCGGCCGGCAAAAGCCCCGGCGATCTTGGTGAACGCAGACCGGGGGAGGAGGCGACCAGAGCGGCTGGCGCGTGCCTGAGGCGACGCCCGGGTCAGACATCGGCGTGTGAGAGGGTCGGCGGCATGACTTTCGACGTTGCCACGATGCTGACGATCCCGGTGTTTCGAGCAATGGACGTGGACGCGGACGGCCGGGTGCTCGCCGGCAGCGACGAGTCCGGCACGATGCAGCTTGTCGAGATCGAGCCGGACGGTCGCGCGACCGCGTTGACCGCGCTGCCCGGCGCTTGCCGCGGCCGCTACGTGCCCGGCCGGCGGGCCGTCCTCGTCACGCATGACGACGGCGGCAACGAACGCAGTCAGTTGTCGATGCTCGATGTCGAGGCGGTCGCCGCGTCCGGCGCGCCGGCCGGGCCGGACGACCTCGAGCCATTAGTGCACGATCCCCGGTTCATCCACGACGTGGTCGACCTGACCGGCGAGAAGCTGTGCTACATCACGAACCGGCGCAACTCGATCGACTTCGACGTGATCATCCGGGACCTCGCCACCGGCGACGAGATCGTCGCGTACGACGGCGGCGGCGCGGTGCGCGACGCTCGGATGGCCCCCGACGGCGGGGCAGTGGTGGTCGGCTTGAGCAGCCGTCCGGCGAACTCGGACCAGCTGCTGTACGTCGACATGCGGGTGGCCGACGCGGCGGCGCGGGTGACCGCGATCACCGACGCAGACGATCATGCCCAGTACGCCGACGCGCATTTCACGTCGTCCGGTGACGCGATCGTCGTCACCTCTGATCGCGACCGCGACCTGTGCGGCATCGCGCGGTATGACATCGCGACGGCACTGTGGTCGTGGCTGGTGACCGACGAGGCCTACGACGTGACCGGTTGGCTCGCGCCGAACGACGACGCGTTGCTCGTGGTGTCCAATGTGGATGGTGCGGCGCGGGTCGCGGTGCACGATGGTCATGGCCGCCACCTCCGCGACGTGGCGCTGCCGGCGATCGGCTGCGTCGAAGGCCACCCGCTGCCGGCGCCGACGTGGTCGCCCGACTCGGCAACGGTTGCTATGTCGTTCTGCGGCGTCACAGTGCCCGGCGATGTGCTGCGGCTCGACGTGGCGACCGGAGTGGCAGCCGCGCTGACCGAATCGGCCGCGCCGATCACCGGATTCGCGCTCACCGAGCCGACGAGCGTACGGATCACGGCACACGATGGTGAACAGATCCCGTGCTTTGTCTATCCGGCGGGTACGAACGCCAACGGCGACCGCGACGACGTCGACGGCTCGTCGGTGATCTACATCCACGGTGGACCCGAGGGCCAGTCGCGCCGGCTCTTCAGCCCAATCATCAGCGGGCTCGCGCTCGCTGGCCACACCGTGCTCGTACCCAACGTGCGCGGCTCGTCCGGGTACGGCAAGCGGTGGTACTCGTTGGATGACGTACGCCTGCGGCTGAACTCGGTAGCCGACCTGGCAGCAATCCACGCGTACCTGCCGGAGCTCGGACTCGACCAGTCCCGCGTCGCGTTGTTCGGCGGGTCGTACGGCGGATACATGGTGCTCGCCGGCCTCGCGTTCCAGCCCGAGCTGTGGGCGGCCGGCGTCGACATCGTCGGTATCTCGTCGCTCGTGTCGTTCCTGGAGAACACGTCGCCGTATCGCCGCGCGACGCGGGAACGCGAATACGGCAGCCTCGAACACGACCGCGACTTCCTCGTCGAGGCATCGCCGCTGACCCGCATCGACGACATGTCCGCGCCGCTGTTCGTGATCCACGGCGCGAACGACCCGCGCGTGCCGCTGTCCGAGGCCGAGCAGCTGCACGCTGCCCTTAGCGCCAAGGGCATCCCGTGCGAGCTGCGGGTCTACCACGACGAGGGACACGGCCTCGCGAAGCGCGCGAACCGGCTGGATGCATACCCGGCCGCCTTCGAGTTTCTCGGCCGACAGCTCGCCGCGGTCGCGGTCTGAGGCGATTCGACGGGTACGGCTTCACGACGGCCGTCGCGGTGCGCGATGCTGTGCCGGTGACGACGCCGAACGACCTCGACGACCGATTCCGTGCCGCGGTCGCGGGATTCACCGGCCCGACCGTCGCCGCGGACGAGCGTTCCGATGAGCCGTTGCGGCCTGGTGCTCAGTTGTCGCGCGACGACGCGCTGCGCCTGTTCGACGCGCAGCTCGCGAGCCGGCACCTTGATTTGGCCGCGCGCTGGCTGCGGAGCTTCAACGAGGGCTACTACACGATCGGTTCGTCGGGCCACGAGGGGAATGCCGCCGTCGCCGGTGCGCTGCGGGCCACCGATCCGGCGCTGCTGCACTACCGGTCCGGCGCGTTCTATCTGACCCGTGCCACGCAGGCCGGTCGTGAGCTGGCCGACGCGGTCAAGGACGTGGTACGAGGCCTCGTGGCGTCGGCGAGCGAACCGATCGCCGGCGGTCGCCACAAGGTGTTCGGCCACGCGGATCTGGCCGTCATCCCTACCACGTCGACGATCGCGTCGCACCTGCCGCGCGCGGTCGGCATTGGCTTTGCGATCTCGCTTGCGGCTCGCGGTGGTCCGGCGCCGGCCGCGATGGACTGGTCAGCCATGACGTTCCCGTCCGATGCCATCGTGGTCT
Source organism: Micromonosporaceae bacterium (assembly GCA_035713725.1). GTDB lineage: Bacteria > Actinomycetota > Actinomycetes > Mycobacteriales > Micromonosporaceae > DASQPR01. The sequence continues at coordinate 71,336 of DASTMZ010000197.1, forward strand.
GCTCGTTCGGCGACGCGTCGGTCAACCAGGCGGCGGCCACCGCGGCACTCAACGCGGCCGGCTGGGCGACGTACCGCGGGATCGACGTACCTGTGCTGTTCGTCTGCGAGGACAACGGGATCGGCGTGAGCGTACGGTCGCCGGACGGCTGGGTCGCCGACGTGCTCCGATCGCGACCAGGGCTGCATTACCTCGCCGCGGACGGCTGTGACCTCATCGAGGCGTACGATGCCGCGACGGCGGCGGCCGCCTGGGTACGGGAGAACCGGCGGCCGGCCGTGTTGCACCTCGCGACCGTACGGCTGATGGGGCATGCCGGCGCGGACGCCGAGGTGGCATACCGTACGACGGCCGAGATCGCCAAGGACGCGCAGCGCGATCCATTGGTACGCACCGCCGAGCTGTTGATTGGCGGCGGGGTCCTCGACGGCGAAGGCGTAACCGCGCGCTACGACGAAATCGGCTGGCAAGTGCGCAGCCTTGCCGAGGACGCGATCGGGGAGCCGAAGCTCGCCACCGCGGCCCAGGTGATGGCGCCGCTGGCCCCGCGGCGGCCGGCCCGCTTGACACGTGCGATCGAGGCGTCGGCGGCCGTCGCGCTTGCCGATGCGGCCGCCGTCCGGTCGACCGCGTTCGGCAGCCGGTTGCCGGAGGACGCCGGTCCGATGACGTTGGCGCAAGCGATCAACGCGACGCTCACCGATGCTCTTCTCACGTGGCCGCAAGCGTTGCTGTTCGGTGAGGACGTCGCGGCCAAGGGCGGCGTCTATGGCGTGACGAAGGGATTGCGCGACCGATTCGGTGACGCGCGCGTGTTCGACACGCTGCTCGACGAGACGTCCATCCTCGGCATCGCGCTCGGCGTCGGCCTCGCCGGCGGGTTGCCGATACCGGAGATCCAGTATCTGGCTTACCTGCACTCCGCCGAGGATCAACTGCGTGGCGAGGCGGCCACCATGCAGTTCTTCTCGCAGAGCGCGTTTCGCAACCCGCTCGTCGTCCGGGTCGCTGGTCTCGCGTACCAGGAAGGGTTTGGCGGCCATTTCCACAACGACAACGCGGTCGGCGTGCTGCGCGACGTACCCGGCTTGGTAGTGGCTTGTCCCGCGCGCCCGGACGACGCGGCGGCGCTGCTGCGGACGTGCCTTGCCGCGGCCGTCACCGACGGCACGGTCGCTGCCTATCTCGAGCCGATTGCCCTCTACCACACGCGGGACCTGCTCGCGGACGGCGACCGTGGCTGGATGGCGAAATACCCGGCGCCGGTCGACTGGGCGGCCGCGCACGTGCCGATTGGTCGCGCCCGTGTGGACGTGGTCGGCGCCGGCCGCGACTTGACGATCATCACGTTCGGCAACGGCGTACGGATGGCACTGCGCGCCGCCACCACGCTTGCCGCCGACGGGGTCGGCAGCCGCGTCGTGGACCTTCGCTGGCTCGCGCCACTGCCCACCGCGGACATCATCCGCGAGGCGGCGGCGACCGGCCGGGTGCTGATCGCGGACGAGACGCGGCGGTCCGGGGGTGTTGGTGAGGGCGTGCTCAGCGCGCTGGTCGACGCCGGTTTCGAGGGCGTCGCCCGTCGAGTGGCCGGTATCGACACATTCATCCCACTTGGTCCGGCTGCCCAGCATGTCCTGATCTCGCCGGAGACCATCGTCGAGGGTGCTCGTGGGCTGCTCGCGGCATGAGCCGTACGGTTCTCTTTTAGGCTCGGTTTGCGGTGCGCCTCTTGCGCGGCGAGCGGCAACTGTGTGGACTACCCGTTACGGCGCGAATTGTGCGCCGCATGACCGAAGAGGAGGCATTCGACAGTGAGCGCGACCGCTGGTCAGGCCGCTGATGGGGTACGCAGCCTGGCGGACCGGTTCGGGGTCGAACCGGGGATGGTCGTCATGGAGATGGGCTACGACGACGACGTCGACGAGAGTCTCCGTGATGCCCTGATGGACCGCTGCGGTGACCTGGTCGACGAGGATACCGACGAGGTCGTGGACGTGGTGCTGCTGTGGTGGCGCGACGGCGATGGCGATCTGGTCGACACGTTGGTGGACGCACTCGGCCCGCTGGCCGACAACGGAGTGGTCTGGCTGCTGACCCCGAAGGCGGGTCGCGCCGGTCACGTCGAGCCGAGCGAGATCACCGAGTCCGCGCCGACCGCTGGTCTGGCGCAGACGTCGACCATCAGCGCCGGCGTCGACTGGAGCGCCGCACGTCTGGTGGCGCCAAAGGCGGCGCGCGGCAAGCGCTGAACCTCCTCTCATTCCGCCTCGGCCGATGACTCGGCCGTGGGTGTGGTGCGCCCGTCGGACCCCAGTGTGCGGTGCGATCCGGACGTGGCATGCTGGCGTGGAACTCGTGCGACGTCGCTGAGATGGAGACCCCATGCCGATCGCGGTGGGCGCTGTCGCGCCCGACTTCACGCTGAAGGACGAGAACCACCAGGACGTGACGCTCTCGGACTTCCGAGGCAAGAAGAACGTGCTGCTCGTCTTCTACCCGTTCGCGTTCAGCCGGGTGTGCCACGGCGAGTTGTGCGAGGTGCGCGACAACATCGGCGACTTCGTCAACGACGACGCCGAGTTGCTTGCGGTCAGCGTCGACGCCCCGTTCGCACACAAGGCGTGGGCCGCCGAAGAGGGGTACCAGTTCCGCCAGCTGTCGGACTTCTGGCCGCACGGGGACGTGTCCCGGTCGTACGGCGTGTTCGATGAGGACCGTGGCTTTTCGCTTCGAGGGACGTTCCTGATCGACCGCGAGGGCATCGTACGGTTCGCCGAGATGAACCCGCCCGGCGAAGCGCGCGACCAGAACGGCTGGCGCAAGGCGCTCGCGGCGATCTAGGCCGTCGGCGGCCGCGCCGTTCCGATTCCAGTTGCATACCTTGGTACGGTTGCGGGACGGCGCCGGCCTGACGCGGCGTACGCAGCCGGCCGTTGAGCCGGGTCCCAACCGAGATCGGCGGCCGCAAGGCGCCGTACCGGGCGCGTAGCTCAGTGGGAGAGCACCCGCCTTACAAGCGGGGGGTCGAAGGTTCGAAACCTTCCGCGCCCACAAAAGGCCTCTGACCTGTGGTAACGCTCGCTAGCCAGTCGGCTAGTTAGCGAGGAAGTGGGTTCGAGTCCCCCCGCTTTCCGACCCTCGGGCTTACAGTGCTCGGATGCCCCCGCCCCGCCGCCGAGGTGAAGTCCGCAACCCGCGGCCGGTCCCGCCGCCCGAACTCGCCGTCTGGATCGAGTCGTACGAGCTGTCGCTGACCGGTAACAGCAAAAGCGACAAGACGGTGTGGATTTACACCGACGCCGTGACACGCCTCGGCGGCTGGCTACACGAGCACGAGCAGGTCGACGACTGGTTCAAGGTGACCAAGCAGCACATGCAGCGGTACATGACCTGGTTCATC
>DASTMZ010000198.1:0-20498 GCA_035713725.1 Micromonosporaceae bacterium
GAACATCGGCCAGCGGCCCGCGCGCGGATCCTCGCCGGGCAGCGTGCGCCGCGTGCACGGCCAGCACCCGATCGACGCGTAGCCCTGATCGATGAGCTTGTTCACCGGCACGTCGAACCGCTCGACGTACGCGTCGACGTCGGCCTGCGTCCAGTACGCCAACGGCGCGACCTTGATCTTGCCGCGGCTCGCCTCGAATCCGACCACCGGAGTATTCGCCCGCGTCGGTCCCTCGTCGCGACGGAGGCCGGCCGCCCAGGCGTCGTACGGTGCCAGCGCCCGCGACAGCGGCTCGACCTTGCGCATCGCGCAGCACGCGTCCGGATCGCGCGCAAACAACCGGGGTCCGTGCTGGCCGTCCTGCTGGCCGACGGTCTGCCGCGGCCGCACCGAGATCACCTCGACCGGGAGAGTACGGGCGACCAGGTCGCGAACCCGCAACGTCTCGGGGAAGTGCAGTCCGGTGTCGAGGAACACGACCGGTACGCCGGGCACGACGCGCGACACCACGTGCGCCAGGACGGCGTCGGCCATCGAGCTCGTGACGCAGAACCGCTCGCCGAATTCGTCGGCCGCCCACTCGACGATCCGTTCGGCGGGCGCGCCGTCGAGCCGGGTGTTCGCCTCGGCGGCGAGCGCCCGCAGTTCGTCCGCGCCGCGCCGGCCGGGTATGACGGGTGACAACGTGATCATGATCGGGATGCCGCCTTCCGTGGAACGAGGCCGACGAACTTCACGGTGAACGCCCGCGCGCAGGACCGGCACTCCCACGTGCCATGTGGACCCTGCTCGCTCGGGCGCAGATTTTCTTCGCCGCAGTAAGGACAGTGAAACGGAACTACGCGCTCATCGGTCATCGCAGTGCCGCCTCCGTGGTTGATCGCACGCCGCCTGCGCTGCCTGGACTCATCGGAGCGCCGCCTCGTCGGCGCGTGCGACCCACGACGCGAACGTCTCGCCGTCCGTACGTTCGTCGCTGTAGCGGCGCGCCAGCCGCTCGACGTACGCCGGCAGGTCATCGGCCGTCGTCTTCAGCCCCCGCAGCTTCCGGCCGAAGCCGGGCTGCTCGGCCGTGCTCAGCCCGAGCCCGCCACCGAGATGCACCTGGAAGCCCTCGACCATCGCACCGTCCGGACCGGGCACGAGTTGACCCTTGAGGCCGATGTCGGCGACCTGGGTGCGCGCGCACGCGTTCGGACAACCGTTGATGTTGACCGTGATATCGACGTCCAGGTCAGCGAGCCGCTTCTCGAGCGTCTCGACGAGGCTCGCGGCCCGTGCCTTCGTCTCCACGATCGCGAGCTTGCAGAACTCGATGCCGGTGCAGGCCATCGTCGAGCGACGCCAGGTCGACGGCCGCGCTTCGAGGCCGATCTCGGCGAGCGCGGTGACCAGCGATTCGGCGCGCTCCGGCGCCACGTCGAGCACGATCAACTTCTGTTGGGCGGTGAGGCGCACCCGCCCGGACCCGTGTGCCTCGACGATGTCGGCGACCTTCGCGAGCGTCGTACCGCTGACGCGACCGGCCACCGTTGCCACGCCGACGTAGACGTTGCCGTCGTGCTGCGGGTGGATGCCGATGTGGTCGACGGCGCGCGACGGCAACGCCGGCGCGGGGCCGTCGAGCAGTGGTCGCCCGAGATACTCGGTCTCCAGCACCTCACGGAACCGCTCGACTCCCCAGTCCGCCACCAGGAACTTGAGCCGGGCGCGGTTCCGCAATCGCCGGTATCCGTAGTCGCGGAAGATGCCAACCACGCCGGCCCAGACATCGGGAACGTCCTCGAGCGGGATCCACGCACCGAGCCGCTGCGCGAGCATCGGATTCGTAGACAGGCCGCCGCCGACCCAGACGTCGAAACCCGGACCGTGCTGCGGGTGTACGGCGCCGACGAACGCGACGTCGTTCACCTCGTACGGCAGATCCGGCAACCAACCGATCGACGTCTTGAACTTGCGTGGCAGGTTCGAGAACTGTGAGTCGCCGACATAGCGCGCGGTGATCTCACGAATCGCCGGTGTCGCGTCGATGATCTCGGCGGCCGCGATGCCCGCCACCGGACTGCCGAGCACCACCCGTGGCGTGTCGCCGCAGGCCTCGGTCGTGGTCAGGCCAACCGCCTCGATCTCGCGCCAGATCGCGGGTACGTCCTCGATGCGTACCCAGTGCAGCTGCACGTTCTGCCGGTCGGTGAGATCCGCGGTGTCCCGTGCGTAGCGGCTCGACACCGACGCGACGGCTCGGAGCTGGGCGAGGTCGAGCTGCCCGCCGTCGATCCGGATGCGGAGCATGAAGTATTCGTCCTCGAGCTCGTGTGGCTCGAGGACCGCGGTCCGGCCGCCGTCGATGCCGGGCTTGCGTTGGGTGTAGAGGCCCAACCAACGGAACCGGCCGCGCAGATCCTGTGGGTCGATGCTGGCGAACCCGCGCTGGGCGTAGACGTGCTCGATGCGCAGTCGCGCGTTGAGACCGTCGTCGTCGCGCTTCATGCGCTCGTTGGGGTTGAGCGGCTCGCGATAGCCGAGCGCCCATTGCCCCTCGCCACGTGGACGCTGGACGCCGTGTGCGCGGGTGGCGGATTCAGCGCGGCGTTCCGAACCGCCGCGATCGACCATGGCCTGGTCGGCGGCCGGACGTCCGGTGGTAATGGTCATGCGAGGAGCCCTCCGAAAGCTTGTGCCTGGGAGGGCGCGGATGCGCCGGGCCGACGGCCGGAGCCGAGGGTATGACGTCAATGTCTATTTCAGAGGTGGCCGGCGATTCACGCGCCCGCGAACGATCGGGCTAGCGAGCCGGACACATGGCGCTGCGAACGCGCCCGTAGTCGACGTGCCGCCGTGCGGTCAACAACACCTCACCGCTGCGCGAGCGCGCGCACGACATCGCGGGAAACATCCCGGCGGCGCGCATCGGCTCGGCGGTCACGCGGACAACAATGTCACAGCGCTTGCACCTATGCCAGCCAAATGCACCGCCGTCCCATTCGCCGGGCTGTGCCGCGCGTCACGCAATCATCCCGCGTCGCAGCCCCCGCACCTGCGAGCGCCGAACCGCTAACGCCGTTCCAACGGGAACGCGAGCACCGCCTCCGTACCCACGTCTTCGCGACGACGGATGTCGATGGTGCCGCGCAGCTCGCCCGCGACGAGCGTCTGAACGATCTGCAGCCCAAGCCGCCGGCTGCTTTCGGCGTCGAAGTCGTCCGGGATGCCACGCCCGTCGTCGGTCAGGCGGACCTGGATCTGGCTGCGGTCGCGTTCCACGATGATCTCCACCGATCCGGCGTCGCCGGCCGCGAACGCGTGCTCGGCGGCGTTGAGCAGCAGCTCGTTCAGCACCATGACGAGCGGCGTCGCGATCTCGGCCGGCAGCACGCCGAACGACCCGGTGCGTCGCATCACGATGCGCGATTCGTCGCGGGCCACCTCGGCGGCCGCGGCGGCAACCCGGTCGACGATGTTGTCGAAGTCCACCGCCTCGTCCGACGACATCGACAGCGTCTCGTGCACCAGCGCGATGGACGCCACCCGGCGCACCGACTCTTCGAGCGCGCTGCGCGCGACGGGGATGCCCACCCGTCGCGCCTGCAGTCGAAGCAGCGCGGCGACCGTCTGCAGATTGTTCTTCACACGATGGTGGATCTCGCGGATCGTGGCGTCCTTGGTGATCAGCGCGCGGTCGCGACGGCGTACCTCGGTGATGTCGCGGACCAGCACCAGAGCGCCGATCGGCACGCCGGCCGGCAGCAGCGGCAGCGCACGCATTAGCACCGCCGCGCCGCCGCGCGTCTCGAGTTCCTTGCGCGGCGGCGCCTCACCGCGCAGCGCGGCGAGGATGCGACTGGTCGCCTCGGACGCGTCAAGCGAATCGTCGATCAGGCGTTTGGTGAGCAGCGCGAGATCCTCTCCCTCGAGGTTCGTCGGCAACCCGAGACGGCGGTAGGCGGACAGCGCGTTTGGGCTCGCGTACGTGACCGTGCCGGCGGCGTCCAGACGGATCAGCCCGTCGCCGACACGCGGCGCGGTGGTCGTCTCGCCGAGGTGCAGGCCGGGCGGAAACGTGCCGTCGGTGATCATCTGTGCGAGATCGTCGGCCGAGGTCAGATAGTTCAGCTCGAGTTGGCTGGGCGACCGAGCGGTCGACAGGTTCGTGTCGCGGCCGATCAACGCGATCACATCGGCGTGGCCCATCCGCCGGACCGGGATCGCCTCGTTGCGGGCCGGCACGTCGCCGTACCAGACCGGGTCGCCTTCCCGCCAGATCCGACCTTGTTTCGTGGCCACCGTCAGATGGGCGATCTCCGGTCCCCGCGCGATGCGACCGACCTGGTCATCCTCGTAGGCGGTGGGACCTGTGGTCGGACGGACCTGCGCGACGCACACGAACGCTTCGGAGTCCTTGAGCTTCGTCCACAGCAGCAGATCGGCGAACGACAGATCGCTGACCAGCTGCCACTCGCCGGCCAGGCGATGCAGATGCTCCACGTCGACGGGGTCGAGCGCGGTGTGCTCCTCGACGAGGTCGCGCAGCGTCGACACGTCGACTCGCCTCCTCCCGCGGGCGATGCCGGCGGTGGCGCCGGCCGGCGTCAGAACGTGAAACCCGATGGTAAGCGGCCATCCGGCCCGCGTCCCAGACTGCCATGCTCGCGTCCAGCACGCGGGAGTAGCGTCGGCACCCGTGACCGGAATCCGACGCATGGCGAGCGCGCTGTGCCTGCTGCTGGTGACCGGCGCGGTGGCCGGCTGCGGCTTCATCGCCGCCGGGCAGAAGAGCATCTCCAAGCCGACCACGTTCGTGCTGATCGGGCACGCCGATGTGGTGCTGCCGGCGAGCGATCACGCGGCAGTCGGCACCACCTGCGAGGCGCCGGCCTCGATCACCGGCGTCGCCGAGAACACCGCGGTCAAGGTGCTCGACGCACACGGCGTAGCGATCGCGAACGGCTTGCTGGGCAGCGGCATCCTGGCACGGTCCGGAAGCACGACCACGTGCGCGTTCCCGTTCCAGATCCCGGCCGTACCCGGTGGCTCGACGACGTACCAGGTGATGATCGGCGACCGTCCGGCGGAAACGTTCCCCGCGTCACTGCTCCGGCAGAACGCGCCCGCCGTGCTCACGATCACGAAATGACTGGCGGCTAGCGCATCACCGTGACCTAACGGGTGATCGTCACCTTGCTGAGTCCGCGCGGCGCGTCGGGATCTTCGCCACGGCCGAGCGCCAACGCAAGCGCGAGTCGCTGCAACGGAACGATGTCCAGCAGCGGAGCATAGCGCTCGTCGACGGACGGGGTGGCGAGCCGCAGCGGTACGCCGTCGATCGGCGACGGTCCGATCGCGACGACCTCGGCGCGGCGCTGATCGAGTCGCGTGACGACCTCCCGCATCGCCGCACCCGCCGGACCGTCCCCGACCACGGCGAGCACGGGCACGTCCGGGGCGGTCATCGCGAGCGGACCGTGCAGCAGATCGGCACCGGAGAACGCGAGTGCCGGCAGATATGACGTCTCCATCAGCTTCAACGCCGCCTCGCGCGCGGTCGGATAGGCGTACCCACGTCCGGTGGTGACCACGCGCGCGGCGAACCGGTAGCGACCGGCGATGTCCGCGGGCGTCGGGTCATCCAACATTCCGGCGGCGAGTCCCGGCAGTTCGTCCAGCGCGCGCCGTTCGTCGGCCGGCAGCGCGCCACTCCCGGTGCGTATCCCCTCCACGAGCATGAGCAGCGCGAGCAATTCGGCGGTGTACGTCTTGGTCGCCGCGACCGCGCGCTCGTGTCCGGCGGCGACGTCGACGTGCAGCTCGGCGGCGCCGGCCAGTGGCGAGTCAGGGTTGTTCGTCACCGCCAACGTGAGGGCACCCGTGTCCCGAGCCGCGCGGACCACCTCGACGAGATCCGAGGAGCCACCGCTCTGGCTGACTCCGACGACGAGCGCGTCACGCAGATCCGGGCGAGCGCCGTAGACGGTCACCGAGGACGGCGACGCGAGGCCGGCCGGGATGCCGAGCCGGATCTCGACGAGGTACGCCGCATAGAGCGCGGCGTGGTCCGACGTGCCACGAGCGGTAAATACGACGTGCCGCGGGCGGCGTTCGGCGATCTGACGTGCGACCGCCTCGATCGCCGCCCCGTGTTCGGCACCGAGCAGTCGCTCGTAGACCTCCGGCTGTTCGGCGATGTCGGCTGTCATGCCAGTGCCACGCTCCGCCACCGTCGCTCCTTCGTCCGAGGTCGTCGTGCCGCCGCCGGGACCACGAATCCGCGCATGGTTCGCGCACAGTCCGAGCAATCCGTGCGCAGTGTTGCACGAAACAGCCCGTGATCGCAACGCTTCACGCACGGCGCGGCCCGGTCTGTCGCAGAAGGGGCGCGCCGCGGCCCCCCGCCACAGCGCGCCCCTGCTCGTACGCCGACTTAGTCGACGAGGGCGAGTTCGACCTGCTTGGACTCGGCGGGTTGGGTCGCCGCGTCCGGCCGGCCGCGCAGTGCGACGTGCTTGATGAAGATCGCCAGCACGGGTACGACGACGGCCAGGAACGTGGCCCAGAAGAACACGCTCGAGATGCCGTCCGCGATGCCGGCGAGCACCGGCAGCGGCAGCTTCACGCCGCCGCTCAGCGTGCTGGCACCGCTGGACGTGATCTGGTGCGCCGCGGCCGGACCGACGCTCTTCGTCAGCGAGCTCGTCAGGCTGTGGTTGAAGATCGCGCCGAACAGCGACACGCCGAACGAGCCACCGATCGACCGGAAGAACGTCGACGTACTGCTGGCCACCCCAATGTCGCGCTGTTCAACGCTGTTCTGCGCGATCAGCATGGTGGTCTGCATGAGGAATCCCATGCCGAGGCCGAGCACCAGCATCGCGAGCGCGGTCTCGGTCTTCGTGGTGTGCAGGCCCATGAACGCGAGCAGCACCATGCCGACCGTCATCAGCGCGCCGCCGATCACCGGGTACACCCGATAGCGACCGGTACGCGTCATCATCTGTCCCGCGACGATCGACGTGATGAGCAGGCCGGCCATCATTGGCAGCAGCAGCAGGCCCGAATTCGTGGCCGACGCACCCTGCACGGTCTGCTGGTAGAGCGGCAGATAGCTGATCGCCCCGAACATCGCGAAGCCGACCAGGAAGCCGATCACCGAGGTCAGCGAGAAGTTGCGGTTGCGGAACAGACCCAGCGACAGGATCGGCTCCGGCGCCTTCGGCTCGATGAACGCGAAGACGGCGAGCGAAACGACCGCGACCGCGACGAGGCCGAGGATCATCGTCGAGCCCCAGGCGTACTGGTTGCCACCCCACGTCGTGATCAGTACGAGCGCGGTGATGCCGATCGCCAGCAGGCCCGCGCCCGTCCAGTCGATGCGGTGCTGCGCGCGGTGCTTCGGCAGGTGCAGCCGGGTGACGAGCAGCGCCAGCGCGACGATGCCGATCGGCACGTTCACGTAGAACGCCCACCGCCAGTTCAGGTTGTCCGTGATGTAGCCGCCGACCAGCGGTCCGGCCACCATCGCCACGGCCATGACCGCCGACATGATGCCCTGATAGCGACCCCGCTCGCGCGGTGGCACGAGGTCGCCGATGATCGCCATCGCGCCGACCACGAGACCGCCGGCGCCGAGGCCCTGTAGCGCCCGGAAGCCGATCAGCTGAGTCATGCTCTGTGCGGCGCCAGACAGTGCCGAGCCGGCCAGGAACACCACGATCGACGTGATGAATACGCCCTTGCGGCCGTACATGTCGCCGATCTTGCCCCACAGCGGAGTGGAGACCGTGGTGCCGAGCACGTAGGCGGTGACGACCCAGGACAGGTGCGATAGGCCGCCGAGATCACGCACGATCGTCGGCATCGCGGTGCCGACGATGAAGTTGTCGAGCATCGCAAGCATGAACGCGAGCATGAGGCCGGGCAGCACGACCATGACCTCGCGTCGACGCGCAGGCACCGCTTCCGCTTGCGCCGCCTGTTCTAGTGCAGACATGGGTACGCTCCGTCTCAAGTTGCTCCGCTGGCCGCCTTACTTGTCGGCCGGCTAGTATGATTGCAGCACCACGGTAGGTCACTTACTTGCCGGCCGTCAAGTAGATTTGGAACACACCTCGATGGACAAGACCGACACGCGCAGTCGCATCCAAGAGGTTGCCCTGCGGATGTTCATCGACAAGGGGTATGAAGCGACCTCGCTCCGCGAGATCGCCGAGGAGCTCGGCGTGACGAAGGCGGCGCTCTACTACCACTTCGACACGAAGGAAAAGATCGTCACGAGCCTGATCGACGATCGCATCGCGCGCCTCGAGGAGCTGGCCGAGTGGGGCCGGACCCAGCCTCGGACGCCGGAGGCCCGCCGGGAGTTCATCCGCCGCTATGCCGACGAACTGCACCAGGGTCGACACCACGACACGATGCGCTTCTTCGAACGCAACCAGACGGCCTTACATGACCACCCGTCGAGCCTGCGCATGCGCGAGCTGATGATGAGCTTGATCGACATGCTGAGCGAGGCCGACGCGCCGTTAGAGGAGAAGCTCAAACGATCGATGGCGATCTTCGCCGTACACGCGACGTGGTTCATCCTTCGCGATCAGGACGTGTCGGATGAACAGCGGCAAGCGGCGGGTCTCGCCGTCGCGCTGGAGCTCGTCGGCTAGGTCGCCGGCCCGGGCGATGGTTGTCCGGCCCGCGCCGGCAGGTCGACGCGCATCGCTACCAGCCGGAGACCGGCGAGCGGGGTCCAGTCAAGGTCTGGCGTTCGTACGAAGCCGAAGCCCTCGTACATCCGGATCGCGGCCTCGTTGAAGTCGCGCGTATAGATGGCCATGGCCGTGCAGCCCAGCGCGCTCGCCCGGTCGAGACATGCTCGAACCAGAGCCGACCCGACGCCACGCCGCTGCGCACTTGGCTCGACCGCGAGCATCCGGAACTCTGCCTCGCCTGGCAGCGCAATCTCGGCCAACTGCTGGCCGGCCAGCACGAGTGTGACGTTGCCAAGGATCTCGCCGGTGTCCGGATCGTCCGCGACGATCACTTCGGCATCGCGGGCGCGTGCTGCGACGTCGGCCAACTCCTCGGCGTACCCCCGCTGGTCGTGGATCTGCCCCGACTCCAGGTAGGCGGCCACGCAGATCGCGCCGGCGACCTGGTAGTCCGCCTCGGTCGCGGGGCGCGTTCGGATCGTCATGTGCCCATCAAAGAGTCAGTCCAGCACCGCGATGAGGTCGCCTTCCTGGACCACGTCGCCCTCGTTCACCGCGATCTGGACGACCGTGCCGTCGGACTCGGCCAGCACCGGGATCTCCATCTTCATGGACTCGAGGATGACCAGCGTGTCGCCCTCCTCGACGACGTCGCCGGCCTTGGCGACGACCTTCCACACGTTCGCCACCATTTCGGCGTGAACCTCATCGGCCATCATGTGCCCCTCTCGCCACTTCGCTGACGTGCGAGAGGTATCCAATCATGGAATGTCCCGCGAATGCGGCCAACGTTGGGCAGCGTGTGTGGCGGCGCCGACGGCGCCACGAATGAGCCCGTACGGGCGGGCTAGGATCGATCGTCGCGTTCGGTAGAGCCGGGAGGACCAGATGGCGAAGAAGTCGCGCAAGAAGAAGGCTCGTCGCAAGAGCGCCGCGAATCACGGCAAGCGCCCGAACTCCTGATCTGCGTTACCGCTGACGCTCAGTCTCGGCGACCAGCTCGGTAATCTTCAGCCGTAGCCGTTCCCGGAGCGCGGCCGGTGCCTTCTCGCTGCCGCAGCAGCGCGACACCAGCGCCTTCACCTCCTGCTCGATGCCATACTCGCGCAGGCACGGCGAGCATTCGTCGAGATGGGTACGGATCAGAGCCCGCCGCTGCTCGTCGCACTCCAAGTCGAGGTAGAGATATACCTCGTCGAGGACCTCGCTGCAGTCGGCGTGGGAGTCGGGGCTTCCCACGGTCATACCTCCTGGCCGGCCGCGGCGGCCGGCGTGTCGACATCGTCGTCAAGTGCGCCACCGCGCGAGAACCCACGGCGCGCCGCGTAGTCCTCGAGGCTCAGGCGGAGGTTACGGCGGCCTCGGTGCAGACGCGACATCACGGTGCCAATCGGGGTGCCCATGATGTCGGCAATCTCCTTATACGAGAAGCCCTCCACGTCGGCCAGATAGACCGCGAGCCGGAACTCCTCGGGCAACGCCTGTAGCGCATCCTTCACGTCGGAGTCCGGCAGCTTGTCCAGCGCCTCCGCCTCCGCCGACTTGAGGCCGGTGGACATGTGCGAGGACGCGTCGGCGAGCTGCCAATCGGTGATCTCGTCGGTCGGCGCCTGGATCGGCTGGCGCTGGCGCCGGCGATACGAGTTGATGTACGTGTTCGTCAAGATCCGGTAGAGCCAGGCCTTGAGGTTCGTGCCCGTCTCGAACTGATGGAAGGCGGCGAACGCCTTGAGGAACGTCTCCTGGACCAGGTCCTCGGCGTCGGCCGGGTTACGGGTCATCCGCAACGCGGCGCCGTAGAGCTGATCCACGAACGGCATCGCGTCGCGCTCGAATTGCTCCCGCTGCTGGGCCTGTCCCGATTGCTGGGTCGGCTGGCCTGGTGTCACGCGAACGCCCTCCCTCGACCGTCTTGTCGAGGATACGCGGGTCCGTACCCGCTCGGACGCGGTCGATCGGCTGTCACCGGCAGCGTCTGTGGCGCTCGAGGCTGGCCAGTTCGGAGCGCCCAACAGACCGCCGATGAACGCGGCGTCCCGCTGATCATTTCGCTCGCGAGTCTTGGCCACGCGGTGCCCCTCTCCATCGCCTTGCGGTAGTCGCGATCTTGCTGGGCGATGATGCCCACGCGCCGTGCAACACGTCGCCGCAGCTTGACATTCCGGACGCGACCTTTGCCACATCCCGTACGAGCTCAACGCCCACCACGTCAACGGGAACAGGGCACGGACGATCGTCGGCAACACGACACCGCGAACGCCGATGCTGACTTGATCGTGACGGGCGGGCTTGACGGCGGGCAAACGGGCCGCAACAGCGCGAAAGAGGCCACCCTGGCCCGCCGGCTGGGACCGAGTGGGGCCGCGACGCGCACGTGCTCGCGGCGCCACTCGCCGGCGGGACCAGGAGTGACCTGAAGGAGTTGTGCTCCGCCCGCGAACGCGCCCTTGCCGAAACGCTCGCGGGTGCGCCGACTCAGATGACCTGATGCCTGCCGTTACCCAACGAGCCGGCCGGCCTCAGGTCACGCCGTCCGCGCTCGCGGCATTCCAGTCGCAGCTCAGCGGCGCTACTGAGTCGCGTCTGTCGCGCCTGTCGCGCCTGTCGCGCCTGTCGCGCCTGTCGCGGCGAAACCGAGCCGGCCCAGCCAGTCGCAGACGGCGGTCGCGGTGCCCCGCACGTCACCGCGAAGGTCGTGCCGGAGACCCGGGCGTACGCAGACGGTGACGCCCGGCCGCGGCTCGGGCACTCCGAACGGGTCGCGGTCCCCGTTGACGACCAAGGTCACGACGCCGGTGTCCAGTTCCGCGTCGCGCGACTTGTCCGGGCGGCCTGGCGGGTGCAGCGGGAACGCGAGCGCCACGATGCCCGACGCGCCGACCGCCGTGGCCGTGCGGCATGCCACCCGCGCTCCGCTGGAGCGGCCGCCGACCACCAGCGGGATCGAGGCGTACCGGCCGGTTCGAAGCTCGGCGACGACCGCGGTCCATGCCTCGTCCAGGTGTGCGGCGGGCGCCGGTGCACGTCGGCCGGCGACTCGGTAGGGCTGCGTCACGCGCGCGACCGCGACGGATCGCGCCACCGCCATGTTGGTCAGCGCCACCAAGTCGGGAGCGTTGACGCCGCCGCTGGCACCGTGTCCGAGCACAAGAAGGCTCATCGGGGCGGTCGAAGGTTCGGTGAAGTCGACCTCGGCCGGTCCGCGCGGGGTAGCAATACTGTTCACGTGTCGATGATCGACACCGTTGGCGTTACGACGCAACCGAAACCGTGCGGCCGGTCGCGTCGGCGAGCACCGACCGCTGCAACGGCAAGATCACCACGTCTCCGATGGCACCGGGCGTCGGCTCGGCGTCGGCTTCGCCGCGCCACACCACCGCCATCGCCCGGCGCTCCCGCGGCGTGGTGGCACCCCACACCCCGTGGCAGTCGCCGGCGTTGAGTGCCCAGGCCAGGCACGCACCCTGCACCTCGCACGAGCGGCACAGCGCGAGCGCGGTGTCCGCGGTCTCGCTCGGCGCCGGAAAGAACGTCTCCGGATCATGTCGGCGACACGCGCCACGCGAACGCCATGCCTCGTCGGCGCGACGTTCGGAAAAGGCACGAACAAGTCGCGGGTCGCGCCGGGCCGCCGCGACTTCATGTGGTCGTGGCGTGCGTGCTCGGGTCATGAACCCACCTCCCCCGCGGGTACTCGTACACGCCGCTCATCGCTGACTCACAACAAACTTTCACGATGTCGGCGCTGTGTTCTACCGCACATGGGGGTGCTGGGACAAGAGGTTGAGCCCAAGTTGTGCCGGAGTTGCGCAAACCGGTACCTGATAAATGCCTTAAAAGAGGGTGAGATCGGCGGTAGCCGGCGGAGGAGCCAAGGATGCGGCGCCATGATCGGGATATCCGGGTACGGGTGCGATCAGCGCCGGCCCGTCGTTGCGCACGTCGCCAACCGCCGGCCCGACGGCGCGGATCTCCAGCGCGGCGACGAGTTCCTCGGACGGCGGTGCCAACAAGGCGTCGAGGTCACGAGTGGCGGTGAGCCACGGTGTCCACCGATCCGGCGCGAGCACGAGCGGCATCCGCGAGTGCACGTGCTGAAGATCGCCAACCGCGTCGGTCGTGACGATCGAGCAGGTCAGCAGGCGTTCGTCGGCGCCCGGCTCGGTCCAGACCGTCCACAAGCCGCCAAACACCACCGGGCCGCCGTCGCGCGGTGTCATGAAATACGGCTGCTTCGCACCGGTACGCGATCGCGATCGGCCGGAGGATCCGGACCGGACGCGACCCGCAGCGTTGTCGGCGGTGGCCGTGGTGCCGTCGGCGCGTGGCGTGAACTCGTACCAGCCGGTCGCCGGGATCAAGCAGCGACGGCGCGCGAACGGGATGGCAAACGCCTTCATAGCGCGCACCGTCTCGGCCCGTGCGTTGATCATCCGCGCTCCGACACGGCGGTCTTGCGCCCACGACGGCACGAGGCCCCACCGCGCCACGTCCAACACACGACCACCGTTGCGGACGGACATCCGGACCAGGGGCACCGGATCGGTCGGCGCGACGTTGTAGTCGGCCTCGATCGCGCCGTTGGTCAGGTCCACCGCCTCGAAGAGAGCGGTCAGGTCCGCGGCGCTTCGCGTGGTGGCATAGCGGCCGCACATGCCGACCACCGTACCCGTGGCTGTGCGGGCCGTGCCTCAGGGCGAGCGGCGACCGCCCACCGCGACACGCGACAATGAGACCGTGACCGCGGTATCGGATCGCTTACCACCGCCACGGCGCTCGGTCGACGGATCGCGGCGCTCAGTCGAGGCGGCGTGGTGCCGGTATGCCGATGAGTGAGTGGCTGGCATGGCGATGAGTGCGTGGCACGCGCCGACCGCCGCGCGGCCGGTGCACGCCGAGGTCCGGCTGCCCGGCTCGAAGTCGATGATGGCGCGCGCGCTGGTGCTCTCCGCGGTGGCGGGCGGCCGGTCGACGATCACCAGCCCGCTCCGATCGCGGGACAGCGATCTGATGCTGGCCGGGCTCGCGGCGATGGGTACCCGCATCGACTCGGGGTCCGACCAGACCTGGACCGTCGATCCGGCGCGACTGGCTGGTCCAGCGCGAATCGACGTCGGCTTGTCCGGCACGGTGATGCGGTTCGTCCCGCCGGTCGCGGCGCTCGCCGACGGCCCGGTCGCGTTCGACGGCGATCCACGTGCGCGTCATCGGCCGCTCGGCCCGCTGGTACGAGGGCTGCGCGAGATCGGTGCGCACATCGACGCCACCGACACGGTCGACGGGGGCGGTCTCCCGCTGACCGTGTACGGCGACGGTCACGTGACCGGTGGCGAGGTACGCATCGACGCGTCGGCATCCAGCCAGTTCGTGTCCGGGCTGATGCTCGCCGGTGCACGCTTCGATCGCGGCGTCGTGATCCGTCACGTCGGGCCGCCCGTGCCGAGTGCACCGCACCTGCGGATGAGCGTCGCGATGGTGCGCGCCGCGGGTGGCGCGGTCGACGACGGTACGCCGGATGTGTGGTCCGTCGAGCCGGGCAAGCTCGCCGGGCGCACCTGGGACATCGAGCCCGACCTGTCCGGTGCTGCGCCATTCCTCGCCGCGGCGCTGGTCACCGGCGGAGCGGTCACCGTGCCGCAGTGGCCGCTCGACACGACGCAACCCGGCGATCAGCTTCGTGACCTGCTCACCCGCATAGGCGGCACGACGACACTGACCGAGGCCGGGCTGACCGTTCGCGGCACCGGCACGATCCACGGCATCGACGCCGATCTCGGCGAGGTCAGCGAACTGACGATGGTCATCGCCGCGCTCGCCGCGCTCGCCGACTCGCCGTCGCGACTTGTCGGCATCGGACACGTACGAGGTCACGAGACCGACCGTCTCGCCGCGCTGGCCCGCGAACTGGGCAGCCTCGGCGCGCGTGTCACCACGTTGCCGGACGGGCTGGAGATCGTGCCGCGGCCGCTGCACGGCATCGTTTTCGAGACGTACGACGACCATCGGATGGCACACGCGGCGGCGGTGATCGGGCTGGCGGTGCCCGGTGTCGAACTTTCCGACGTGGCGTGTACGTCGAAGACCATGCCCGACTTCCCGGCACTATGGACGGACATGGTGACCGGGTGACGAAGGGATACACGCGCCGACCGTGACGCCGAAACGACGGGAGTACGACGAGGACGACGTACGGGTGCGCCCCGGTCGGTCGTCCCGGCCACGTACCCGGATCCGGCCGCGCCACGAGGACGCGGCGGCCGGATTCGTCGTCGCCGTCGATCGCGGCCGTTTCACCGTCGAGTTGAACGGTGGGCACGTCACCGCCATGCGAGCACGGGAACTCGGTCGGCGCGGCGTCGTGGTCGGCGACCGCGTGGCTCTCGTCGGCGACGTATCCGGCGATGTCGACGCGCTGGCCCGTATCGTACGGATCGAGGAGCGTACGTCCGTGCTGCGGCGCACCGCCGACGACGACGACACGACGCCGGAGGGTCGCCTCGAGCGCGTGATGGTCGCGAACGCGGATCAACTCGTGATCGTCAGTTCGCTCGCCGATCCGCCGGCCCGGACCGGCTTCATCGACCGGTGCCTGGTGGCCGCGTACGACGCCGAGATCGAACCGTTGCTATGCCTGACGAAGGCGGATCTCGCCAGCCCGCAGCCGGTGCTCGACTACTACGCCGAGTTGCTCCTCCCCCACGTGTTGTGCCGACCCGATGAGCCGCTCACCGACCTGGTGGCCGCGTTGACCGGTCAGGTCTCCGTCCTCGTCGGACACTCCGGTGTCGGAAAGTCGACACTCGTCAATCGCTTGATCCCGGACGCGGATCGCGCGGTCGGCGTGGTGAGTGCGGTAGGCAAGGGTCGCCACACGTCGGCGAGCGCCGTCGCACTGCGCCTCGATGGTGTCGACGGCTGGATCATCGATACGCCCGGCGTACGGTCGTTCGGCCTGGCCCACGTGTCCGCGAACAGCGTGTTGCACGGCTTCCCGGATCTCGTCGAGGCGTCGGTGAACTGCCCGCCGAACTGCGAACACACCGCGACAAGTCCGGACTGCGGGCTCGATGCGCTGGTCGCGGCGGGTGGCGCGGATCCCCGCCGGCTCGCGTCATTCCGCCGGTTGCTCGCGTCACAGAGCGGCGAAGCGGACGCGGCCGACGTCACGTCGTACGACGACGCGCTGCCCGAGCTGCCGCCGGACAGCCCGTAGAGCGATACCGTTGCGGCGCCCACCGTGGCCGGTTGCGCTGACCACTGTGGCCCGTTGCCACGGTCATGCCCGGCTACTACCGTTTGCGTACCTCTGCACACGCACTCCGGCCCCGGGAGCTCGCCGTGACGAATCTCCAACTCGCCTCCGCGTTCGTCGGCATCGTGATGCCACTCGTCGTGTCGGTGGTAAACCAGGCGCACTGGAAACCGCAGGCAAAGGCACTGGTCGCTCTGCTTGTCTCGGTGCTGGCCTCGTTCGTGACCAGTTGGATCGCCGGCGACCTGAACGGCAAGTCGTTCGCAACGTCCTTCCTGATCGTGCTCGGCACGACGCTCACCACTTATCGCGTGTTCTGGAAGCCGAGCGGCATCTCGGACAGCGTCGAGACCGCCACGACCATCAAGAAGTCGACGCCGGCCGCGCAACCGAGCGCCGCCGCAAGCTGACCTGCGTCAGCGTCTGCCGACGTCGTCACGCGATGTCGACCGGTCCGCCGGTGCGCCAGTAGATGCCCCGGTCGCGAGCCATCAATTCCTCGTCGACGAGGAACCGGCGCAGTGACGCGTAGTCGTCGTACCACGCGCGCAGCACCGCGTCGACGGCGCGTTCCGGATATTTGATGCCCGGCTCGAAGCTTGCCGCGATGTGCTCGAGAACGACCCTCCGCTTCCCGCGCGCCGCCGGCACGGACGTCAGCCGTCCGTCCCGGATGAACGCACGCAACACGGCGGCCTTCGCCTGGTCCGGATCCAGCGGCTCGTCGGCCGCTGGTGGTGCGGCGTACTCGCGAATCGCGTCCTTGAACGTGCCACGGTCCGCGAACAGCTTGCCCTCGGCGATGCGCAGCAACCCGCCCTGCTCGAGGCGCTGGATCGCGCGCACCACGTCGCGGGCCGGCAGCGCGGTTGCGTCGGCGACCGCGGACGGCGTCGACGCGCCGAGCACAACCGCCGAGAAAACCAGCAACCGCTCCTCCTCGGCGAGCAGCCCACACACCGCCTCCGGTCGCATTAGCCGAATCTAACCCCTCGGCGGTGTTGGCAATCTGGCCGCCCGACGGCCCGTCGCGCCCGGAGGTTGTCGGTGGGAGCGCATAAACTCCGCCCATGCGCGCCTACCTCGATCTGCTCGAACACGTTCTTGATCACGGTACGGCGAAGGGTGATCGCACCGGCACCGGCACGCGATCGGTGTTCGGCTACCAGATGCGTTTCGGTCTCGCCGCCGGCTTCCCGCTCGTCACCACGAAGAAGCTGCACCTGAGATCGATCGTGCACGAGCTGATCTGGTTCCTGCGCGGCGACACGACGGTTGATTATCTGCATGACCACGGCGTGACGATCTGGGACGAGTGGGCCGACGAGGCCGGCGACCTTGGCCCGGTCTATGGCAAGCAATGGCGGTCGTGGGCGTGTCCGGACGGCCGCACGATCGATCAGATTTCTTGGGTGATCGACGAAATACGCCGCAACCCGGATTCGCGCCGGCTCGTGGTCAGCGCGTGGAATGTCGCCGACCTGCCGGACATGGCACTGCAGCCGTGCCACGCGTTGTTCCAGTTCTATGTCGCGGACGGCCGCTTGTCGTGTCAGCTCTATCAGCGGTCCGCCGACATCTTTCTCGGCGTGCCGTTCAACATCGCGAGCTATGCGTTGCTCACGCACATGGTCGCGGGCGTCACCGGGCTTCGGGTCGGGGAATTCGTCCACACACTTGGTGACGCGCACCTCTACGCGAACCACTTTGACCAGGCGCGCATACAGCTCGAACGCACGCCACGGCCGCTGCCCCGCCTCGAGCTCACGCCGGGCGTGGGGTCGATCTTCGATTACCGGTACGAGGACGTGGCGATCGTCGGCTACGACCCGCACCCGTCGATCAAAGCGCCGATCGCGGTCTGACCGTGGATCCACGGTTCGGCGGCCTCGTGCTCGTCGCGGCTTTGGACCGGAGCTACGCGATCGGCCGACCGGACGAGATGCTGCCGTGGCACCTGCCCGACGATCTGCGCCGCTACAAGGCAATCACGACCGGCCGGCCGATGCTGATGGGCTACCGAACGGCGCTGTCGATCGGTCGCGCGCTGCCGGGTCGTACGACATATGTATTGAGCCGCTCGCGGCCGGCGCCGTACGACGGCCAGGTCGCGGTGCGCTCGCTGGAGGAAGCCGTCGGGCTGGCCGGCGGCGCCGGGCTCACGGTCGCCGGCGGCGGTCAGGTCTACGAGTTGGCTCTGCCATATGCCACTGGCATGCGACTAACCTGGGTGAACGTGACGATCGATGGCGCCGACACGTGGTTTCCGCGATTCGACACCGCGCTCTGGACCGAAGTCGCGCGGGAACATCATCCGGCCGACGAACGACACGAATTTCCGTTCGACTGGGTCGACTACACGCGGGTCCAGTCGCTCTCACCGGCGGCGTGAGCGACTGTCCGGTGTGGGCAGACGCCTGAAGTCACCGCAGCGTACCGACGCGTGCACTGTGCGTACGCGCAACGGGCCCTGCCCGCCCACGAGGCCGTTACCAAGGCCGAACTCCATATGGTTGTCACAAACCGCCACCGCACGGTGCGCAAGAGAATCGCCGCTGATCCGCTAGGTTTCGCGTGTGCCCGGTTACGCCGACGATCTCGCGCTATCGCACGTTCTCGCGGACACCGCGGATTCGGTCTCGCTGAGCCGATTCCGCTCCCTCAGCCTGCAGGTCACCGAGAAGCCCGACCTGACCCCGGTCACCGATGCCGACATGGCCGTCGAGAAGGCGTTGCGCGCCACGCTGGCTCGCACGCGCCCGCGTGACGGCGTGTTCGGCGAGGAGTTCGGTGCCACCGACGCTCCGGCCGGACCCGGCCACCGGCGCTGGGTCATCGACCCGATCGACGGCACGAAGAACTACATCCGCGGTGTGCCGATCTGGGCGACGCTGATCGCGCTGATGGAAGGCGACCAGGTCGTGGTCGGCATGGTGTCCGCGCCGGCGCTGCAACGCCGTTGGTGGGCGGCCGTCGGGCACGGCGCGTACGCCGGACGACACGCGTCCGCCGCCACCCCGCTTCGAGTGAGCGGTGTCCGCCGGCTCGCCGACGCGTCGTTCTGCTATTCGTCGTTGCCGTCATGGGACGAGATCGGCCGGCTGCCCGCGATGTTGGAGATCATGAACCGTTGCTGGCGGAGCCGCGCCTACGGCGACTTCTACGGCCACATGCTCGTCGCGGAGGGTGCCGTCGACATCATGGTCGAGCCGGAACTCTCGCTATGGGACGTTGCCGCACTCGTACCAATCGTCACCGAGGCTGGCGGCATGTTTACCGATCTCGGCGGCCGGCCCGGCCCAGGTCGCGGCAGTGCGGTGGCGACCAACGGCGCGCTGCACGCCGACGTACTCGAGCGGCTAGCTTACGGAGAGTAGTCGCGCGACGACCCTTGCCCGGCGTCACACAACGGGCAAAATCCGCCGGGTACGTCTATCCTCGCGGGATGGTTTGGATCGGGTGGCTGTGTCTAGCAGCGATGATCTTCGTGTACGGCGCGGCCAACCTGCTGCAGTCCATCGCTGCGCGACGTACACGCTGCTGTCACTCTCTGCAACCATCCTTGCTTCTCCGCCTTGCTAACCAGCGCATCTACCTGTTCGGCGTGGTCTTCCAGGTGCTCGGTTTCGCGCTTGCCTTTTTCGCCCGTCGCGAGCTGCCGCTGTTTCTCGTCCAGGCAAGCGTGGCCGCCGGTCTCGGCGTGATGGCGCTGCTCGGCGTGCTGTTCATGCGCTGGCGTTTGCCACGCGCCGAGATCGGACTGCTCGCGCTGCTGGGCGCCGGCATCGGCGGACTCGTGATCGCGGCACGGCCCGGTGTCGCGCATCACCTGCGGCCGGGCGCGTTCACGGTGCTGGTCGCCGTCCTGGTGGCGATCGGGGTGCTCGGTTTCTTCGCGGCGCGACTCCGCGGCACGCTCGGCACGCTCGCGCTCGGCTCCCTTGCTGGCCTCGCCTTCGGCGCGGCCGCGGTCGACTCGCGCGTGCTCGCCGGCGCCCATCACCTGTCCTTCGTCGTCGCGCACCCGCTGCTGTATCTGCTTTTCGCGCATGCCCCGCTCGGCCAGCTGTTGCTCGGGTTGGCTCTGCAACGCGGTCCGACAACGGTCGCGGTGGCTGCGATGGACGCGGCCGCCACGGCGCCAGCGGCGGTCATCGGGCTCGCCCTGCTCGGCGACCAGATCCGATCCGGGCTGGTGTGGCTCGCGGTGCTTGGCTTTACGTGCACGCTCGGCGCCGTACTGGGGTTGACCCGCTATGCCCGGCCGCAGGAAGCGACGGTCGAGGTGCCGAGAACGGCCGCAGCGCCTGCCCTGCCCGGGGCGCGGCCAGTCGCGCTGGCGCCGCGGCAACGCACGGCTCCGCCGGCGCGATTGTCGAGTGCGCGCAGCAGTACGCGGAACGCCGGGTCAGCTGCTTGACGATCGCCGGTGATCTCGGCGGCCGCACCTGGACCGGCGCGAATTCCCTCGCCGGCCGGCGCGCATTCGGCTTCGGCCTCGCCTGCCCTCATGATCCGACCGGTTTGGCATCGCGCTTGCGCGAGGGGTA